>DALYDW010000078.1:0-10075 GCA_031972915.1 bacterium
AAAAAGAGAGCTCGCTTTGGACCTGGAAACCCATCGAGTTCCCTGTCTCGGATACAAGATTCTTGTTGGCAAAGGTCTAGGCCTCCTCATTAAAATATTCTTTCGTCCCGTTTTTGAGAGTGCACTTAGAAAGGTCTGTGGCGTATATGCACAATTCCAACTTTTCTCCCCGCCTCCCCTGGACCTTGCGTTGGATTCGTTTACACAGGCGCGAGAGGCTCGTTGTTGAGCAGATTTTACAGACTACCGGGGGGTGGATTGCCCGCTATTTGAATAAGCCTCTTTCGGTACCGGTGAGCATTTTTCTGGCTCGTTGGGGTGTAAGTCCCAATCAAATTACCACCTTTAATCTATTGCTGGGTTTGTTGTCGGGCTACTTAGCGGCCCATGGATCCTATGGATTTTTGGTGGCGGGAGCTCTTCTGTTTCAGTTGGTATCGGTCATTGATGGATGCGATGGCGAGGTGGCCAAGCTGAATAAAAGGGAGACACGATTTGGTGCGTGGTTCGATACCATTGGGGACAACTTGTCCTTCGTCGCCTTTCTTGTTGGCGTCACGGTAGGGGTGTATCGACTTAGTCACGCTGCTTGGATTTTATGGGCTTCAAAAATTTCTCTGGTGAGCTTTTCGGTTTTGCTCAGCATCATGCTTAGTTATTTGTTTCGCAAGAAGGTACAAAAGGCCTCTTTGGTAACTTACGAAAAAGAGGTTTTGGGTCGTAGCTTGGAGGGAAAGAGCGGGCTTGGAGTTTTTTTGTTGCGCTATTCAAAGTACCTCATCAAAAAAGATTTTTTCGCCTTCCTCTTTTTGGTTTTAGCTTTGGCTCATGTTCCCGAGGCTATCGTGTTTTTAGCCGCCTTAGGCACGTTTTCTGTCTCGGTTGTTTTGACCGTCATTACGCTCAAGGGGCGACAGTCCACCGCTCCTGTCTTGGCGGATACTTCCACTAAAACGGCGGAGTCCCAGTAGGTTTTGAGAGCTATGCGAAAATTTCCCTCGAAATCAGTGGTGATCTTTGACTTTGACGGAACTCTAGTCGATTCGATGGGGGGCTTTGCTGATTTGGCCGCCGACTTAATGAAAAAATATTACGATTTGTCTTGGGAGCAGGCGAGGGAGAGCTATTTAGCCACCTCAGGCTTGCCGTTTTTTGAACAGATGGAAGTGTTGTTTCCTGGATCCAACGAAAATCTTCTTGTTGCCCGCGAGTTTGAGACTCACAAACAAAAAAATTATTTAGCGACGCCTTTGTTTGCGGAGGTTCCCGAGGCCTTATCCCGCTTGAAAGAGTGTGGTTGTCGTGTGGTTGTTTCTTCCAACAATGGACAAGAGATTGTGGATGAATACTTGAGTCATTGTCCCTCGCTTTCACTTTCCTTTGATATGGTTTTGGGTTACCGACAGGGTTTTTCTAAAGGTAGAGACCATTTCTATCATGTCTTAAAATCTTTTTCGTTGTCCCCCGAGTCGGCTCTTTTCGTGGGAGATTCTCTTCAGGATGCCCAAAAGGCTCTGAACTTTGGAGTCGATTTTGTGGGTCGTTTAGGAACATTCACCCGCTCCCATTTTCAGGAGGCTTATCCCGCTGTTCCTGTGGTGCACGACTTAAGGGAGTTGCAGGAGGTGGTATGCAAGTAGTTTTGTTGGCGGCAGGGATGGGCTTGAGGCTGGGTCCTCTGACTCGAACGACGCCCAAGGCCATGGTGCCTTTGAAAGATGCTTTGTTGATCGATCATACTTTGCGCCATTTATTGGCGAGTAAGCATGTGAGTGAGGTGCTGGTGGTTGGAGGATTTGAATATCCTTCCTTAGAAAAGCATATTGAGTCTCATTATGCTCCCTTTGGAGATCGTCTCCGTAAGGTGTATAACTCCCAGTTTACTCAGGGTAATCTGATGAGTTTGCGTTCGGCTTTGCCTCACGTAGAAGAATCTTTTTTATTGTGCAATGTGGACCATCTCTACAGTCAAGCTACTTGGCGTTTCATCCTTCAGGATCGCAGCAAGCTTTCGATCTTTTGTGATTTTTTTCGAGACTTTGCTCCTGACGAAATGAAAGTCTCGCTAGATGGCAAGAAGCGCATTTTAGCCATGGCGAAGGATTTGCGTGATTACGATTGTGCTTATGTGGGACTTACCTATGTCCCCCAAACAGCCTTGGCTGCTTACAAGGCGGAGGCCGAGCGAATTTTTCATCAGCAGGGGGCCGGAGCATCAGTGGAGGCGCTTTTGCCGCCCTTGTCTCGGGAGGGGCAACCTGTTCAAGTCATTCCTTTCGATAAGCACGAGTGGTATGAGGTGGACACCCGTGAGGATTTGAATAAAGCGGAAGCCGCTCTGGGCGGGGCGTCCGCTACCTTCCGAAGAACCCAGGCCGATTGATCGGAATTCTCCATGGAAGTAAATTTTTGGCAAAGGGTAAGGTATTCCCCTTGGTTTACCCAACTGGTCATAATCCGAAAATGCAATTTGAGTTGCACGTATTGCAATGAGTTTGATCGAACCTCTGAGCCCGTCTCCTTTGATCTTTTAAAGGCCAGAGCGACTAAGCTAAAAAGTTTGGGGGCCTACTCTATCAACTTGACGGGAGGCGAGCCCACTTTGCATCCCGATTTACCTAACTTGATTTCTTTTTGTAGGAACCAACTCAAATTCTTGAAGACTTCGATGATCTCCAATGGTTTTTTGCTCAAACCCCCTTTGATTGAAAAACTCAATGAGGCTGGGTTGCAGGATATGCAAATTTCCATCGACGGGGTGCAACCCAATGAAATGACGATCAAGGTATTGGACAAGTTGAAAAAGCGCTTGGCCGACCTGAAGAAGTACGCCCGTTTCAACGTTGTGGTTTCGGGAGTGGTGGGTTCTTGCCCTCCGGAGGAATCTTACGAGGTGATTCGTTATGCCAAGGAAATGGGATTCAAGCCCCGTGTACTTTTGATCCACGATCACGATGGGCAAGTGCGGCTCAGTGCAGCAGAACGTTCTGCCTATGATCGAATTAAAAAATTAATTCCCAGATCCTTTCCAGAATTTAGTGATTATCGACATCGAATGATTAAGAGCGGAGAGGCACCCTTTAAGTGCCGAGCGGGCAGTCGTTATCTCTATGTCGATGAATACGGAAAAGTCGCTTGGTGTTCTCAAACTCGCGGGTATTTTTCTAAAGATCTTATGGAGTATTCTTACGAAGATCTGCGTAGAGAGTTTTACACCTACAAAAGCTGTCAGGATAAATGCACTTTGGGATGTGTGCGCGCTTCGAGTTCTGTGGATGGATGGCGGGCTCAAGATAAGCCCCAGGTGGTGGCGAGATAAAAAAATCTAAAAAGACTTGCAATCTTTTGCTGGGAAACCTAACACGCCAGGCCGTGCCGCCGGTGTGGCGGAATTGGTAGACGCGCACGACTCAAAATCGTGTAGGCTTGTCCTGTGTCGGTTCGATTCCGACCACCGGCACTTTTGATCCCACCTTGGCAATTTCTAAGATTCGGTAATCCACCAAGCCCTTTAAAAATCCCAGCGGTGAAAAAAACCATTCGTACGTCTTGGCTTGCGGAAAAAGATGAAACTCCAAAACTAGAGGGTTTTGCGCGTCGTCGAGCACCGTGTATTGAGCGAGAGAGTTTTCGGCTATCAGTACCGGAATTTGGGTAATCTTTCCTTCGATTCTCAGCAGGTAGTCGTCTTGTTGTTCTACGAGCTGAATGTTTTCTACATCTTTTTGCAAAAGAGGGCTTTGTCCCAGAAGTGCAAGCCAAAGATTAACTTGAGTTTCGAGTCCTTGGATATTTTGCACTTCTCCCAACATGGGGTCGGAGAGCAGGCTAGGGCTCCACGCGGTTTTTTTGTTTTTCTTAAGTTCTTCAAACGCCGCGTCAGAAAGCCAGATTCCAGAACTGTCCGAAAGAAATAAATCTCCCGAGGGCCAAAAGACAGGCAGGGTCATGCGTCGCGCATTGCTGAGGTTAGGCAAGGTCAAGCGTCCCGAAATGGGCCTGGTCGGGTTCTTGTTCTTGAGGTTGGCTTTCGGTGATTTGTGGGCGCCTCAGGGAAGACCACGTGAGACTGAGGCCTTCTGCGCCACCGGGTTCTTCCAGGCTCAGGGTGCTGCGGCCTAGACCGCCCTTTTGTAAACTGCTTTCATCTAAAAGAAACTGCCCCAGATGCAAGGTCAGTCCTTGATTGAGACGAAGCCCGCTTGTGGATGCGGTTTGGGTTTGGGGCTGGGAGTCCTGCTTTGTGGAAGAAGAGGAGCGGCAGGCCGCTAAGCTATTGAGTATTAGAAAAAGGGAGAGCACGGCGATGGGCCATTTTTTCAAAGAGAGTTTTGGGTGGGGTGTTTTCGAATGAGCCATAGTAAATCCAATAAAGTTAGGCAGAGCAGGGCGAGACTTAGGGCTAGAAGACTTGCTAAAACGTGACGATCTGCCTGCCAGGCCTGTAGGACGAGTCTCCAGGGTATGCCTGCGGAAGAGCGCAAGTTACTTACATTGGCCAGGGCAAAAACCAGAGACAAGTAACGAACAAGTCCGCCCAAGGCGCTTAAAAAAAACAGGCCCCCCCAAAAATAAGCCCGCAGACGATACCCCAAATAGAAGTGACCCATGCCCGGGAATACAGTGAGAGTCAAGAGGATGGCGAATAGCTGGGGGCTCATAAAAGGGAACCCTTATGTGATCACTTTTTGGGCAATTTGCTATTTGAGGAAGTAAAGCCTGCTTTCACAGGAGCTTAGACACTCATCCCCGGAATTACCCACAAGTTTTAAACAGCTTCTGTGAATGCTTTCGCTTTTTTCCAGAGAGTCTCCCAATCCTCAGCACTCAGGGTTTCGGGAGCGCTATGCTGAGCTGTGATTTCTTGTTCCATGTGCTCGAAGCGGTTTTGAAACTTGAGATTCGCTTTTCTCAGGGCCTCCTCAGGGTCGATTTTAAGAAAGCGTGCCCATTGTGCGAGAGAAAACAGTAAATCACCAAACTCAGCTTCAATATTTTTTGCGTCCTGCTCTTGAAACGCTTGTTGCAGCTCTTGGGTTTCTTCTTGGATTTTTTCTAAAACTCCCGAGACATGGGGCCAATCAAACCCGAGTCGGGCCGCCTTACCTCCGAGACGATAGGCCCGAAGCAGGGCGGGGAGATTTTTGGGGAGCCCGGCCAAGGCGGAACGCCCCGCGGGACGTTCTTCGGCTTTGATCTTTTCCCATCGACGAATCGCCGTCTCCGCGTCTTCGATTTTCTCCGAGGAAAAAACATGGGGATGTCTTCTTTTTAGCTTTTCGATGAGAGTCTTGAGAATTTGTTGAATGGAGAAGTTTGAGGACTCCTGGGCGATTTGAGCGTGAAAGATCACCTGTAGAAGCAGATCGCCCAGTTCTTCTTGTAGGGAGTGGGGATCTTGCTTTTCGATGGCATCGAGAACCTCGTAGCATTCTTCAAGTAGGCAAGGGGTGAGGCTAGAGTGGGTTTGCTTTCGATCCCAAGGGCAGCCTTCGGGACCCCGTAAGGTGGCCATGATTTCGAGAAGTTTTAAGAAAAGCTGGGCGTTGTCGGAAGCGGGGTTAGAGTTCATGATTTTTTCCAATGTTGTGGGTCCTAATCTAGTTTTTTCATGAAGAAAAGATCCGAGTGATTCAAGGAGATTTCTGAGGGGTGGCATGAAGAACTTGAAATTAAAAAAGGAATAGGCTTAGGGAGTCAGCCCCAAGCCGAGATAGCTCAGCTGGTAGAGCAACTCATTCGTAATGAGTAGGTCGTCGGTTCGAATCCGATTCTCGGCTCCATTTTTTATTTTTATTTCACCGGTTTTCAACTTCTTCTTTTTGTAGCGACCTTAGACGAAGTGCGTGGCTTTTGTGGGGAGGGGCGAAGTCAGGGGGGGTGAAAGAGTGGGGTGGGGGCGGGGGAAGGGCCTTAATTGCTGGGGAATTCAAGAGAAATCTCAAAAGCTCTTGACACTAAGTGTGGGGCTTGGCTACAAGCCTCGAAATTTTGCGCTAAGCTTGCTCCACCATGATAACAAAAGATTTTTTTCAATCAGAATAAACCTCCCAAAAACTTTGGGAGGTTTTTTTTTATCGATGATGACGCCCACGACTTCCATTTTGTTGACAGCCTCCAACCTGGACCAGATTTTATCCCAGTTGGCGGAACAAATTGCGCAAGAAGAGCGACGCGGGGGTGAGTTTTTTCTGGTGGGAATCCATACCCGGGGAATTCCCTTAGCTCGTCGTCTCGCTCGTTTGCTGGGTAAGGATCCCCAGCGAATCGGAATTCTCGATATCAATCTGTATCGAGATGACTTGGCAAGAGTATCGGGGGTGCCGGAGTTAAAAGAGACCCATTTGCCTTTCTCTCCTGAAGGAGCCCGCATTCTATTGGTTGATGATGTCTTGTTTACGGGGCGAACCATTCGTTCTGCCTTGGATGCTTTAGTTGATTTAGGTCGCCCTCGGCAGATCCAGCTTTTGGCCTTGATCGATCGAGGAGGGCGGGAACTGCCCATTCAGGCCGACTTCATCGGTAAGAAAGTTGAGATTCATCCTTGGCAAAAGATTCAGGTCGCCGTGCAAGAAACAGATGGTTGCGATCAAGTTGAGGTTTTAGAAAAGGAGTCGGGTCGTGACGCTTAAGTTTAATCATATCTTGAGCATGTCCGATTTAACTCGTGAAGAAATCGAGTTTATTTTTCAGACCACCGAGACCTTTCGAGAAGTGGGGGGGCGTCCGATTAAAAAGGTTCCGGCCCTTCGAGGTAAGACGGTGATCAACCTCTTTTTTGAAAACTCCACCCGAACTCGAACGAGTTTTGAGATTGCCGGCAAGCGGCTCTCTGCCGATGTCATCAATATTGCCAAGTCTTCCTCTTCGGCCTCCAAGGGAGAGACCTTGCTCGATACGGCAAAAAATTTAGAGGCCATGTCCCCTGATATCATCGTGGTTCGTCATGGCTCTGCCGGGGCTGCTCAAGCTCTGACGGGGATCCTCAAAGCGCGAATCATCAACGCAGGTGATGGAGCTCACGAGCATCCGACCCAGGCCTTGTTGGATCTTCTCACCATTCGGGATCACAAGAAAAAAATCGAGGGGTTGCATGTGGGCATTGTGGGCGACATCGCCCACTCCAGGGTGGCTCGCTCTAATATTTTGGGGCTCAAAACTTTTGGGGCTCGGGTGACGGTGGTGGGTCCTAAAACTATGGTGCCTCGAGAAATCGTCACTTACGGTGTTGGTGTGAGTCATCGTCTCGAAGAAGTTATTGCCGATTTCGATGTGGTGATGATGCTGCGCATCCAGACAGAGCGTCTCGATGCTTTGCCTTATCCAAGTTTGCGGGAGTACTCCCGATTTTTTGGGCTCAATCGTAATATTTTGAAAAAAGCCAAGCCCGACGTGGTGATTTTGCATCCTGGGCCGGTTAATCGTGGAGTGGAAATTGCTCCCGAGGTGGCCGACGGGCCCTACTCTTTGATTCTGGATCAAGTGAAAAACGGAGTCGCGGTGCGCATGGCCTTGCTTTATTTGTTGGCAGGTGAACGGGAGGAAAACCTTTGAAAGAAATTTTGATTCAAGATGCGGTGATTTTTGATCCCACTTTGGGCATCGAAGAGCGTTCCGATCTTAAGATTGTGGGAGATAAGATTGCGGCTATAGGTTTGGGCCTGCCGGTAGGGCCGTTAACGGAGGTTTATGCGGCTGCAGGCAAATTGTTGTTGCCGGGTCTAATGGATCTTCATACCCATTTGCGAGAACCGGGATTCGAACATAAAGAAGACATCGAAAGTGGAACTCGTTCGGCCGCCGCCGGTGGTTTTACCACCTTGTGCTGTATGGCCAATACCTCACCGGTGAACGACAAGGCTGCCATAACTCGTTATATTCTAGAAAAAGCAGCGGCTAAGGCGAGTGTCAAGGTATTGCCCATCGGGGCCATTTCAGAAGGTTTGGAGGGAAGGCGTTTGGCCGACATGGGCGATTTGATTAGCGCCGGGTGTGTTGCTCTCTCCGACGATGGCATGACGGTGATGGACACCCAATTGATGCGACTCGCTATGGAATATGCCCATGGTTTTGGTGTTCCGATTGTGACCCATTCGGTCGACGCTCATTTGGCCCGTGGAGCTTCCATGCACGAGGGGGAGGTGAGTTGTCAGTTGGGGCTTAAGGGTATTCCTCGTGAGGCGGAAGACATTATCGTCGCTCGGGATATTTATCTAAGTCAGTTAACTTCTTGTCGTTTGCACATCGCTCACGTCAGCACGGCGGGAAGCGTAGAACTAATTCGTCGAGCCAAGCAACAAGGTTTACCGGTGACGGGCGAGGCGGCGCCGCACCATTTTACGCTGACCGACGAGGCTTGTCGTCACTACGATACCCACGCAAAAATGTGTCCGCCGCTTCGTACACTCGCCGACCTTGAGGCGGTGTTGGAAGGATTGCGCGATGGCACCCTAGAGGCCATCGCCACCGATCATGCGCCCCATTCGGTGGTCGATAAAGAAGTCGAATTCGATCAAGCTGCCTTTGGTATTTTGGGTTTTGAAACGGCCTTTGCCTTGGCTTATCGGCAGGTGCTCGCGGGCCAGCTTTCTTTGGCCACTGTGGTCCGAGCGTTGACTTCGGGGCCTTGGAAAATTTTAGGGAGGCCTTACTTAGGAATTCGTGTAGGGGCTCCCGCAGACCTGACCCTGGTCGATTTAGACCGAAAGTGGAAGTATTTGGCGGCAGAGGGTTATTCTAAAAGTCGCAATTCCCCCTTCGAGTCTTGGAATTTTACCGGCAAGGTTGTAGCCACATGGGTAGATGGAAGAAAGGTTCATGAAGATGTTGTCGCTTAAAAGTCGCACTCGAGCTTTGTTAGTACTAAAAGACGGAACCTGCTTTGAAGGTTATTCCTTCGGTCACGTATCCGATGCTCAAGGAGAGGTCGTTTTCAATACTTCGATGATGGGTTATCAAGAAATACTCACCGATCCCTCCTACAAGGGACAGATTGTCACGATGACCTACCCGATGATTGGTAACTATGGGATCAATCCCGTAGACGTCGAGTCCACCCAGCCCCAGGTAGAGGGCTTTATCGTTAAAGAATACGCTAAGCAGTTTAGTAATTTTCGCGCTTCGGGTTCTCTCGCAGAATATCTTCAGGCTCATAAAATCGTCGCCATCGAAGGGGTGGACACGCGGGCTTTGGTGCGACATTTGCGGGAACGCGGAGCCATGCCTGGTTTGATTTCAATCCAAGATCTCGATCTTAAGCGACTCAAAGAGCGAGCCCGACAACTGCCCGAGATGGAAGGGCAAAACTGGGTGGAGTCTGTTACCTGTGAAAAGCCCTATGTGTGGAAGAAAGGAACTTACTCCGTAGAATCGGCTAAGGAGACATCAACTCGTTCGCAAAAAAAGGTCATTGCCTACGATTTTGGAATTAAACAAAACATTTTGCGTCATTTGGTGGACGTGGGATGCGAAGTTAAAGTCGTGCCCGCTTCTACTTCCGCGCAAGAAATTCTTCGAGAAAACCCAGACGGAGTTTTTTTGAGCAACGGTCCCGGAGATCCGGCTGCGGTGGCGGGTGCCATTGAAAATGTGAGGCAGTTAGTAGGAAAAATTCCGATCTTCGGAATTTGTCTAGGTCATCAAGTTTTGGGCTTGGCCCTCGGCGCTAAGACTTACAAACTCAAGTTTGGTCATCGAGGGGGCAATCAACCCATTAAAAATCTGAGTACGGGTAAGGTGGAAATAACTTCCCATAACCACGGTTTTGCCATTTCTCGAGAGTCGTTGGCCTCGGTGGCAGAGCTTACCCATCTTAATTTAAACGACGACACGGTAGCCGGCTTTGCGGATCCCAAACGTAAGTTTTTTGCCGTTCAATACCATCCCGAGGCTTCTCCTGGGCCCCACGATTCGCATTATCTTTTTGCTCAGTTTCGGGATTGGATGGAACCCAGCTCGGCGAAAGCGGCAACTTCGAAGCGAAAATCAAAATAGGGAAGATAGGGAAAGACCATGCCCAAGCGCACTGATATAAAAACCATTTTGCTCATCGGCTCCGGCCCCATCGTCATCGGTC
>DALYDW010000079.1:0-9665 GCA_031972915.1 bacterium
CTTTTGAACCAGTTATCATAATCTTCCGCCAATTCATTAAAAATGGTAATGACATCAGTTGGATAGTTTCTGATCATAAAAAAGCGCAGCATGGATTTTTTTCACCTTCACCAGATGGCCTTTAGAAAGTGAGGACCTTATCAGCCCAAAGCGTCCAATCAGTTAGTTCTTCGAGGGTGCTCCGTCGCGTTCCCTCAGCTAATTCCGCTTCGGCGATTCCACGAGCATCCATGCAAGTTCCGCAAATCCCGATTTCTCCTTTATTATGGGCGACATTTTTTAGCATGACTTCGATATTATAATAACCCGAGGGCAGTTTATGTCCCTTCTTGGCACAGGCGGCCGCATCGCCGATAAAGAACATTTTGATTTCTTCTCCTTCCCGCTTGGAGAGCGCTATGGCAAGGCGAAGGGCATTGTAGTTTCTCTCGGTTCCGTAAGGTGGATCATTTAAAATAAAAAGTGTTTTCATCATGGTTCTCCTTCCAATCGACAGAAAAATATTTGGGCGAACACCAATGGTCCCGCCCTAATTTTTATCATAAAGGTCACTTTAGAAATTGTTGAAGGCGCTCCACCACGGTCGTAATCTCCTCAAGGGTAGTGGTTCTCCCCAGGCTAAAGCGAATAGCGCCTTTTCCAAGCTCAGAAGAAATACCCATGGCCTGTAGGACAGGGGAAAGTTCTGTTTTTCCCTCATGGCATGCGGAACCCGTGGAAGCAGCGATCTCCGGGAGTTGCGCAAGGATTTCTGAGCCGCTCCTTCCCACAAATGAAATATTGAGGGTGTTGGGCAAACTATCCGTCGGATGTCCATTTAAAACTACGAAATCACCAAAGGCTTCTTGTAACATTTTCCAGAATCGATCCTTGAGTTTTCGCACCTGATGGTTGTTGATCCATTGTCGACTCAATTCGCAGGCGGCTCCGAGACCAATATCAAATAGAACATTTTCGGTCCCAGCTCTGCGTCCGTCTTCATGTTTGCTTCCATGAAGCAAGGGTTCTAAACGAATTCCTTTCTTCAGGTACAAGGTCCCAACTCCCTTCGGTGCATGAAACTTGTGTCCAGCGACTGAAAGCATATCCACGCCCAATTCTTCGACCAGAGTTGGAATTTTTCCTACCGATTGAGCCGCATCCGTGTGAAAAAGAATTTCCCGCTCTCGGGTTATTTTAGCGATCTCAGCGATGGGTTGAATGGTGCCGACTTCGTTGTTGGCGTGCATGATGCTGACCAAGATCGTATTTTTCCGGATGGCTTTCCGAATGTCGTCAGGGTCAAGCTTGCCAAAGGAATCCACAGGGATTCGGGTAATCTCCACACCAAGTCTTTCTAAAAATCGACAGGGTTCCAAGACGGCAGGATGCTCAATGCGGCTGGTGATGATGTGAATCCTGGCTTTATCTTGGGAAAAGAAAAGTCCTTTAATGGCGTGATTGTTGGCCTCTGTTCCACCGCTGGTAAAAATGATTTCTTCTGGAGAGCAGCCCAATAAGCCCGCAACTTGTGTGCGTGCCTTGTTCAAAGCCTCCTTGGCGGGAATCCCTGCCCAATGGAGGCTGGAGGGATTGCCGAATTTTTCGCGTAGAAAAGGTTCCATGGCCGCGACCACTTCGGGTGCAATGGGAGTGCTGGCATTAAAATCTAAGTAAATGTTTTTCATTTTTTAAACCGAAGCCTGCCTTGGGATGTCCCATTCCTTGTATTTCTTTCATGCGGACAGCCACCATGATACCGGAAAAAAGAGTTAAGGCCGCAACCAATCCAATTGCTGCATGCATCCCCAGCGCATCCGCGATTACACCGGCAAGCAAGGCACCCACGGCATAGCCGAGATCACGCCATAGCCGGTAAACACCCACCGAGGAGGCCCGCCAGACGGGGTGGGCCACGTCGCCGATTGCGGCGAGCAAGGTAGGATAGACCATTGCAGTGCCCACGCCGAGTAGTGTCGATCCGGCGGCATAACCGAAAAAATTTGTCGATAGCACGATCAGGGAAATTCCGGCCGCCTGGACCCACATTCCTGATGCGATCAGCCACTTGCGGCCCACGCGATCCGATAACGCTCCCGTGAAAAGCTGACCTATGCCCCAGACGGCAGGATAGATGGCGGCGAGCCAAGCAATGCGTTCGAGGGAAAGTCCCGCTGCCATATAGAAAATTGGAAATAATCCCCAGGCCATTCCATCGTTGAGGTTGTTGACCAAGCCAGCTTGACTGATGGAGGAGAGGTTGGGGTCGGAAAAAGAAGTGCGAAGAAAAATTTCCCGCTGAGAAAGTGTGTCGGTGTGGGCAGTTGCAACGTGGTTTCTAGCCTCGTAATGCACGTGCCCATGAGTCTCTCGAACCAAGATTACGGACAATAAAAGACCGATCAGCGCAAACGCAACGCCGAGATAGAAGGGCTGGGGCCGAAGACCATAAATCGAGGCAACGTAACCTGTTGCAAGAGCCGAAAGAGCCACCGCACCATAACCGGCGAATTCATTAAGACCCATCGCGAAGCCACGACGTTTGGGTCCTACAAGGTCAATTTTCATGATGACGGTAGTCGACCAAGTCAATCCCTGGCTCACGCCGAGCAAAGCATTCGCAATGAGTATCCAGTTCCATGAAGGCGCCCACATGAGCAAAAAGGGAACTGGAAGCGCAAGTAGCCATCCACCGACGAGGACGAATTTCCGGCCGATGGAATCCGAAAGACGGCCCGCAAAATAATTGGTCAGTGCTTTAACAATCCCAAACACAACAATGAACGAGAGAATTGCGCTTCGTGCGATAAGATGGAATTCCTGTTCGGCGATGGCGGGAAGAATGCTTCGCTCCAACCCGACCATTGCGCCGACGAAGGCGTTGACCAAGACAAGAAGCGAGAATTGTGCAAGGTTCGGTCCAAGACCAAGGCGAATACCAGGTCCTTCGCCAAGAACTTGGGTGACACCTGCATGGCTCATGACGCGCGACCTTGATTAAATTGGAGGATCGCCTCCATTTCCGCTGGTTTCGCTGGAATGCCTTCGCTAATTTGGTCAACAAACTCCTCCAATTTCAATCCGAGCATGGGATTCCAGCGTTTTTCAAAGGCTAGTGTCGTCATGGGCTTGCCGCTCATACCGGCCCCGCAGACTGATCCAGAAAAATGGGCCGGATAAACTTCGAGTGTGTCGGGAAGAGGAAGGATTTTCTCTTTCAAGCTCTCGTAGAGCTGGGCAGCATTTTCGCGTGTATGGCCAGGCAGATCAGGACGGCCGATGGCCCCGACGAAGAGCGTGTCACCGGTAAGAAGAAACCATGGATCCGGACCACGACGAAGATCGCTCACCAACAGACTCACGCTCTCAGGCGTGTGCCCAGGCGTGTGCAGGACACGGACAATCGTATTTCCCAGCTCGATCGTCTGATTGTCGTCGATAGGTTCGAAAGAAAAATTAACGTCGGCAGAACGATGAAGGCAGTATTTTGCGCCTATCCGTGAGGCAAGTGCCCTTCCTCCGGAACGGTGATCCGCATGGATATGAGTATCAATGACATGGGTGATGCGCATGCCCTTCGTGTCGGCGAAGGCAATATAGGCATCCATATCCTTTTCCTGGGGATCAACCACAGCGCATTTGCCCATGGTTCCGCAGCCGAAAACATAAGCCGCGCAACCCGAATCGTAATAATAGAATGGTTTGAATATCATGGTTCACTCCTTTCGCTTGCTGGTTTAAAAATTTTGAAGGCTCGTTTCCACCGGCAGCCCCGAAGCACGCCATTCCGGAAAGCCATCCATAAGACGATGAGCAATACGGCCATGGTCTCGAAGCTTCTGCACTGCCTCAAATGCCATGACGCAATACGGTCCCCGACAATACGCAATAATCTCTTTATCTGGAGGGATTTCGGCAAGGCGGCGATCGAGTTCATAGACCGGTATGGAAACAGCGCCCAAAATATGGCCCGCTCGGTATTCCTCAAGCGGACGTACGTCGAGGACAATCACTTCTCCCGCGCGAGCTCGATCGAGTAGTTCTTCACGCATGACTGGTTCTAGTTCGTCACGATCCTGAAAATAGCTGCGCACAATCCGGTCCATCTCAGCGAAGTGGCGTTCCGCAAGTGTCCGAATAGTCCTCATGAGTTCGAAGACCTGCGAGTCGGAAAGCCGATAGTAAACGAATGTACCCTCTTTGCGTGCTTCAACTAGGCTAGCTGCACGCATGGCTTGCAGGTGATGAGACGCGTTAGCGACAGGAATGGAGAGCATGTTGGCTAGGCCCTCTACGCTTCGCTCTCCTTGCGCCAGCAAGTCGATAATTTCCAGCCGCTGCGGACTGGCAATTGCCTTCCCAACCCGTGAAAACTGCTCGTAAATTCGATCTTTAATCTTACGATTTCCCATGTGAACCTTCTATTCAAATATTCAAACTATTGTTTGAATGTAAATCAGTGGTCTAGCTCTGTCAATGGGCTTTGCTTACGGTTCAGAGCTTTGAATGGGATGTGGTTTTCGGCGCAGCATAGCTTAGCTGGAACTAGGGATCGGCAAATAACATTTGACTCTTATTATTGAATCTCGTTATCGCATATCGATATCGATTTACATTAAGGACTTACTGATAATGCTGCGTAATTTCTTTCTAGGATTCATTAAAGTACATATTCTACATCATGCTTCCAAAGAACCGATTTACGGACTTTGGATTATCCAAGAGCTGGCCCATCATGGCTATGAGCTTAGTCCTGGTACTCTCTATCCAATTTTGCATTCCCTGGAAAAAGAAGGATTTTTGAAAACGACTCGGAAGCTCATCGGAGGCAAAATACGAAAATATTATCGAAGCACTCCCAAGGGAAAAAAGCTTTTGAAGAACGCTAAATATAAAATCAAAGAGCTTGTGAAGGAGGTACTATGATGAATTCCTCAATGCATGGGTGGATCTCGTGGTGGATTGCTTCTTTGGCTCTTGTGTCAATCGGAATGGTTTCGTGTTCGAAGGGCAGTGACGGATCATTGCTTGAAAACCGCCTCGCGGCTGTGGAAGCTGCGGCACCGGGCGTTGGTGACGTGATGTCCAATGTCCAGCTGCATTTTGCCAAGCTTTATTTTGCGGTCGAGGCAAGTAATTGGGATCTGGCAAAATTCGAGTTGCACGAAATCGAAGAAAATCTGGAAAAGTCCGTGCGCCTCCGTCCTGAGGAAAAGGGAGTTCAGCTGGATGGTATCTTAGAAGCTTTTAAGGAAACAGAATTCGAAGCTATGAATAAGGCGGTGGTTTCCAAAGACAAAATGTCTTTTGGTCGAGCCTATGATGACTCCATTGCCGTTTGTAATTCTTGCCATACGGCGACAGGAAGGCATTTCATCGTAATCACCTTGCCGATGGTCCCTCCGGTAACTAATCAACTATGGAAACCTCCAGGATAATAACCGAAAGGAAAACGCATCAATGAACAGTTTGGACGCTTCAAGATCCAACAAGGCGGCCTTAGCCATTTTCATCATTCGAGTGATGGTCGGCGTCGTTTTTCTCTCTGAGGGGATTCAAAAATTTCTTTTTCCCGACGCTCTTGGGATTGGAAGGTTTATCAAGATCGGGATTCCTGCCCCGGAAATCCTAGCCCCTTTCGTGGGAGTCGTGGAGATTGTCTGCGGGACCCTTCTGCTTCTTGGTTTGATAGCCCGCTTGGCTGCGATTCCACTCATCGTGAACATGATGGTGGCCATCACCACAACCAAGATCCCCATCTTGATGAATAAGGGTTTTTGGAGCATGGCTCATGAATCCCGGACCGACTGGTCGATGCTGCTCGGTTCGCTGTTTTTGCTCATCGTCGGTCCCGGACGATGGTCTCTGGACGGCCAGCTCTTCCGCTTGTGGGGGGATCGGCGTGGGTGAGGCAGTTTCAGGAGAAGCAGCCAATCCATCGCGCGCCAGCACTCTGCGAGATTTGGCGCTTCTTTTTTTAAAATTAGGAGCCACAGCCTTTGGTGGTCCGGTGGCACACATCTCGATGATGGAGGATGAAGTTGTTCGTCGCAGGCGCTGGCTGAGTCACGAGGAATTTCTTGATCTTTTAGGCGTAACCAATCTTATTCCAGGTCCAAATTCCACTGAGATGGCCATCCATATTGGTCATCGTCGGGCCGGTTGGTCTGGCCTCCTGATAGCCGGGATTTGTTTCATTTTACCTGCCACTCTCATCGTCCTCGCTATTGCATGGGCTTATACCCGATATAAAACACTCCCACAAACCGAAGCTATTCTTTATGGAATTAAGCCGGCCATCATCGCAATTATATTTCAGACGCTATGGGCACTAGGAAGACGATCCTTAAAAAATTGGTTTTTGGCGACCCTAGGAATTGCCACGGCAGTCGCGAGTCTCATCGGTGTTCATGAGATCTTGCTTTTATTTGGGGCAGGAGTACTTGTTGTGATGATCCGGGAACTTTTTTTGAAGCGAAAGAAATTCTTTCTGGCAATACTCGCGATTCCTAACTTGCCATTGGCTGGCGTTACTCCAGTTACCGACTCAGCATTCAGTCTTGGAATTTTATTTCTCTCATTTCTAAAAATTGGTTCCGTTCTCTTTGGAAGCGGTTACCTGCTTTATGCATTTCTCCGTGCCGATTTGGTTCATCGCCTTGGCTGGTTAACGGAAACCCAGCTCCTCGATGCGGTCGCCATCGGCCAAGTGACCCCGGGCCCGGTTTTTTCATCGGCTACTTTTATTGGTTATGTTTTGGGAGGAATGCCTGGTGCATTCATTGCAACTTTTGGTATTTTCCTGCCTGCATTTTTCTTCGTTGCGATAAGCAGTTTTTTGGTACCACACCTCCGCCGTTCAAGAATTGCGGGAGCCTTTCTCGATGGAGTTAATGTTGCTTCTTTAGCACTAATCGCCGTAGTAACCTTGCAGCTCGGCCGAACGGCGATTATTGACACGACAACGCTAGTGCTAGCTTTAGCCAGTGCTGTGCTTCTCTTTAGATTCCGATTGAATTCCATTTGGATTATGCTTGCAGGTGGACTTTTCAGTTGGCTTATGCAGGCATTGAAGTAAATCCAGCAGATGCTTAAGAAATTTCCAACAGGATTTTTTCATGAAGGCTCAGATTGCTTGAGCCGATCTCTCCCTCCAACCAAGCTTTAAAAGAAGCGTCACTCTTTGCTTTTTCTAGCATGAAGCTACCTAAGATTATTTTTCGCTCAGCTTCTTCTTTCTTTTGCACCTGGATTATTTTTTGAGCTGATTTTTTAAGTTTTAACTGTAAGGCCTTGAGTTTGGCTTGATCTTTTTCTCTTCGGCTTTGGAGTTTATTTCTTCTTTCTAAGATTTTTTCTCGTGACATGTTCATCTTTGCCTCCTTGTTTAGTTTGCAGTTTTTGTAGATTCCTCGATCTCCCTGTCATTAACGCCCATGGGCTACGCCCCCTAAAAAGGGACACACACCTGACGCAAGTCTGGAACTTGCCTTAAGGCATTGAATCTAATGATTTTTCTTACTTTCCGCATTTGTCGCATCCTGTCATCTTTTGTCCGTTTTCAGCTAACCTAGCAGAATTTATAGTGTTTGGCGTCGGACAAAAGAGGACTAAACATGCCAAAAAAAATTAGCGTGCTATTGCCAAATGATATTTTTGAAAATCTGCGTCAGGAATCTCTGAAGAACAGAATTTCAATTTCGGATGTCATTCGGGAGAAGATCCTACATTACGAAAATGCAATCCCAACTTCGGCCCAAGAGTCTTCCTTAAATTCAAATCTTCAAAATCAAATCGACGAGCTGCTCGCCAGTTTCAGCAAAAATGAAAAACGAGTTGAAGAGACCTACGCGGTCGCTTTCGAGATTCGCTTACTTTTGCGTGAGTTTCTTTTGGAGAGGAATGGCCAAGTTTTGAGAAAAGTCGATCAAGAGATGAGGCAACGCGCTGCAAAAGAAAGGGAGAAAACGATATGAGAAAAAGTCTCGCTGAAAAGCTGATTCTTTATTTTCTCTGCTCGTCGTTACTCAGTGTTATCGCTTGCCTTTGGCTGGCTTCGTACCGTCTGCACCTTCCACCCTTCGGCACGAAAGCGTATTTTCGAGCGCTGCCCTGGATGCTGAAGCACAACGATTTTGTGTGGCTGGCAATCTTAAGTGGCGTTGGAACTTTTGCAGTCTGCGGAGTTTTGTCCTGGCTTTACTACCAGCAAGCACCCGAAGTTTTTGGGTTCCACGTTCGCGGTTCGCGCATTCTTAATGCCGTAAGACTCAAAAGGAAGACTCTAAATCGCAAAGAGAATCAAATCACGATTGCCGAAGTACCGATTCCTTCGAAATTGGAGACTCTACATTTCATGATCGGTGGCCGCACGGGCACGGGTAAGACGGTTGCAATTAAAGAAATGCTTAGTCGCATGCTGAATCGCATGACAGGGAGCCGGTGATACGCAAGATAGGGAGCCGGTTCGGAGCGAAGCGACGGATCGTTTAGTGGGGACCTAGCAAGTGGGTCCCTATGGATGCAATTAGTTTTTATTTTGGGTTGGATGGATCCCTTTCTTGTTCTTTTTTTCTGCTAAAAGTTTTCGGTAACTTCCCTCCTGCCCATGCAAGGTAATCTGATAAGCATTGTGAAGCAGTCGGTCCACAATAGCCTCCGCCAAAACAGGATCCCCGATAATATCCACCCAGTCTTTGGGGGGTATTTGAGAAGTAATAATCATAGCGCCCTTTTGATAACGCTCTTCCAGTACTTCATACAGATCGATACGGTCTTGAGCGCTTAGTGGTTTAAGACCCCAGTCATCGATGACGAGAAGATCTGGGGCAGTGAACTGTTGAAGAGTCCTGAGGTAAGAGCTATCGGCCCGAGAAGCTAAAAGTTTGTCAAAGAGTTGAGTGCTTCTTTTGTAGAGGACCTGGTAGCCTTTTAAGCATACTGCGTGGGCTAGAGCAGAAGCTAAAAAGGATTTACCGGAGCCTGTAGGTCCGGTGATGAGGATATGGGTATTTTGGTCAATAAAGTGGCCGGTGGCTAACTCAAGGACGAAAGATTTTTTGAGCTCTGGTTTGGAGAGATAATCTAAGTCTTCAAGGCAGACATTTTGTTTTAGGGTGGCTTTTTTGAGGCGGGTTTGAAGTTTTTTATTTTCCCGATAGAGCCACTCGGCTTCGATAAGTAGGGATAGGTAATCGGAGTAGGCCAGTTTTTCTTCTAAAGCTTGGTGGCCGATTTGATCGAGGGCCTCGAGCATGCCGTAGAATTTCATTTGGGTCATTTTTTCATGAGTTGGAGCTTGTAGCATATTTTATTTTCCTTTCCTTTCAGGATTCCAAGAGATCCCCATGGTTAAAGATGGGGGGAAGTCTTGGGGGGGGTTAGTCTAAAGTTTAATGATAATAATCTTTGCCCCTGAGATAGGGATTGAGCCGCCTTTTAGAGAAGTCAAAGTCCAAAGGGCTTTCTGTGAGATCCTCAAGGCCTCTGGCAAGGATGTTATGGACACTTCGATAAGAGTAGGCCCGGTATTGGAGGGCCCGTTGGCAGGCGACTTCTAATCTTTGAGGGGAGTAACGGGACTTAAGCCTAAGGATTCCCAGACAAGCACGTAAGGCAAGGGTGGGATGAGGTTTTTTTGCAAAGATATTTTTAAGCAGGGTTTCCGTGGCTTCTCCTACCTCTTT
>DALYDW010000079.1:9675-10040 GCA_031972915.1 bacterium
AGCCTTTGTGGGGTGATTTCTAAAAGAGCTTGATGCTCTGGAGGTAGGTGGGTCTGAGAAGTAAGGTATTCTCCCTTTTGGTAAGATCTCAGGTGAGCGGCGACTCTTTGCCCCTTATGGTAAACCTCTATCGTAGAGGCTGTCGCCCTTACCTCTAGGTAATCGCCTCGATATTGGAAAGGGGCTGAGTAATAGTTTTTTTCAAAGCTCACATGGCAATCGGGATGGAGTTTAGCTTTCTTCCAATAAGCTAGTTCAAAGGCTTGATGGGGCAGCGGTTTTAGAGAAGCTTTTTCTAGTCTTTGAAAACGCTCTATCCGGCTTTCTCCAAAGCGCCGGTGAATTTTATGATTATAAACCTTTAG
>DALYDW010000080.1:0-9900 GCA_031972915.1 bacterium
CGATCCGAAGCTCTCGAATGGGTCCAGAGTCAACTGCCCATTCCTGCTCAACTGGGGCATTATTGATTTCATAAGTAACCTTGCATTTACGAGCAGTGGTGGTCGTTGAAAAAACATTGGGATGCAATTTCCCGGGGGCTTTTACCCCACAAACATGTTTTATAATTCTGACGTAACCAGATTTTCCTGATCCATTTGAACCGTAGATAATAGCTAAGTTTTTATTTCCAAAGTTTAGCGGATTCTTAGGTCGAAGGGCATTGATTCCTTCCACATTTCCAATTGAGGAAAGGCGAACCTGCTGATGTGCACTTTTTGTAATCGTATTAGCGAAAAAATTGCAATCATTGCCATCTAATTGTTCTGATGGCTCGCGTTCGCAAAGCGTTGTCAGATCAAGAAAATCTTGTGCCGCAATCTGTTCTTGATTGTAAAGTCTCTTCGCGGCTTCCTGTAACCATTTAGGTCGCTCTTGAAACCATGAGGACAGATCTTTTAGTATCATTTCCATTGCATCCTCAATTTCAGCTGGTAGAGACCTTCACCCATTCCAGCAAGGTAGTGATAAAGCCGTCATCGTCCATTCGATCATGCCTTTGTCTAAGATTACGACTAACCTTGGTTCAATGACCCCAGAGATGTATTTTTTTTTCGGCCTTCGGCAGTCATTATCGGGGGCGATGATTGGGCATGAAGGATTAAGTAGACCAACTCACCCCCCACAAACTTTACAAGCCACTCCGCCTCGCTGATAGGCTTTGCTTCGTGGCATGATCACGCAATTTTGCGTGCACTTTTTTCCCCAATGGCAACTCAACTGATGAACTTTACCATTGGAGGTATTGAAATAAACTTGAACATCCGAATACAAGGCGGCCGGCAGCAAAATTAAGATTAGTAGGGCATGCCAGGCTAAAAAGTTTTTGGTGCGAAATCTCATTTCTGATGAGGTGTTCCCAAAATAAAAAAAGCCCAGGGTAACCTTACCCTGGGCTTGAAATGGCGTCCCCTACGGGAGTCGAACCCGTGCCGCCGCCGTGAAAGGGCGGTGTCCTAGGCCACTAGACGAAGGGGACTAAACTATTTTTCACACACGAGGAGTGGAACTCCCCACAAAAAATGGTGAGGCGCCTGGGACTCGAACCCAGGACCACCGCCTTAAAAGGGCGATGCTCTACCGACTGAGCTAGCGCCTCGAGAAAAACAATTCATCAAAAAACTGAACCACTCAAAGATCACCAACAAACCGATCGCCTGAAATTTTATGAGCTACGCCGCAAGACACTCCCGGTGCCTACTGACTTAAGCCACAACCACTACCTTACAGGACGACACTCTATCGACTGATTTAACTTTTTAGGTGAAAAACCTTTGAAAGGTTCCTCAATGAGGCTAAAAAGCCCGCGGACCCTACAAAAGCATGGGTGACAGTGTCAACC
Organism: bacterium; assembly: GCA_031972915.1. Classification (GTDB taxonomy): domain Bacteria; phylum UBA10199; class UBA10199; order DSSB01; family DSSB01; genus DALYDW01. The sequence continues at coordinate 1,440 of DALYDW010000080.1, forward strand.
GAATTTACAGAGAAATTTGAGATAACTTGATAGAAAACTTAAGGAAAATATTACTTTTCCAAGTTTTCTAGCTCTTCTAGAATGGTTCCCATGTCCGGAAAAGAAAAATCTGTTGAAATTCAACCCGAAAAAATCATGTCCCTTCATTGGGATTTTGCTCGAGCTTCCTTGCTGAGGACAGCTCTGGAGCTGGATATTTTTACCCATCTTCATGAGGGACAAAACACCGTTGAAAAAATCAATCGCATTCTGGGTGGAGGTTTGAGGAGCACTCGCATTCTTCTCGATGCCTTGGTGGGCATTGGTTTGCTGGGAAAAACCCGTGGCAATTACAAATTAACTTCCGAGTCGAAAACTTTTTTGGTCAAGGGGGAGCCAAATTATTTAGGGAATTTTCTTCTCGGGGATCGGCAAATGGAAAAGTATTGGGAGCATCTTCCCGCTTGCTTGCGAAAAGGCAAACCCATTTCCGAGATGCTAGAGCCCGAGGCTCGCAGCGAGTTTTTTAAACATTTGGTGAAGACCCTGTTTCCCGTTTCCTTTGCCTCAGGAGTTATTTTGGGAAAAAAACTCGGTGTGGGAAAAACTCTCAAAAAGTTGAAAATACTAGATTTGGGTTGCGGTGCTGCTCCATGGTCTTTGGCTTTTACCTTGGCCGACTCGGCTTCCAATGTGGTTGCTGTAGATTTTCCTGAGATCTTGGAGGTCGCTCAGGCCCATGCCAAACGTTTTCATGTGACTTCGCAATTCGAATTTCGTGGTGGAGATTTTCATCAAATCGAGTGGGAAAAACAGTCTTACGATGTCATTTTTCTTGGGCATATTTGTCACGGTGAAGGGGAGATGGGGACTCGTAAACTGATTAAGCGAGCTTTTGAGGCGCTTAAGCCCGGTGGCCGCTTGTTGATTGCTGAATATGTAGCCAATGATTTGCGTACCGGCCCTGAAATTCCTTTGATGTTTGGGTTGGTGATGCTTTTGTTTACCGAGCATGGCGATGTGTTTTCCGTTAAAGAATTGAAGCGTTGGTTGAATTTGGCGGGCTTTAAAAAAGTTTCTGCCCAGGCTGTGCAGTTTCCCGTTACTGTGATTGTGGGCGTGAAATAAGCTCGATCTCCAAATTTCGGCCCTGCATTCTCCTTAAAATCATGCGTTTTCTTTTTTGAGCCCTTCCTTTGCCTGCTTGGGTAAGCCATTGCGGATTGGGGAGTAGGGCAGCCAGGTAGGCTGCTTGTTCGGCGTTTAAATTTTTGGCGGAAATTTTAAAGTAATAACGGCTGGCCGCTTCGGCTCCGAAGATTCCCGGACCCCACTCGGCGATGTTGAGATAGGTTTCTAATATTTGAAGTTTCGATAAATTCCATTCTAAAGACCAGGCGAGCAATGCCTCGTTGAGTTTGCGAAAGGGGCTTTTGCCTCGGTCTAGGTAGAGATTTTTAGCCAATTGCATACTCAGAGTAGAGGCGCCGCGGACGATTTTTTTTCGTTTCCAATTCGTTTCGAAGCTTTCTTCGACGGCTCTAAAATCAAGTCCTCCATGCTGAAAAAAGGCGTCGTCTTCTGCCACGACGACGGCTTTGATAAGCAGGGGGTGGATGGATCCAAGGGGAACCCAATACCGTTGGGCTTTTTGTGGGTGGTGAAGTTCCCACTGACGAATAAAAGCGGTGCTGTCTAGGGGGAGAAAACTCAGCAAGGGGTTGACGAGCAGGGCCGAGCCAAGCCAAAGGGCCTCGAACACAACGAGGGCCAAAACTAGTGTCTTGAGATAAATATTGATTTGATTCTTCATGGGGCTTGGTCCATAGCTTAGCATTTTCTAAGAAATTAAGGAGCAAAAGGTCATGATAAGCGGCAATCAGATTCGTCCAGGGATGGTCATTGAATACGAGGGTACCCCTTACTTTGTGATGGAGGCCATTCATCGCACTCCCGGAAATAAGCGGGCCTTCATGCAAACCAAGCTGAGAAATTTGGTGAGCGGAGACCAAGCCGAGGTTCGCTTTAGTTCTAATGATAAAGTGGGGCGCATGAGTTTGCAGGAACGCAAGATGCAATACCTCTATCGGGAGGCTGATGATTTTCACTTCATGGACGTAGAAAATTACGAGCAGACCCAAATCTCCCTCGAACAGGTGGGAGACGCTGCCCATTTCCTTTTGCCTGATACCGTTATCGGTGTCACTTTTTATGAGGGAAAAACCATCGGAATTAATCTTCCCAAAAGTATGGATTTTTTGGTGACGCAAACCGAGCCCGAACTCAAGGGCGCCACGGCCTCGGCCCAATATAAGCCCGCCATCTTAGAGACGGGTTTGACGATCAAAGTTCCTCCTTTCATCAAAGACGGGGATCGGGTTCGTGTGGATACAGAAACCCACGAATATATTACCCGTGTCTAGATTGAAAAAATTCGAACAACATCAAAAACCGGGGGTTTTGCTCCGTGGTACGGCCGCCAAGCTTCTGCAAGAGATTCTCACACAAGGTGTCTTTGCCTCCGAGGCCTTAGATCGCGCCTTGCGAGAGCGAGCTTATGTTGATTCTGATCGCGCCTTGCTAACCGAGTGGATTTACGGCGTGCTGCGCCGTAAGGCTGTACTTGACCATTTTTTGCAGCCTTGTTTGGAGATTAAAAAAACCCCTGATTTTTTACTCCAGCTCTTGCGCATCTCCGTTTATTCGTTTCTGTTTCTCGACCGATTGCCCGCCTATGCAGTTTTGCATAGTGCTGTGGATGCGGCTCGAGTTTGGGGGGGAGAAAAACCGGCCAAGTTTGTCAATGCGGTCTTGCGTCGATTGCAGAAAAATGCCCCCGAATATCGAGAGTGGATGGATCGGGTTTCTGCTGGAAACGACGGCTTGAAGTCTCTGCAAGCCCAAGACTTGAAAAATTGGGCGATCTTTTATGCTTTTCCCTCTTGGATGTTAAGGCGCTGGTCTCAACGTTTTTCTGCCGAGACCTTGCAAGGCTTGCTTAGAGTCTGGAATGGGGTGGCGCCGCTGGATCTTCGGGTTAACCTAAAAAAAATTTCCTTCGATGACTTTTTGCATCGTTGCGAGACTGAGGCTTGTGTTCCGCAACGGATCCAGCTGCCCATGGTGAGTTTTTCCGAAAACAGGCCGGGCCCCATTTGGGATTGGATTGAGCAGGGCTTGGCGACACCACAGGATTGGGCCTCCTATGAGGTTGTGAGGATTCTGGCTCCGTGTTCTCAAGAAAGGGGCTTGGACGTTTGTGCTGGTCATGGAGGAAAAAGCGGTGCCATTGCAGAAATTTTGGGTGGTGGTGAGTCTTTTGCAGTTTATGACAGTTCACCGGAAAAACTTTCTGCACTTTCTCAAAATTTTGCTCGCTTGGGTTTATCAGCTCCTCAGCACATCGTTTCCGATTCGCTCGCCCCTTGGAACAAGGTGGATTGGGTTTTACTGGATGCACCTTGTTCGGGTTCGGGAACCTTAGGTCGCAAACCCGAGTTGCGTTGGAAACTGCGAAAAGAAGACTACGAACGTTGTGCTCAGATTCAATTCGACCTTCTGAAGCGCTGGGCACCTTATCTCCGAGAAGGGGGGCGACTGATTTATTCGGTGTGTTCTTTCGAGCCCGAAGAAACCTATCGGGTCGTAGAAAAATTTCTCTCCGAAACACCGGGCTTTCAAGTATCGGGGATGAAGGAGTATCTTCCGGGTCAATTGGGGCATGATGGTTTTTTTGTCGCCCACTTGATCCGAAATCCTTCGGCATTATAAAGAGAAAATATGAGTCAAAAAGATTATTACAAAATTCTCGGAGTCTCGCGAAATACCTCGGCGGACGAAATGAAAAAGGCCTACCGAAATTTGGCCAAAAAATATCATCCCGATGTCAACAAGGGAGATAAGTCGGCTGAGGAAAAATTTAAGGATATCTCCGAGGCCTATGAGGTCTTGAGTGATCCCAAAAAACGTCAGGAGTACGATATGTTTGGTGCCGTCGGCGGTGGTGGAGCTCCCGGCGGCGGGGCATACCAGCAATATCAGTATGCGGGAGGTCCCAATGGGGGTTTTGATTGGTCGACCTTTTTTGGGGGCGGGCGTGCGAGTACAGGAAAAACTCATGGGGCTCGAACCGATTTTACCGAGGAGGATTTGGGGGATTTGTTCGGAGATATTTTAGGGGGAACAGGGCGTCGTGGGTCTGGATTTCATGGCCAAGGGCAGGGTGCGAGGCGGGCTCCAAGCCCTGGGGCCGATCGAGTTTACACCATGGAGATCGATTTTTTGGACGCCATTCACGGTAAGACCACGAAAATCGCCATTCCAGAAAACGGTAAGACCAGCAAAATCAATGTTAAGATTCCTCCGGGGGTGGATACGGGATCTAAAATTCGTTTGGCAGGCAAGGGAGATTTGTCTCCTGAGGGAGGGGCACCTGGAGATCTTTACATTCACATCGAAGTAAAACCCCACCCTTATTTTGAGCGCAAAGGCGATGATATTTATGTGGATCTTCCCGTGACTTTTCTCGAGGCAGTGGAAGGAGCTTCTGTTGAAGTGCCTACCTTGTCCGGTAAGGTCCACCTAAAAATTCCCGCTGGAGTTCAAAGCGGGCAGAAGCTGCGCATTAAAGGTAAGGGCATTGCTCATCGCAAGGGGTCTGGACAAGGCGATCAGTATGTTAGAATCCAGGTGGCCGTGCCCAAATTGACCGATGCAGAGGCCAAGAAACTTTTAGAAGAGTTTTTTCGTAAGTACCCCCAACATCCCCGCGAGCACCTTTTTTAGAAGCGAGACGGCGGGGGAGGTAGGGAAGGCTTTTTTATGTCGCGAAAACAGATTTATCACGCCCTCGTCTTTGGCATTCTCATGGTGTTGGCTCTGGGTTTTTCCGGTTTGGTTTGGGCTCAAGAAATTTTTCAAGTTCCCGGGAGTCAACTTTCAGGTGTTGTGGGTGCTCCGGTGGCTTCCTTTCGCGTGTATCGGGCAGGGGCAAACCGCCGTCCTGAGCCCGTTCCTTTTCAGATCGATGAACAAATTCCTGATGTTCGGGGCCAGGGACTTCGTTGGGCCTTGGGAGAGGGTAATGGACTTTGGGAGGCTCAAGAAATTTTATTGGTCTCTGGGAGGGATGTCGGAGAGAGCTTGTCCCGAACCGATTTTTCCCAGGCCAAGGCTGTGTGGGAAATCGTGCTGCCGGGTCAAGGTAGTGCTACTAAGCTTTACTTGGTTCAAGAAGATGCCGCTGCACCTCGGTCTTCTAAAAAATATATCCGCTATATTCCCGAAACTGACCAGGTCGATTCAGACTTTTATCGAGTAGGCTTTTTATCCAAAATTCCCTGGGTGGAAAATTTTTTGATCCTTAAAAATGGCACGGTCGCGGAGAATATTTTGGACCGATTTAAGGCGCGTTTTCATTTAGCCATTAAGAATTTTTTTGATTTTAATTTTCACGAAGAGGACGTGCAAAGTCGTTTGCTTGGGGTTCGTGTTGGTCCCTTGCGGGTGATTCGTCGGGTGGAGGCAAAAAAAAGTTTAGGGCCCATCAAACTAGTTCCGCGTTCTGAAATCGATTTTGTGTTTTATCCCTCTTGGATAGAAATTCCCACCCGTATTCAAAACCCCGTCAACGGGCCTAAATTTTTGGCGCCTGACACCCATGGCTTTAGCGGTTTTGATTTTAATCAAAAGATCTATGGAAGCCGCTTACGCACAAGCGTGGGAGAGTTTTCTCTGGTACTAGATGGAACTCCTGATGTCTTGCCGGAATTCTTCAAAGAAAAATCTCCCGTGTGGTGGTCGATTACTGGTGCGACTGGGTCCATGATCATCGGCATTCAGAACGATCCCCAGTTAAATCGTTTGGGTGTTTATCCTGTTTTAAAGGTAAATGACGATCCTGGTCTCAAGGCTATGCCCGAGTCCTTTTTGGGAGAAAGTGCCGTGGGTTTTAATTTGCCTTATTATAAAATTCCTCAGGGGGATTTTTTAATTCGGGTCAAACAGGTGTTTCCAAAATCCTACACTCCGGGGTCTGAGGCGCGTTATTTAAACGAAGCCATAACTCAAGTTCCCACGGCGGTACGGCCGCTCTAGTTTTACTTCAAATACTTCAGTGATTTTTATGCAATTTCCGAAAGTTTTTTCCGGTGTTCGTGTTTTAGATTTCTCTAGGCTATTGCCGGGACCTTTGGCGAGTGATCTCTTGATTCGTATGGGGGCCACGGTGCAGTGTGTTGTTCCCTATGCTGCAGATCCCTTTTTGGGAAATTACAGTCCCTTCGAAAAATTAAAATCAGGAAAAACTTTTATTACCTTGGATCTGAAAAAGTCCGAAGATCGTCTTTGCGCTTTAGAAATGGCCCGCCATAGTCCTATCGTTTTGGAAGGATTTCGTCCCGGGGCTATGGAGCGCCTGGGCTTGGGTTTCGAAGATTTACGAAAGGTTCGACCCGATGTTTTATATGTGAGTTTAACCGGGTATCCCGAGCAGCATCCCATGTATCGAAAAGGGGCTCATGATCTTAATTTTTTGATCGATAGCGGTGTTTATAGTTTGTTGTTCTCAGAGAGTTCTGAGCAAATTCCTTTGCTTCAATTGGCCGACGTGATTGGCGGGTTAAGCGCTGTAACGCAGATTTTAGCCCACTGGAGCGCTCGGGCCCAAGCTCCTGAGGCTTGTCATCTTCAAGTTTCTTTTGTTTCAAGTTTGCGATTGCTTTCCGATTATCTGAAAGATCCAGGCATTCAGGATTGGATTCCTTCATTGACTGGGGCCTCGTCTCGTTATCGAATTTATCGGACTTCAGACGGTCATCGGGTTATGGTGGCAGCCATCGAGGAAAAATTTTATCAAAATCTTTTGGGTGTCTTGGGGCTTCAAGCTCAAAACTCCGAGTTAGAGAATATTCGACAAATCGAAGCAGCCTTCGCCCGCCTGAGTTTAGCAGAGTGTCAAAAAATGTTTAAAGAGGTGGATGCTTGCGTGAGTTTTATTCCTTCTCGAGATGAGGTCTTGTTGGGGAGGGAAGCCTGAAATTAGGCGTCAAAAAAGGAGGCGGCGACTTCGTAGATTTTTGGATCTACCTGCTTAAGTTTTTGAATGACCTTGCTGAATAAAACAGGCTTGATTTCGTTGCCCCGTAGGGCCGCCATGATTCCAGAACGACCTTGCAGGGCCCACTGGGCGGCGGCGACTCCAAGGCGAGTCGCTAAAATGCGATCATGAGCTGTAGGAATTCCACCTCGCTGTAAATAACCCAAAATTGTGGTTCTGACTTCCATGTTGAGATGAAGTCGTAATTCTTGTTCTAAAAAGGTCGCGATGCCTCCTAGTTTGAGGTGTCCATATTCGTCTTGATGCATCGGTGTCCTGAGTAGCTCTGGTTTTTTTCTGCCCACATCTAACAGGATTTTGGCATCTTCGCTCACCACAATTAGGCTAAAGTTTTTTCCCAAGGATCTTCGGGTTTCGATGATTTTGAGCAATCGACTCAAGGGGAATTCTTGTTCTGGAATTAAAATCGCGTCAGCGCCTCCCGCCATGCCGGTGTAGGTGGCAATCCATCCGGTGTGTCGCCCCATGACCTCGAGGAGCATCACACGGTTGTGAGATTCGGCTGTGGTGTGGAGTCGGTCTAGGGCCTCGGTGGCTATGGTGACGGCGGTGTCGAAACCAAAGGTGAAGTCGGTTTCGGCAACGTCGTTATCAATGGTTTTGGGAATGCCTAAGCAGGGAAAACCTAGTTTTTCTAATTCGTGGGCGCAACGCATGGTTCCTTCTCCACCGATGGTGAGAAGTCGATGGATCTTATATTTTTTGAGGGTTCGGGCGATGCGTGAGACAGAATCCGGTTTTGCCAGGGGATTAAAGCGAGAAGTTCCGAGGATGGTTCCGCCTTGTTGCAAGATTCCAGAAACTTCTCGTAAGGCGAGGGGACGAACTTGGCCTTCGTAAAGACCTTGAAAGCCGTGCAGAATACCGACGCAAGAAACTCCTTCTTGGGCGGCGCGTCTGACGACGGCTCGAATGGCTGCGTTTAATCCTGGGCAATCTCCTCCGCCGGTAATGATGCCGAGGGTGGTTTTGGCGGGTAGATTGTTTGCTTGTTTCCGCTGAGGGCGTGTGCTTAGTTTTTCGCCGCCCTTGGTTTTGTTTTTGGATGTCGCCATATATGAAAATAGCCCTAGCGCAAATTAACACGACGATCGGAGATTTTCAGGGAAATCTTGCGAAGATCCTAGAATATCTTCGTCGTTCCGGTCAAAACAAAGCTGATCTTGTGGTGTTTCCAGAGTTAACTTTAACGGGCTATCCCCCCAAAGACCTTTTGGACAGGCCTGATTTTGTCGAGGCCAATCAGCGGGCCTTACGAGATTTGACTCGTCAAGTAGGGGATACGGCCTGTTTGGTGGGATTTGTGGAGGCTCGGCCCGAAAAAACAGGAAAACCTTTAGCCAACGCTGCTGCGCTGATTCAAAA
>DALYDW010000081.1:0-9656 GCA_031972915.1 bacterium
CCCCCGCCGATATCCACCAAGCATACCCCCAGCTCTTTTTCGTCGGGGGTCAATACCGCCTCACCGGAGGCCAGGGGCTGTAAAATAATGTCGCTAACATTGAGGCCACAACGATTGGCGCACTTAACAATATTTTGAGCACTGGTAACTGCCGCCGTCACAATATGAACCTTGGCTTCTAAACGAACGCCAGACATACCCAAGGGCTCTTTGATGCCGTCCTGATCGTCGATGATATACTCTTGGGGAATAACGTGAATGACCTCACGATCAAGAGGAATGGCAACGGCCTGGGCCGCGTCAATCACCCGCATGAGATCGTTGTCGTTTACTTCTTTGTCTTTGACCGCCACAATCCCGTGGGAGTTGATGCCTTTGATATGCCCACCGGCGATGCCCGCATAAACCGAGGTGATATCGCAGCCCGCCACCAATTCGGCCTCGCTCACCGCCCGCTTGATGGACTCCACCGTAGACTCAATATTAATTACCACCCCTTTGCGCAACCCTCGACTGGGGTGAGATCCAATGCCAATGATATCGATGCCGTCCTCGGTAACCTCGCCCACCACCGCACACACCTTGGTGGTACCGATATCTAGACCTACCACTAGATCATCTTTTCGAGCCATACGTAAACCTCTTCAAATCCTGGCAAGCCACAGCCCACCACGGGAAGATCCATGGAATTTCACGCAAGAAATTCCTAGAGAGTCATCAGGACTTTCCCCGGATAATTTAGATCGATGGAGGAAAATCGGATGCCATTTTTTTCAAGTTGTTCGAGGACCTGGGAAAGTTTTTTTATTTTCTCAGAGAAGTCGGCGTTTCCGAACTTGATACTATATTTTTCTTTCTCTGGATAGAGGGTAAAGCCATTATTTTTTTCGTAGTGAATCTCGCTCAAGCCAAAGCGACGGTAGAATTCTGACTCCCGGTAGACAGATTTAAGTTCGACGGCACTGCGAATCAGTTTTTTGGTTTCTTCGGGTTGAGTAATGAGATCTTCCTCGGAAATCCCCGAAAAAATGGGCATATCCCTGGGCTCGTTAGTCTCGGTAATGTCTCTAAAAATATCCCCGCCCGGATCGACATAATAAAAACGGCCCGTGTTCAGTAAAAACTCGGGAACATACTCTTGTATCTCGAATACCAACGTATGGGGGAAATTGCGATGAACCACCACCTCTCGAAAATAGCCATGACTCAACAAACGAGCTCGCAATAGGTCTAAGTCGATGCGAAACAAATTGGTACCCATGGGCACCCCGGCCTTTTTGAATACCTCGTCTTGAGTCAGGGTTCGCAATTTTCCCTGAATTTCCAGCTTTTTGAGCGCGAAAAAATCGAGCCGACACAACGCCTCACGCCCTCCCCACACTAAACCAAGCAAAAGCACCACAGACAAGCCCAGTCCGAAACCCCTTTTAAAATGGCGTTTTCGAACTTCACGCTTCACATTGCGACGTCGAAACCAGGCCTTGTGAGCTTTCATTCGATCTTTAGCCTCGCGCTTAATAAGATTTTTTCCACCAGGTCGGGAAAGGAAATCCCTGCCGCCGCCGCCGCCTTGGGCACTAAACTATGGGAGGTCATGCCAGGCAAGGTGTTGATTTCCAAAAAATAGGGCGTTTCGTCAGCCGTCAAAATAAAGTCGGCACGCGCCACTCCCTCACAGCCCATACGACGGTAGGCCTTGAGGGCCAAACTTTGCACATGGACACTGACGTTGGGAGGCAGATTGGCCGGACAATGATATTGGGTGGTCTGAGATTGATATTTGGCGGCAAAATCGTAAAAGCCCGCCTCAGGCACCACCTCTAAAACCGGCAAGGGCTCGCCATTGAGCACCGCCACCGTCAGTTCACGACCCGGAATAAAGCGCTCGATCAACACACGCTTATCTAGGACCTGCGCCTGATGAATGGCCTGACGTAACTCCACCTCGTCTGTCACCTTGGTGATCCCGATCGTAGAACCCTCACGACAGGGCTTCACAATCAGGGGAAAAGGCAAACCATTGGACTCGACTGCATGATCTACCTCGTGATGATTGGCGTCGAAGAAAAAATCGTCGGGAGTTGGCACCTGGGCCGCCCGCACCACGTCCTTCGTCAAATATTTGTCCATGGCCAGAGCACTAGTCATGACCGAAGACCCCGTGTAGGGAATGGAACGAATTTCTAATAAACCTTGTATGCAACCGTCTTCGCCAAAACGCCCGTGCAGTGCCAAAAAGGCAATATCAATACCCCTATCTTGCAAAACCCCATCGATATCGCGCCCAACGTCAATGGGCACAGCATCGTAACCTTTAAGCAAAAGAGCCTCCAGCACGGCCTGGCCACTGCGCAAAGAAATCTCACGCTCTTTGGAAAGACCGCCGTAAAGCACACCAATAATTTTTTCTTTAAAGGGACTCATCTTCACCTATGACCTTTGCTTCTAATTCGAGCTTGAACTCACGTTCTTCGCGCACCTTATCACGAATCAACCCTATCAGGGCTAAAACATCTCGAGCCGTCGCACCACGCTCGTTCACGATAAAATTGGCGTGTTTTTCACTGATTCTGGCACCGCCGACCCTCACCCCTTTTAAGCCCAACTCTTCGATCCATTGAGCAGCGTAGGCCTTCTCGGGATTTTTAAAGACCGATCCCAAACTGGGAAACTCCAAGGGCTGAGTTTGACGGCGTCGCTCTTGAAAAGCCGCAATCTTACTTTGGACTTCTTCACGCGGTCCTTTCATAAAGCAAAACCGGGCCGAAACCACGATGCCTCGAACCGGGAGTTTAAGGTGTCGGTATTCAAACTTGAGCCGGGACACAGCAAAATTTTGGAGGCCCCCCTCTGGATTCACCACCTGAATGGATTCGAGAATTCCTTGGACTGTCCCCTCACGAGTGCCGGCGTTCATCATCACCGCCCCGCCCACACTCCCGGGAATACCGTAGAGGGGCTCAACCCCGAGCAAACCTTTTTCTTTTCCCAACTCAACTAAACGGGGCACTGGATAGCCTGCCTCAGCTTCTAAGCGAAGCTTATCCTCGGTTTCTTCAAGGATTTCCATGTGGTTAAAAGTTTTATTGAGGCGCAACACGATCCCGCGAATTCCACCATCGCGCACCAAGACGTTACTTCCCAAACCCAAAACCGTGTAAGGAACTCGTTGCTCTTTGGCAAAAATTACCAAAGCCTGTAAATCGGCCAAATCGGCAGGAAACACCAAGGCCTCAGCAGGCCCGCCCACTTGCATGGAGGTATAACGTTTAAGCGGTTCGTTCCATTTGATTTCACCACGTATCCGCCCTGGAAGCTCATTCTTCCACCCAGACTGGGGCCCTGCGGGAACAACATTTTCACGTAACAGTGCTTCGAGGGCGAGGGCATCCATGGCCCGTGGGTTTAAGATTTTTTGCGGTGGGTGTAAAGGGGAAGCTTCCCTCGGTTTTTCTTAGCCTCTCGGAGAAAACCTCACAACCTGCCAAGATCTCAAAAGACAGCCCTGAGCACCTTAAAAACAACCAGAAAAACACCTGACTCACGCACTACTTTTGCTTGAGCAGCCGGGCCAAATCGTGACCCACCTGAGTGATATCTCCCGCCCCCAGGGTCAATACGATGTCGCCTTCTTGTAGCAGACCACGCACTTCGGCAATCAAAGCCTGCTTATCGTGTACAAAAGCCACTTGGGAGTGGGCCATCGCCTCACTCAAGGTGCGGCCAGTGATACCCACGATGGGGTCCTCACCGGCCCCGTAAATCTCCGTAAGCAAAAGGAGGTCGGATTGCTCAAAGGCCTGGGTGAAATCTTGAAAGAGGTCTCGAGTTCGACTGTAACGATGAGGCTGAAACAAAACCACAACGCGACGTTTGGGAAAGGCCTGCCGCACCGCCGCCAGGGTGGCACGAATTTCCACGGGATGGTGCCCATAGTCGTCTAACACCAAGACCTCACGGTCGTAGAGCACCTGAAGACGGCGCTGAATCCCACGAAATCCCCTCAAACTCTCCGCAATTGTGCGAAAAGGAATTTCTAACTCGCGCCCCGCTGCGATGGCCGCCAAGGCATTGGAGACATTATGTCGACCCGGCATGGGTAAAGTCACAAAACCTAAAGGCTCCTTGCGATAGTACACCTTGAAACGCTGCTTCATGCCCTCTTGACGAATTTTTCCCGCTGAAAAATCGGCGGGCTGCTCCAGACCATAGGTTAAAACCTTACGGGAAAAACGCGGCAACAATTCTCTAACTACCGGATGGTCGACACAGGCCACAATGCTGCCATAAAAGGGTACCTTGTTGGCAAACTGCACAAAGGTTTCTTTAAGCGCCTCAAAATCTCGATAATGCTCCATGTGTTCGGGATCGATATTGGTGATCAAGGCAATGGTTGGATTGAGTTTTAAAAAAGACCCATCGGACTCGTCGGCCTCGGCCACCAGGTAATCGCCTTTACCAAGCTTGGCATTGGTGCGTAGGCTGTTGACCTTACCCCCGATTACCAAAGTGGGATCTAAGCCACCCCCACCCAAAATTTGCCCCACCATCGAAGTCGTGGTGGTTTTACCATGGGAACCCGCCACCGCGATGCCGTATTTCAAACGCATCAGCTCGGCGAGCATTTCCGCCCGGGGAATAACCGGAATATTTTTTCTTCGAGCGGCCACCAATTCGGGATTGTCGGCGTGAACTGCCGAAGAGACCACCACCACGTGGGCACCTTCGACATTGGAGGCACGATGTTGGTAAAAAACCTTCGCTCCCTTTTTACGCAAACGAGCCGTTACCGGAGATTGCTTGGCGTCGGAACCACTGACTCGGTAGCGGAGATTAAGCAGAAGTTCGGCGATCCCGCTCATTCCGATACCCCCAATGCCGACAAAATGGATATTTTGAAAACGTTTAAACATGGGGGGATCCTCGTAACGCGTTGGGCCAAAGAGTCCAAGTTTTTTCAAGAGTTTTTCAGCATCGACGCACCCTCCGAGCGGGATATACCGATAAAGCACCCAGAAGGGTTATCCCCGGGAAGGAATCGCCATGGCACCACCGATTGGTTTAGAACATTGCCCCAAGTCCATTCAAGAAAATCCCCTACCAAGCGATATTTGCTCCAGGCCCATTGACCCGGTTCTGCCCCCGAAAGAACGTTGGAATCGTCTTAGCGTCTTCGTTGATCAGACCGTCCTGCCTTTTAAAGCGGCACGCCCCGGTGATTATCCCTACCAACTCACCCTCGGCTCCGTCTTCCGTCCACGCCGCTGGGTAAGCCTCGGCCTTCATGGTAGTTTTAACTTTCATAACGAGGTCAACATTCTCGCCCGTGCTGGCTTTAGCTTTAATTTACAGCGAGAGGGCATGATCCGGCCAGAAATCACCGCGCTCTTGGGACTACAACATCTCTACGGACAAGAGCGCGTCCTTACCAACCAACAGGGCGCTCAACCACTTCGCGGGACACTCTTAAACACAGGTATCGAGTTGGCCCTCAATATTCGAACTCTGAAAAATCTCTCCCTCGCCCCCGTGTTGGGTTTACAATTCATTCCCCCCGCTTCGATCGACGAAAACCCGGCGCGTACCCGCCCAGAAATAGGCGTGACCGTAGGCGCTCGCTTATCCTTCGATTTTTTTTCGGTAGGTGATCGATAGTTTGGATGAGTTCCACTAAAAATGCCGTTGACCGAAACTCAAAAGATAACTTAAGAGGCTCACACTTTTTCGGGGATCGTCTAATGGTAGGACTACGGACTCTGACTCCGTCAATCGTGGTTCGAATCCACGTCCCCGAGCATTTCCGAACACAAGGCCCTTTTCGTGAAGAACGAGAAGGGTTTTCTGTTTGATATTTTTTATTGAAAATACTTCCCCAAATACCTCACCCCTCACTTCAACCACTCACGTACCGCCTCACCTAGGCCAACGAGGACGAAAGCAAAATGTTACCTTTCTGCCCTAAAAAAGACACTCGCGCCGTCTCATACAGGTTAGCTGGCCAATGTGGGTTGGTCTAATGCCCACGAGTCGACCTTACAAAAGGCTCCGCTGCTAAAAAATACTGGCATCTTGGTTCAGGCTCAGCAAAAGCAACACAAAAGGAAGCGTTTTATGAAAAATATTTTGATCACCCTCACCCTGATGTTTTTAAGTCTGAGTCTGGCGCGCTGTGGCTCTTCCGATTCCGTCGATCTGAATTCGAGCACCAGCATGGAACAAAATCTAGGCTGGTACGGAGACAATCTTGATCAACTGCAAGAGTTTCTCGCTTCCTCTCATGGAAAAAATCCAGTGGCTGTTTTTGATTGGGACAACACGATACTATATCGTGATATCGGAGATGCCACCCTGTTTTGGATGATCAACCATAATAAAATTCACCAACCTAAAAATAAAGACTGGAGCAACACCAGCCCCCTTTTGACAACCGAGGCAAAAACTGCCCTCAAACAGGCCTGCGACAATCAAGGTTTTGCAGAAGGCACCTTAATGACCGATCAAAGCACCGAGGGTAGCAAAACGTGTAGCCAACAAATTCTTATGATCTACTCGACAGGCTTCGTCGATGGCGAAGCCGAGGATCCCGCCATTTCGGCTTTCGATGAAAAGCTCTACGACAAGAATTTATACGAACCAGCCTATGCCTGGGCCGTCCAGCTCCAAGCAGGCTACACCCCTGATGAAATCAGAGAATTCGCAAGGAGCGCCTTTGAGTTCAACTCCAGCACCCCCCTGGGAACTCAACAAAATGTAGGACGAACCCAACAGGCCGCCGACGCACGCCTCTACACACCCATGAAAAATCTCATCAAAACCCTGCACACCAAAGGTTTCGACGTTTGGGTTTCTTCTGCCTCCTCCCAATACATTGTGGATGCGATTGCGGAAGAAGTTGGCATCGATTCCGACCACGTGATCGGCGTCCGTCCAGTGATTGTGGATGAAAAAATCACCGCCCGATTCGAAGGCTGTGGTTCCGAACCCGACAATAATTCTTCTTTGATCAACTACCGTTTTGGAAAAAGGTGCTGGCTTAACAAAGAAGTTTTCGAGGTAAGCGACCCCAACCTCCAGCTCTCCACACCGGGCAAGCAAGTGTTTAGTGCCGGAGACTCAGATACCGATATGCCTTTCGTCCAGGATGCCAGCGGACTGCATCTAGTCATCAACCGAAACAAAAAAGAAATCATGTGCCACGCCTACGCCAACGAGGATGGAAAATGGATCATCAACCCCCGTTTCATCAAGCCATTGCCCCAGAAAGATCCTTCGACTTATTCTTGCGCGGCTTACAATCTGCCCGATCAAGAGGACACAGTCTTCATCGAACCCACTGAATAGTGGCGAGCACCCTGGCCATCACGATGAATCAAATCGGGATAAAGCTCCCAGCCTCCTCCATCTCGCAAGGGTCAGGGAGCGACCAACGACCAACGTAAGTCCTGAGGCAAAAGGTCGGTATAGTGTGCATCGATCCATTGCCCCTGGACCCATTTGCATTGACGACGCGTCCCTAAAAAACGAGCACCACCCTTCAAAGCATTTTTCAGAGAAGCCGGATTTTCGACGTTGTGCTCAGCCACCAAACTATGAAAACCCAAACCGGCGAAACCGTAACGCGCCAAGAGCAAGTAGGCCTCCGACCCCAAGCCCCGTCCCCAATATTGGGATTCCCCAATCACCCACCACATCTCGGCGGATCTATTTTCAAAGTCGATATATTTAAACCCCAAATTACCAATAAGTTTGTCTTCGGGCAGATAGTACAAGCTAAAAATTCTCTGTTGCTCGTCTCCCGCTAGAGATTCCAACCAAGCCCGGTAATCTTCCAAACTGCAGTAAAAGGACAAATCTCGTAAATGTCCATAGATCTGAGGGTCGTGATACCAACGATGGTAGACCTCGGCATCGCTAAGAGAAATCGGGCTGAGATACAGGCGCTTAGTCCGAATCAAAACCTCTTTTTTCTTTTGTCGCGTCAATTCGAACTCCTTCCTTGGATTCGCTACCCCCAAGCCCCATGAAAAAAGAATAAAAAACCCCGCTCGAAAACAAAAATAAAGTCTGAAATTATTTCATTGAGAGATATTGGGCATTCATGCTTGGAAGGCCCCACTGTGATGCCTCGCCCATGAGTCATGGGCTTTTAGACCCGGGGCTCCATAGACCCTCAATTCGAAAAGACCCAGCGGTTCAGTCCCTTGTCGAGTAGGATTCCCTTATGGAAATTTCTCAAATTTACGATCAATTCGTGGCCGATCACTTCGATGAAGATCAATTTAAAATTTACGAGGACGCCCGCAATATTGCCCTCTCCCAAATTAAATCGCACCTCACGGGTTCGACCCCGAGAGTTTTGGATTTAGGAATGGGAACAGGCGAATGGCTTGCCAAACTGAGCGAGCAGTTTCCCCAAGCCCAACTCACCGCGGTTGAACTTTCAAAGAAAATGATCGAAATCGCTCGGCATAAATTATCTCAACGCAAGCTCTCGATCGAAATCTTTCACAAAGATGTCAACGAGTTTACTTCCCAGCTTTGTCAGCATCCCATCGAGTTAATGAGCATCCACTTTGTTTTAAATTATGTCGATCGACACAAACTAATCCCCGAGGCCTACCAAACTCTAAAATCAGGGGGACTGTTCTCGGTTGCCAGCAGCACCCACGGGTCTTTTCCTTTTCTGCACGAACTGGCCAAAAACTTTCTTTCGACCGAACAGATCAAGGCACAATATCTCATTCCCGAAGATCTCGAAGAACTCGAAAGTGACCTAACTAAGGTGGGATTCGAAGTCGTCGAGCGGCGTTTGTTCCGCAAGCCAATTACCTTCACTGACTTCAATCATTTTTATCACTTCGCCATGCACTCGGGGTGGTTGGCCGACCCCGTTTTCCTCAAACATATGACCCAAGGCGATCTCGATACCTACCGGGAATTTGGAAAATCTCTTTTTCCCCTGAGCGATCATTTCGAGTCGGTCATTGTCTTGGCAAAAAAGCCCTAGTCCCCAAGATCGTTCCTGAATACCATTCGGGAACATGAATAAATTTTTACAGAGCCCAGGCAAAATCCTCACGGATCTTCCATGGTCGCAGATTTTTCGCGTCCTGCTGGGCCTAAGCCTACTTTTGCTGGCCTTTTTCTTGGGACATCACCTCAAGCACGACATCCCCAAGTTAGAACAATGGATTCACGCTCAAGGTCCATGGGCCCCGCTCGTCTTCGTGGGAGCTTTTTGTCTTTTACCTCTGATTATGTTTCCCACCGACGCTCTCTGCTTTGCCGCCGGAGCCCTCTTTGGCTTGTGGACTGGACTACTCTTGGCCAACGCGGGCATTTTGGGTTCGGCTAGTTTGATGTTTTGGCTAGCTCGCACCCACCTCCGATACCCCCTACAAAAACTCTTCGACCGCTACCCTCGTTTTAGAGGTTTAGAGAGGGCCATTGAACGCAGAGGGCTCAAGTTCATGCTCCTCTTGCGCTTCACCCCCATTCCCTTCGCCCCACTTTCCTATTATCTGGGCACCACCCACATACCCTTCAAGGTCTATCTCATCGGCACCTTAGGAACTTTCTGCACGGTGGCTCTGGGAGTTTATTTTGGCTTCTCCGCAAAGAAACTCACCTATGCCTCCTCGGCTCATGCTGGAAAA
>DALYDW010000082.1:0-9548 GCA_031972915.1 bacterium
CCTTCAAGCAGCCATCGGAGAGTTCGTCGACCCAATCCGTAGACAGTGGCCGCGCTTTCAAGCAGCCGTCGGAGAGTTCGTCGACTCAATCCATAGACAGTGGCCGCGCTTTCAAGCAGCCGTCGGAGAGTTCGTCGACTCAATCCATAGACAGTGGCCGCGCCTTCAAGCAGCCGTCGGAGAATTCGTCGACTCAATCCATAGACAGTGGCCGCGCTTTCAAGCAGCCGTCGGAGAGTTCGTCGACCCAATCCGTAGACAGTGGCCGCGCTTTCAAGCAGCCGTCGGAGAATTCGTCGACTCAATCCGTAGACAGTGGTCGCGCCTTCAAGCAGCCTACGCAGAGTTCTTTCAGTCAGTCTTCGGCTAATAGTCGTGCTTTCAAGCAGCCGTCGGAGAGTTCATTGACCCAATCCATAGACAACGGTCGTGCCTTCAAACAGCCTGATGCCGCCGGGACTTTCTCCGTACTTACGGAGATAGCAAGTCCGGAACAAATCCAGGGGGTACATCATCAAGTCGATGAAACCTTAGAGTCGATTAAGCTGAAGGTTCAAAACAACGAACAATTAACTCCCGAAGAGTTATCGTTGCTGGTTAGTGTCGAGAATGCCCAAAGACTAGAGCAATATCTTCAGTCGGTTCGATAAACTGTATTTTTTTTAAGAGCATTGAATTGCAAAAGGTGACAGATCGAAATGGTTACCGTTTGTCTAATCAATCCTCCCACGACGGATCCTCATGAGATTCGCCCGTATTTTCCTTTGGCCTTACTGGCCTTGGGGGGAGTGCTCAAAAAAAATAATGTTTCAACTCAGCTGTGGGATTTCGATCTTTTCTTCAAGTACCGAAGAAACATGACCAAGACAGAGTTTTTGGAATTATTACTTCACGGTGTGCGCGGAAGTCAGGCCAGGGTCTTTTGTATTTCGTCCATTTGTTCTAATTTTCCCATGGCCATTTACCTTGCTCAGGAGATTAAGCGAATTCATCCGGAGAGCTTGGTTTTATTGGGGGGGCCTCAACCCTCTTCTGTACCCGTTCCCATCATAGAACGTTTTCCTTTCGTGGATGCGGTGGCTGTTGGAGAGGGTGAGCTTATTTTGCAGGATCTGATTGATAGAGATTTTTCAAAAGATAAGTTGGATCAAATTCCAGGTTTAGTTTTTGCTCGCCAGGGAAAAGCCGTCGAGGTTCCGAAGAGGAAACTCGTCGAAAATCTCGATGATTTACCCATACCGGATTATTCGTTGTTGGACCCACTTCAGTACCAAAAGCATACTGGGGGTCGATTTTTTATGAGTCCGGAGGTGGGGAGGGGATGTCCTTTTCATTGCACTTTTTGTTCTACTTCAGTGATGTGGGAGAGAAAATTCAGAGTAAAATCTCCCGAGCGCATCTATCGTGAGATGCAAGCTCTGCACCAGGCCTATGGATTTACCGCCTTTGAGTTCGTCCATGATAACTTTACAACCTCCCGAAAATTTGTGACCGATTTCTGTGACTTTATGGAATTGCACAATCAGGAGGGCTTTCATTGGTATTCTTCGAGTCGAACCGATTGCATCAGCATTTCCCTAATGGAACGTATGTATAAAGCGGGTTGTCGTTCTCTCTTTTTTGGCATTGAAAGTGGCTCTGAGAGAATGCAGAAAGTCATTCAGAAAAATCTGAACTTTTCTAATTTCGAGCCTGTGCTTGAGTATGGCAATCATTTAGGAATTCAGTCCGTTGCGGCATTTATCGTGGGTTTTCCAGAAGAAACCTTCTCTGACATGGATCAAACCGTGTTGCGTGCTCTAAGGTACAAGCAATCAGGGACGGCCAATGTATTTTTGGCGAAATTGTCTCCATTAACTGGTACCTCAGTTCATCGAGATTATGGTGGGCAGCTAGAGGAGGTGGCGCTCTCTTCCACTTTGAGTCCACAAAATTATGGTCTAGCCGAGGTGGAGAGTTTGATTCTCAAGCATCCGGATCTTTTTTCTTCCTTTTATCACGTTCCTCATCCTTTGTTTTCCTCTATGGGTTTGACCTGTTTCGTTGAGTTTTCTCATCATTTGATCAACGGGAATATTTCTTTGGCCCTGAAGTTGTTGGCGACAAAAGAAAATTCAGCAACGAGGCTCTTTTCGTTTTGGGACGATTGGACAAAGGAACGCGGCATTCAGTACTGGAACTACAGAGCTTACTCTCAACAAAACTTTGATCAAGACTTGAGTCGTTTTGGTGCTGACTCAGGGGTTTTTAGTTCTCCGAATTTTTTATTTCCCTCTCCTGCCGTAAGAAGTGCATATGCTACGTAATTTGCTAGTAGAACCCCTAAGGGGCCTGAGCATCTGTAAAAAGATAGCCTCAAGCAAGGGCGGCACAGCCTGATACTGTTGCTTTTTGCACTGAACATCACGGGCGATGCATGGTAGCGACTAAGAATTTTTTTCCTGAGCCTTCTTCAAGGGAATGACTTGGGCTCCTTGAGCTGCACCTGTCTTGGGAGACACTCGCCAAAAGAGCTTTTGGTATTCGCTAAACTGTTTGAGAACTTTTTCTGCCTTTTTAGAGCCAGTAAGTTCTACATGACGTTTGAGTAGGCCAGCCAATTTTTCCAAGGAGCGGGTGTCTTCGACAGCCTGTAGTTCAACCATTTCTGGATTATAGCGAGTGTCGAAAAGGCGGTTTTCATCGAGAACATAGGCCTCGCCGCCGCTCATGCCTGCGCCGAAGTTGCGCCCTGTGGGACCCAAGACCAGCACAGTACCACCCGTCATGTATTCGCAACCATGATCTCCAACTCCCTCTACCACCAGAGTTCCACCGCTGTTACGAACTCCAAAACGTTCCCCAGCGCGTCCACGTAAAAATGCTTGGCCCCCTGTTGCGCCGTAAAAACAGGTATTGCCCACGATCACATTGTCTTCGGGGACAAACTTGGCGTTGGTTGGAGGAACGACAACGATTTCTCCACCACTCATACCTTTACCCACGTAATCGTTGGACTCGCCCGTAAGGTGCAAACGCATGCCTTTGGTCATCCAGACTCCGAAGCTTTGTCCCGCGGAACCTTCAAACTTGGCGTGAATTTCAACACCAGGAGGAAGGCCCTCGTCGAGATAACGCCTGCCGATTTCTCCAGCGATGCGAGCCCCCACGGAACGATCTGTGTTTTTAATCGGATAGTGTAAGGAGACGGAGCCCTTACCTTCCAAAGCCTCTAAGGCATCTGCTAAAAAGCGGTCGTTGAGCGGTTTATCTTCCCAATCGTTTCTTTTGAGTCCCCACACTCGAGCTTTGGTGTGATCTGGGTCTACCTGACTGAGGAGAAATTCCAGGTCGAGAGAAGCTGCCTTGGAGTTTTCTAAAATGCGGCGGGGGCGCAGAAGTTCTGGGCACCCGATGATTTCTTGCAGACGGCGCTTTCCGAGGGAGGCTAAAATTTCTCGGACTTCCTGGGCCACTCCTAACAAATAGTTGACCACCATTTCTGGGGTGCCTTTGAACTTTTCACGTAATTTAGGGTCTTGAGTAGCCACGCCCACGGGGCAGGTATTGAGATGGCACTGACGGATCATACAGCAAGTGGCGGCAATCATGACTGCAGTGCCGAAACCGTATTCTTCGGCTCCCAAGAGGGCAGCGATAATAACATCGCGGCCCGTTTTCATGCCCCCATCGGCACGCAAGGTAACCCGGCCGCGGAGGTCGTTGAGAACAAGTGTTTGCTGGGTTTCAGCTAAGCCTAATTCCCAGGCGCTTCCTGCGTGTTTTATCGAACTAAGGGGAGAGGCGCCAGTGCCTCCATCATGACCAGAAATTAAAATGAGATCGGCGTGGGCCTTGGCAACCCCGGCGGCAATGGTGCCAACTCCAGATTCTGCAACCAATTTGACCGAAACCTTGGCGCGGGTATTGACCGACTTGAGATCGTAGATCAACTGGGCCAAATCTTCGATGGAGTAGATGTCATGGTGAGGAGGAGGAGAAATTAGTGTGACGCCGGGCATAGAGTGGCGCAAACGAGCAATTTCTTCACTGACCTTTTTTCCGGGAAGCTGGCCACCCTCACCGGGCTTAGAACCCTGGGCCATTTTAATTTCTAGTTCTTCCGCATGAGCTAAATAGCTGGCTCTGACACCAAATCGCCCCGAGGCGATTTGTTTGATTTTGCTGTTTGCCGTATCTCCATTGGGCAGAGGTAAGAAACGGGCAGAGTCTTCACCCCCTTCTCCCGATCCACTTTTGCCCCCTAAGCGGTTCATGGCGATGGCAATAGTTTCGTGGGCTTCACGACTCAAGGCTCCGAGGGAGATGGAGGCCGTATTGAAACGTTTCAAAATATCGGCGATGGGCTCGACCTCATCAATGGGAATAGCTTTGCTCGGCTTGAATTCGAGAAGATCCCGCAGACAAGTGGGAGGGCGCTCGTTGACCTCTTTGGCGAAGGCACGATAATCCTCGGCGTCACCGGTGCGGGCGACCTTCGTGAGCGCCTTGACCACGTTGGGATTAAAGGCGTGGTATTCGCCTTCACGGCGAAAGCGATAGTGGCCACCGATGGGCAAGGGTAGTCCCTGTCCGTTTTCATCGGCCCTATGGGCTTCTTCGTGCCAAGCGAGAATGTCTTTCGCAAATTCTTCTAGACCGATGCCCCCGGCTTTGGAGAAGCATCCCGTGAAATAACGGTTGATCATGTTGGAACGCAATCCAATGGCTTCGAAGATCTGGGCGCCCTTATAGGAACTCAAAGTGGAGATTCCCATCTTGGACATGATTTTATAAAGGCCAGATTCTACCGACTCCTTGAAGTTGGCGAGCGCGGTGGCGATGGATATTTCTCCTAAGGCCCCTGATTCCGCCATGGCAGCGATGGAGGCCAAACTAAGATAGGGGCATACAGCCTGGGCACCAAACCCAATCAGACAAGCAAAATGATGCACGTCTCGAGCGTCGCCCGAATCGGCGATGAGTCCGGCGCGCATTCTTAACCCCTCTCGGATCAAGTGATGGTGCACGGCTGAAATAGCCAAAAGCATGGGGATTCTAGCGTAGTCTTGGTTGATTTCCCGATCGCTCAAAATCAACACCGAACATCCCTTGCGTACTGCTTGGGCTGCAGCATCGCAGAGCGACAATAAGGCCTCCTCCATTTCGCGGGGGCCTTTGGCAGCGGTGAAGCGGGTAAAGAGCGTTTCTGTTTTGAGGTGGGCACGCGAACTTTCACGTAAGTCTTTTAAGTCAATTTCGTCCAAGACTGGGCTGGTCAGTTGGATCAACTCGGCGTGTTCAGGAGCCTCTTCAAAGACGTTCCCCCGTGGGCCCAAATAAGTGGTTAAGGCCATGACGGACTTCTCTCGAATTGGATCGATGGGCGGATTGGTCACTTGAGCGAAGAGTTGTTTGAAATAGCTGTAGAGTGGGCGGGGGCCTTGCGACAGGACAGCCAAAGGGGTGTCATCACCCATCGAATAAGTGGGTTCTTTTCCCTCAATCGCCGTGGACTTTAACAGCATGTCCATTTCTTCTGAGGTGTAACCCATGGCGTGTAGGCGCGTCAGTCGTTCCGCTTCGCTGAAATGAGCCGCTTGCAGTTGGGAGGGGCGGTTCCGTGACGAAAAACGCCATAAGCCTTTTTCGATCCAGCGGGCATAGGGTTTGTCCCGGGTTAGTAAAGATTTAATGGATTCGTCGTCTAGAATCTTTTTTTCTTTGAGGTCGATGGCAATCATTTGTCCGGGGCCCAAACGACCTCGTTTGATGATCTTGGCGGTATCCAGGGGAATCACCCCCATTTCGCTCGACATAATGAAGACGCCGTCGTCGCACAGTACATAACGGGCAGGACGTAAGCCGTTACGGTCGAGAATGGCCCCCAAATATTGCCCATCAGTAAAGGTGATGGCGGCGGGACCATCCCAGGGTTCCATGAGGCAACTGTGATATTCAAAATAGGCTCGGCGTTCTTCCGACATATGGGGCATATTTTCCCAAGCCTCTGGAAGCATGATGCTCTTTGCTTGGAGAACATCGCGGCCAGCCATGACGATGGCTTCTAAGGCATTGTCCAAACTCGCTGAGTCGGACCCCCCGTCGAGGATAATGGGCTTCAATTCTTCAGGGTCTCGCACCCATAATAATTTATCTAATTCGGGCTCTCGGGCTCGCATCCAGTGGCGGTTGCCTTGAATCGTGTTGATTTCGCCATTGTGGGCGATCATGCGAAAGGGCTGGGCCAGGGGCCAAGTGGGGAAGGTGTTCGTCGAAAAACGTTGGTGAAACAGGGCAAAAGAGGTTTTGTAAAGCGGGTCGGCCAGATCGGGGTAAAAGTTTTTTAACTGAGAGGCGACCAAAAGCCCTTTGTAAATGAGGGTGCGACAACTCATGGAGACAATGTAGAAGTCGCGGATGCTTTCTTCGCGAATTCTTTTTTCGGCCCCCTTGCGAACCACGTAGAGGGCTTTTTCAAAATCTTTTTTAGGAATATGCTCTCCACGCCGTATCAAAACTTGTTCGATAACAGGCATAGTGCTCCGAGCTTGTTCTCCCAGGGCGTCGGGATGGGTCGGGACCTTGCGCCAAGCAATCAAATTGAAATTATTTCTCAGAATTTGGTTTTCTAGGATGGCCCGGCAACGCTCTCTGAGTTCTGGATCTTGGGGAAAGAAGATCATGCCCACACCCAAATCCTCTGGGTTGTCGATGGCGTCTCCTGCCAGTCTAACTTCTCGCTGAAAAAACTCTCGGGGGATTTGTGTGGTGATACCGGCACCATCTCCAGTTTTTCCGTCGGAAGAGACGGCGCCTCGGTGGGTTAGGTTGATGACCGCTTCAAGACCCATTTCTAAGATGCGATGACTGGGGGTGTTGTCAATTTGTACGACAAACCCGGTGCCGCAGCTGTCGTGTTCGTGACGTGGATCGTAGAGAGATTTTTGAGAGAGCTTGATCATGGTTAACTGCAGCCTCGCAAAGTTTGATATCGTTGGTCTAAAAGGCCCATTTTGCTCGAATATTGGGTCTTAGGGATATCCCGAAACTTCTTTTCGGGGGCAAAAGGGCGCATTGTGTAGCCATTGGGCGGATAAAATTCAAGGAATAATTCCCGGATTCTCCTGTTTTGCCCCTTTAGGCGGAGAGCTTATCGACCCTTTTCGGGCAGGGTTGTGGACTCAGCGGGTCGAATGAAAAACGTTTGGAATTTATTAGATTATTTTTAGGGCTTAGCACTCATGCCGGGGCTTCAACTTGTTGCAAAAGGCGGTTGAGACGATCCCGGATGGCGGCTTCTTGAATGATTTCAGTGCGCCCGCCATAACGTTGTCGGACGACGTCCACCAAGATATCGTAGCGTTTGTTGATCCACGCCCAATCGGCTTCGTTTAATAGAGGCCATTCTTTTCCCAGGAGAGGGAGGAGAGCGTTCCAGTTGTCTTCTAATCGATTTGCAGTATGGGCCATGGGGTCCTGATATTGATTTTGGTGACGTCTGTCATTTTTTTTTTGCAATGATTTGGTCTGGAAAGATCTTCGTTAGCCGCAAGATAAAAGGTTCATTTGCCGTTGGCGAGGATCTCAGGCTCTTGGACTGAAAAAATCTTTAGTAATTTTAATCTTTTTCCTAGAATCCAACGTCTTTAGGCGCAGGGGTACCTGTTATCTCCTTAGGGGAGGGCTGTTTGGAAGAAGATAAAACACTCGTGATGGCTGTGTTGGGCGGTGATTCCCGGGCCTTTGGGGAAATTGTGAGAAGGTACCAGCGGCCACTCTATTTTTTGGCCCTGCGTTTACTGCATAACTCCCAATCCGCCGACGACATTACTCAAAAAGCCTTTCTTAAAGCTTATCGTGCTTTGGCAGGTTTTCAATTTAGGTCTTCACTCAAGACTTGGCTCATGACCATTGCTCTCAATTTATGCCGTACGGAGTTGGCCCGTCCTAAAAGAGAAGAGGCCGAAGAGTGGATCGAAGACTTACCCGACGCGAGTGTAGAGCAAAGGGGAGAACAAGAAGAAATGGAGGCGCAACGGAGCAAGCTGCATCGTGCGATGGAAAAATTGCCTCCTCGACAACGTGAGGTAGTGGTTTTGCGTATTTATCAAGAAATGCCCTTTCAAGAGATTGCAACAGTACTTAACAGTACGGAATCTGCCGTAAAAGTTAACTTTCATTATGCGATGAAAAGTCTAAGGCTCTGGGTCCAAAGTCAGGAGCAAAATGAAGGATTGTGAAAAATTTTTCGACTCATGGGAAGCCCTGGTGTTGGGAGAGCTTTCTCCTGAATCTCGGCGGGCTTGCGAAAGTCATTTGGCTGTTTGTTCGGATTGTTCCCGTTTGCGTGGGCAGATTGAAACGCTGATCCAGTCCTTAAAGCAGGTCAGTGGAGTTGTTCCCTCCGAGGTTTTTTTTGACTGCCAGCGCAAGACTATTTTGCAGCGAGTTTTCGCACTCAACAAAGCTCCCGATCTATCTCCCGAAGAAGATACGCTCTTAGTGAGAGATTTACAAAATATCACTGTGCTTCATCCCAATGAGGATTTTTTCGTTAATCAACGAGAGGCTGTCCTCCAAAAAATCTTGCATGAAGATCAGCTTTTTGAAGAGCAGTTGCGACAGGTTTCCTGTGACGATCCCGGAGAGTTTTTTTTCCTTCGTCAAAGACAAACGCTGCTTACTCGCTTGCCTGTCCGTAAACCGGGTGTGTTGGGTTTAGAATGGAGGCGTATTCTGGTGGCGGCGGCCATGTTTGTCTTGGTGCTTGGGGGGGCGTGGTTGTGGAACCGAGATTTTTCTCAGAATAACTCTCAAGATTGGAGGCAGGCCCTCGCTTTTCTTGCGCAAGACGAAAGCCCCGATCCCCTGGGGCCGTGGGTTGAGCTTGAGGATCTTAGTGCTCCCCAATTAGAGCTACTGGCGAGAAATCTTTCTGGACGCGTTTTTTTTGAGAACGAAGAAATTTGGCTTGAGGACTCCCAGGATTGGGACGATTGGAATGACACCGAATTAGAAGGCTTGATCCAACATTTAAAAGAGAAGGCCTAAAAGCCATGGCTCGTTTGGGTGTGTTTTTTAGTTTTATTTTTTTAGTTCTGATCTGGACGCCTGCCTTGCGTGGCCAACAAGTAGACCGTCGGGCCAAGGTGGAACAAATTCATCAGTTAATTCTTGCCCGTGTTTCCCAAGAACTTGGGTTGAGTTCAGTGCAAACGCAAAAACTCGACGAAATTTTGCGTCGGCATCGAGAGCGTAAGTACCCCCTGCGGCGACAGGCCTATCGTTTAAAATCTGAGCTGCGTGAAGAAACCTTGCGTGGTGAAGAAAAAAAACTCAAGGCCACCCTTGGTAAGTTGCAACAGGTACAAGACCAAATCGAGCAAAGCGAAGAAGTCATGTATGCTGAGGTGCGCACTTTGCTGAACCCTCAACAATTGGCTCGATTTGTTTTAATCATGGACGAGATTCGCCATGAGATTCGAGCGGTGCGTCGTATGCGTCGTGGTGTGGCAATGCCCGAAGCGACGCTTGCGCCCAGGCCTTTGGCTTCTCCCGGAGCAGAA
>DALYDW010000083.1:0-7728 GCA_031972915.1 bacterium
GGTAGCGGGGCTAGGATTTGAACCTAGGACCTCCGGGTTATGAGCCCGGCGAGCTACCAGACTGCTCTACCCCGCAGTAAACCTAAAATTTTCACAACGCTTTCAAGATCCGAATCGGAGCGCCAGGGCCGACAAAATTTTCTTAAAAGAGAATCGAAGACCCTATCTCATTTTGCGTATTTTCTGTTGGGTGAAGAAACACGCCCTTTTTCGGCAGAAGCAGGGCGGCCCTTATACGGGGGCAGCCAAAGGAAGTCAAGCTCTCGTATTTAAAAGATTCTTACCTTAGCTTCCGGGACTATCAATTACATTAAATTTTATTAAAATTTTAATAAAAAAAGTTGACTGTTTATAAAATGACACTTACTGTTAGAAAGTATTTCCCTATTTCAAAAGGAGGGTTGAGAATGGTTGTTAAAAAGAAAAAAGCGACTTCGAAAAAGCGTCCCGTAGCCAAAAAGAAAAAAACTGCAGCCAAGGCCGCTAAGAAAAAAGCCCCTGCCAAGAAGAAGGCTCCTGCGAAAAAAGTAGCTAAGAAGAAAACTGCCAAGAAAAAAGTGGCTAAAAAGACCACAAAAAAAGTAGCGGCTAAGAAAGTCGCGACCAAAAAAGTGGCCGCAAAAAAAGTGGCTAAAAAAAGCCCGGCCAAAAAGAAAACCGCCAAGAGAGCTGTAAAAGCTTAAGTATTGCGGTTGAGATTTCTTAAAAAGCCTCTCCAATCCTAGGATTGCGAGGGGCTTTTTTTATGACTTGAGTTTTTCCCCCTATTTTTGAGGGAGCGGATGATTCGGGAGATAAATACCCCGATGAAAAGGGTTAAAAGCCACAGGCCGATGACGAACCATGTTCGGTCCATAAAGTTAAGTTTCGACCAGTTTTGAATGATGTAATCCATTAAAATCCCAATTCTCGTAGTCGGCGGTCGTCAATTCCGAAGTAGTGGCCCACTTCGTGTAGAACGGTCCGTTGAATTTGCTCGATCAGTTCTTCTTGAGATCGACACACGGCTTCAATGTTTTTTTGATAGAGGATGATGTGGTCGGGGAAAAGCGGGGTATAAACCTCGCTGCGATGGTTTTTGGGTACCCCGGTGTACAGTCCTAAAAGTCCGTTAACGGAAACGTTCATGGCCTTTTGGATTTCGGTAGAGGGGTAATCTTCGACCATGACCTCGACGTTTTCGATCTTTTGCGCGAGATCTTCGGGAATCTCTTGAAGGGCTGCCGTGATGACCATTTCAAATTCTTCTTTAGATAAACAGATGCCCATTGACTCTCCTTACGTCTCCGGGGAATACCCCGGAGCGATGAGCGATTCAATTGTAAGTTTTACCACGCTGTTACAACCCACAAAGGGCTTTCGCTATGGTATCGATTCTTTTTTGTTAGCCCGATTCGCTCAATTTCGTCCCGGGGAAACAGTTTGCGATTTGGGGGCGGGTTCGGGGATTTTAGGTTTGTTGGCCTTGAAAAGGGGTGGGGTAGCGAAGGTTTTATCAGTCGAGGTTCAATCGGAGGTCATGGCTTTGGCTCGAAAGAATGCCCTGGCTTTGGGTTGTGGAGAGAGGATGGAATTTTGGGAAGGGGATTGGCGCGACTTGGCTGAGCAAAAAAAACGGCCACGTGTCGATTTGGTGATGAGTAATCCTCCCTATCGAAAAAGTGAGACTTGTCGTCCTTCGCCGCGGGCTGAGCGTAATCTGGCCCGACAAGAAGTGTTGGGCGGGCTCGATGATTTAGTCAAAAGCGCTGTGGCTTTGTTGAAGGTAACGGGTAGGTTTTGTGTGATGTATCCCCCCATTCGTTTGGAGGAGTTATTTCAGTCCTTTCAGCGTTGGGGGCTTAAGGCACAGCGTATGGTAGCCGTTCATCCTTATGTAGATCGACCGGCTTCGCAAATCTTGGTAGAGGCAGTGCGTTCACCCCATAGGGAGCTGCGCATCGAAGCTCCTGTCGTGGTATATCGGGATCCCGAGCATTATCATGCTGAAATCGAGGCCTATGTGGGGCCCAAGTGCCGTAAGTTGTAGATGGGAAGGTGTCTGGTGCAATTGACAGAGCCTAGGGCCTAGTATTATGAGCGCGGGGCCAAGGGGAGAGGATTCTTTCGGAAAAATAGCCCTGAAAGGGCCTTCAATAAGGTAGCTTCAAAAACGGGAAAGAGTTTCATGAATCAAAATCAAAAATTAAGAATATTGGTGGGAAAACCGGGGTTAGACGGCCATGATCGTGGTGCCAAAATCATCGCTCGGGCCTTTCGTGACGCCGGTTTTGAGGTTATTTACACTGGTTTGCATCAAACCCCCGAGATGATTGTCAATACAGCGATTCAGGAAGATGTCGATGCCATCGGTTTATCCATTTTATCGGGAGCCCACAATTACGTATTTCCCGAGGTGCTTAAGCTTCTTAAGGAAAATGGCATGGAAGAAGTTGTATTGTTTGGCGGGGGAATCGTTCCGGATGAAGATATTCAAGAGCTTAAAAAGGCCGGTGTAGCGCAGATTTTTACTCCGGGAACTCCTTTGCAAGAAACGGTGGAGTGGGTTCGTTCTCATGTTCAGCCCAAGCGGGATGTTGTCTAGGTTGAAGCGAGTTTTTTAGGAGTCTTATTTTGAAGAGGTCTGACACTCATTGAGTTCGCCTCGATTTTGGATTGTATCTCATTCAAAGTGGATCGATTTTTTTCGATTCACTTTTTTTTATTTTTTTCACAATTAGCAAAAATGCTTTATGTAATTATAAGTAATTACAATAGGTTATGTTTTTATTGAAAAAAATATGCAATTTTGCTTAATTTTGAGCGACACTCTAAGCAGGAAGTATTTATGTCCGAAGCACAATTAGCTGCTCAATTGAGTTTAGATAAATCCACGGCGAGATCCTTGGGTAGGGTGTTTTGGAGCCTCATGGAGCGTTGGCATACCAGTCCCAAGGAGCAAGCCCTATTGTTGGGCGTAAAGTTTCATGCCACCAAGCTTAAGGATTGGCGGAGTAAAAATTATATTCCTGAAGATCCCGATAAGTTTCGTCGGGTAGGGCATTTGGCTGGCATTCATAAAAATTTACGAATTTTATTTCCTTACAATCGTCGTGCTGTTTACGACTTTATGAAAACTCCGCAGTCGACTTTATTTCATGGCAAGTCTCCTTTGGAGCTGATTCAAGAGGCGGGTGAAATCAATTCCTACACGATGTTGGCGGCAATTCGACGTCGTCTTGACCAAGTGCGTACTTAAGAGAAAAGGTTATGGACTTCCCTAATCTTAAGGCGCGCGCTTATCATCGTAAACTCTATCGAAACATCTTTACGGTTTCTCCTTCTCAACATCTCTTTGATGATCTTTGCGAGGTCGATGACTTTGCTGCCGTGGATGCTTTGGTGCAACTGACTTCCGAGATTGATCACGATGCTTCTCAACTCGAACGCCCCTTTCAATACGGAGTTGTTCCCGATGATGAAATGATCGCCGTGTTTGAGCGCCACCGTTGGAGGTGGGGAAGATTTGGCGATGGTTACAATTATGGGGTTTGGTATGGGGCGGAAGATCCATTGACGACTCTTTATGAAGCGGCTTGGTGGGCCTATCGATTGGGGAAAGACAATGTCTTAACTCACGGTGAGGTCTATAGCGTTGATCGTTCCATGTATGTCGCCCAGAGTCATAGTTCGAGGAGCCTCGATTTGAGTGATGACGCTGAGTATTTGCTTCGTCTGGTTCATCCCGAAGACTATGGCTTTTGCCAGGCTTTAGGAAAAAAACTGGTGGAAGAATCCTTTGAGATTTTACGTACGCCTTCCGCGAGAAGACGAGGCGGAGTTTGTACACCTGTGTTTCATCCGCGAGTTTTGCAGAACTGTGAATTTCTCTACTATTTACGTTTTCATTTGGGGGGTGATGGCAGGATTGCAGTCAGCTCGTCAAAGACTGAGATGAATTTTTCTCTTCAAGCTGAGGACCTACGTTCTCCCTACGGACTATAAACCCATCAGAAATTTCTAAAAATCCCAATAAAATTGGCTTTTTCAAATACGGTTTTTTTGTTTTTAATTTTTTTTTCGAAGTTCCCTTGAAAGTCCTTGTGTCATGGTCCTATAAGCGCCCCGCGAATTCCAATAGTCCGGGTAAGGATTTATTGGAGGGCCGATGGAGCAGGGTAGAGGCAGTCAAGTCATTCGACTGCTGACGATCATTCAAATTTTAGCGACTCACCACTATGGCAAGACCGTGAAGCAACTCTCTGAGGAGTTGGGAGAAAATTTACGGACTATCTACCGAGATCTTGATGTTCTCCAAGAAGTGGGATTGCCAATCTACGATGATGCGCGGGGAGGCTCGTCTTATTGGAGCTTTACCCCCGAATATCGAAAAAAATACGGCGATAATTTACCAAATGCCTTCGGTATTACCGAGTTAATTGGATTGTATCTCTCTAGGGATTTATTGATGTCCCTCAAGGGAACGATATTTTTTGATTCTATCGAGGCCCTGATAAAAAAAATTCGCTCTCAATTGGGAGAAAAATTGGTGGAATTTTTGGAATCCACCGAGCAGGCCTTTGCCGCAGGCATGGGACCCGCTAGCGACTATGCCCAGCGCAAGGAAATCTTGCAACGGCTCAATGAATCCTGCCTACAGTGTCGGATTGTGAAATTCCGCTACCATTCGCGAAAAAACGAATTCACTGAGCGTCGAGTACATCCTCATAAAGTCTACTACTATCAAGGAATGCTTTATCTCATTGCCTATGATCCCATGCGCGAGGACTTTCGCATTTTTGTGTTGGATCGAATGGAAGATCTTGTCTTGTGCGAGGAGACCTTTAAACGCCGCGAAGATTTTGCTCTAGAAGATTATCTTAAACATAGCTTTGGCGTGATGCGCGATGCTGTGGTGAACGCCAAGGTTTGGGTCGATAAAAACGAGGCTCGTTTCGTAGCCGAGAAGATATGGCACGAAAGTCAGAAAATTAAAAACAACCTCGATGGATCCATCGAAATTTCCTTCCAAGTAGCGGGTTTTATCGAGTTGAAGCAATGGATTTTGGCTTTAGGTCCTGCAGCTCGGGTTTTAGAGCCTTCTGAGTTAGTAGAAGAAATTCGTGCGGATCTTGAAAAAACCTTGAGGGTTTATTCTTCTTCTTAAGAATTGATCCGGTTCAGGTTTGAAGTTTTGAAGTTCTTTGAAAATTTTTTTCTTAGGATTGACCTGTAATGACAGAGCTCTTCTGTAAAAGCCTCTCTCAAGAAAAGTTGGGTGCCCTTGTGGTGCTCCTAATTGAGATTGTCATGTTTGCATCCATTTAAAGGAGAGAATGTTGTGAAGCTCAGCTCGCTTATCGTATTTTTTTTCATCGGTTTACTTGCATTATCCGCATGTGGAGGGGGATCGGCTCCTTGTGATTTTCAATTTTCGACCATCAGCAATGGGGCGAGTGCTCAAGAGGTTGAGAGTTATTGGTCGTGCCAGAGCGGAAACGAAGACTACGCTTTGGCCTTTTTTGAAGATGGTGCCGGTGTAGCGGAAACTTTGGGGGTGTTTACTTGGGAAGAAAATGCTTGTGGCGAGGCGATAGCAAGTACAGCCCATGGTCAAATCCAAGCGGATAGTTTTTCGGGCTCTATACAGAGTGAAGCCCTCACCTTTCGTTGGATGAATCCAGAAAGCGGTGAAGAAATTTTTAATTCTTGTTTTTTAGTTTTTGTAAATGCGCTCCATGCTGCTGAAGAAAACATCCCCGAAAATCTTCCAGAAGATGCCGAGCCGGTTGGTGATCAGGTTGACGAAGAGATTCTTGAAAGTCCTGATTCCAGCCCAGTGGGTTTAGCGATTTTTGCTCAGGATGGACAATTTTTAGGATTGGTTAACGATAATTCCTTTGATCTTGATTCTATTTGCAATCCTTATGGCAACTACGGAAGTGAATATTCTGCGACAAGCATTTGGAACCGCTATGGGAGTTATGGCGGTGAAGTGGGTATCTTGAGCGCCTTTAATAATATTTCTGCTAATCCTCCGATTTTATTCGAAGGAGAAAATCCAATTGCTTATGTCACTACAAACACCTTGCTATTGCCTCAAATAGACTCGTTTTATCTTTTGGAATTTTTGCAAAACAAGGGTTGCTCCATCACTCGGTAGATATTTCTATTGGGCTCATTCCAAGATCAAAATTTAAAAGAAAGAAAAAGTAATGAAGGCTTTTTTTAAAACAATTCTCTGTTTGATGATTTTTTTGCTGATGACCGAACCCGCAGCTTTCGCGGTCATGACCCTAGAGGCCAAGTGCAATAACGAAAAAGGAAAAATGGAAAAGTGTTTCGTGGGTAATAGAGAAGGGGTTTTATCGATTGTCTTTAAAGATGAAGATAGTGCGAAGCTCAATCGAAATATCCCTGGAGAAAAAATTGAGCGAATTACGGGAGGAGAATTTGCAAAAAGGCGTGTGGGCCTGGCGGTGGCCTTGGGTATTTTAGTGGCTCCCCTGGCTCTTTTTACCTTGTTTAGCAAAAAGAAAATCGAAAATTTTGGAGTTGAATATCTTAACGAGAACGACAAGCCCGACGCGATCTTAATTCAGACAGGTAAGAAAGAAAGCTACGGGATGAAAACTTTGCTTCAGTCAGTAAGTGACAAGGAAGTTGAATATCCGGAGGTTGAAGAAAAACCCGCGCAAGAAAAGAAAAAGGGGGGGAGGGGGTAGAATGAATTAACTGAAGTGGGTGAGATGTGATCTAGGTTTGATTCTATTAAAAAATGAATTGGAACGCTTCAATAATATCAAGTTCAAAAAATGCTCATATGAGTTCAGTGGATAAAAAAGAAAAACCATATTTTTGGGCAAAGACAACAGTAGATGCTAAGCCTGGCATTTCTGTATACGACCACATGGTTAATGTAGGAAGTGTGGCAATGGGAATTACCCAGGCTTTTCCAGAACTTCTTCAGAAGTTCAATTTATCCTCACCGACCATTGCTTTCCTGGCTGCTCTACACGATTTGGGTAAAATATCCCCTGGATTTCAAAGAAAATGCCAAGCTTGGCTTGAAGAAAATCATCTTTTGAAAGTTGATGAACTTCATCGTTGGGATGCTCAAACAGAATCGGATCATGGAGTAGTGTCTCATGCCTCTATCCAATGTTTCTTGATTGAGCAGGGGGTATCAAGGAATACGGCATCCTATTTGGCAGCTCTATTGGGTGGTCATCATGGGAAAATAAGAAATTATCCCAACGCTAGGGGTATTCAAGGAAATATTGGTTTGATAGTCGAAAATCAAAGTGGGATCGACTGGAATCAAGAACGACGAAAAAATGCTCAGAAAATTTATGAAATCTTTCAGCCTAGCCTTGAGGAGTTTTCAAAAGAGTCGCCTGTATTATGGTGGCTTGCGGGGTTAACGACTGTTGCCGACTGGATTGGATCGGATGAGAGATTTTTTTCTCCTGAACGAAGAGATCTTGATGTCTCTATCGATACTGCAGCCCTTGCCAAGGATGCTTTGGATCAGATCGGTTTTTCTCCGCTTCAGATTAAGCAAGAGCTTTCGTTCACGGAAATCTTTGGTTTTGAACCTAATGAGATTCAGAAGATTGCTTTGGAAAATATCCAAGGTCCAGGAGTTTATATCTTAGAAGCCCCGATGGGCATGGGAAAAACGGAAGCCGCCCTAGGTGTCGCATATCGACTGTTAGCGAATCGACGAGCCAATGGTATTTATTTCGC
>DALYDW010000083.1:7828-9329 GCA_031972915.1 bacterium
AAGCATTTCTTTGTTCGTCACTTTGCGCTCGCTGGTAAAGTGGTGATTTTGGATGAAGTACATTCGTACGATCGCTATACGGGAACCTTGATTGATCGACTGATTCTTGAACTTGAGAAATTAAACTGCACCGTGATTATTCTCTCCGCTACTTTGACCTCAAGAAGGCGAGGGCAGATCGTGTCGATTCCCCAAGATGATAATGCAGACCAATGCCCCTATCCTTTAATGAGCGGTCGTTGCGACGGAGTAAGTTTGGAACCCATTGCGGCGAAGCCTCCCGAAGCGAAGGAAATTCAGGTCGACTTTACACAGAATGAAGCGGCTAGTCTCCAAGCGATACAAGTTGCGGAGAAGGGTGGAGCTATTTTGTGGATTTGTAATACGGTCGATGCTGCGCAAAGACAGTATAAGAAATTTAAGAATTTACTATCTCATCAGATTCCTCTTGGCTTGCTTCATTCAAGGTTTCCATTTTGGAGACGGGAAAAAATTGAGAACGAGTGGATGCAGCGTTTTGGAAAAAGCTCCGAAACTCGTTGTGGTTCCATTTTGGTTTCCACTCAAATCGTTGAGCAAAGCGTTGATCTCGATGCTGACTTCCTGGTTACCGAGTTAGCGCCAAGTGATATGTTGTTGCAGCGTTTAGGCAGACTTTGGAGGCATCCTCGTTTTAATCGTCCGGTATCGAACCCCAAGTTAGCCATCATCGAAGAAAAAAATAACTTAAACCAATTGAAAATGATGGGGGCAAAAGAAATTGTTAAATGCTTAGGGGATAAGGCCTATGTCTATGCCCCTTATGTTTTGCTTCGTACGCTCGAGACATGGAGAATGTATGAGACAGTCAAGATTCCCTCGCAGATAAGGCAATTGATTGAGTCGACCTATGAAGACCGAGCCGATGATCCCGAGTCCTGGATGGCGTTATATGAGGAATGGTTTGGAACTGATTCAGCAAAGGCAATGACAGCTCAGCAAAATTGTAATTTGTGGCAACCGCCTTTGGAAGATAAAGAAGGAATTCAAACAAGATTAAATGAAATTCCAACGATTCCTTTAGTTCTTTGCAGAGGAATGAAAGAACAATCGATTGAGTTTATTGATGGAAACACTCAAAAATTGACATCGGATTTCAAGCTTTCTGTGGCTCAGGCGATTCATAAAAATCTTGTAAAGGTTCCTAAGTATTGTTTTGAGCAGATTAAATCTTATACCCCTTTCGAGGAATATCTCTTTGGTGAGCAAACTATAGGTGTGGTGGATATCGATGGCACCGTTCGAGTTACGGGCCTGAGACCGGGGTTTAGATTTTTTTATTCCGATGAATTGGGGCTCGTTATCGAAAAAACTCTAAAAAAGGATAAGGCATGAACGTTGCTTTTGATCCATGGATTCCAGTGGTCACGTTGAAGGGTTCTTCCGAGTTGGTTAGCCTGCGAGAGATTTTCACCCGAGGCGAAAGTTTATCCGATTTGGTAGTACGTCCTCATGAGCGGGT
>DALYDW010000084.1:0-9262 GCA_031972915.1 bacterium
TGCTGACCGACCCCCTGACCTCGCTAGACTTCCGTAAACTGCCCGATCAGGCCCCAGGCCCCCAGAAGATCGTGATCCATGGAGTAGATGACACGGGAGTTCAACCGGTGGACTTCCTCCCCAATCCCTTCGACGTCTTCAACTCCACCGTAGACCAAAGAAAGAACGCCCTGCGCATTCTTACCTCGAAGATGACGATCCTCGACGCTCAGGGCACCCAATTGCCTTCGGACGCTGATGGCACCGATTGCCACGAACCCAGTGATTCCGAATTGCAAGGACCCTACCAGTTAGGACATTGCTCCTACTTCTACTTTAACATCGCCACCCAGGAAGACAGCCCCGGGGTTTACGCCGATGAAACCGGAAATCTGACCCTGCCTAATTTGGGGCTTACCATCCAACAGCCCTATCACGGCAATGTCTCGGGCGTGTGGCCCGACAGCGCCCCGGGGGTCAATCAATTGACCACCGACCTCCAAGTTTCCTTCACCACCTTGGCTTTGGATAGCTTGGAAAAAGACGGCCTCAACCTCGTGCCCGACTCGCGCATTTCCCAAAGTCAGTTAAATCTATCCACCAAAGCGTCGGTACTCGGCCAAGAATGCCCCGGGGATCCCGTGAAGAGTGGCGAAACTCCTCGTTTCCGCTGTTTTCTCACCCCCGATGGTAAATTTATTCAAGGTCGGCCTGCCGCTCTGCAAGAGGGCAGCACTCAAAACTACGATGTCGTTTTGGTAGGAGTTGCGAGATTCAATGCTCAAAGCGCAGAATCCGACATCCCGATCTTCATGTCCGACAGCAACCTGTTTATGGTGCTTCAAGGCAAGCTGTGCCCCGAAGGCAGCAATTGCCAATAGCAAGGTTCGACGCACTGTATAAAAACCGTTTGTAAATTCAT
Source organism: bacterium (assembly GCA_031972915.1). Classification (GTDB taxonomy): domain Bacteria; phylum UBA10199; class UBA10199; order DSSB01; family DSSB01; genus DALYDW01. The sequence goes on from DALYDW010000084.1 coordinate 902, forward strand.
AAGTTAACCCCTCACCGAAAGGCAACTTTCGGTGAGGGGGATACCGATACTAAAAACTGGGTCCAGGGGTCGCGGACTCAGAAAGGTTTGGTTCTTGGGTTAAGATGGGAAATCCTTGTCAAAGTTGTCATGGCAGACCAGAAACCCAGTTGGGTCCCCTAACGCTCGACCTCACGGCGTGTCCCGCCGAACAAGAGGGTGCTGCGCCCTTTCGCCCCCTTTCTCCTTCAGAAGCCCAGAGTATCGAGGCTAACCCGGCTGCGGTTCGTAGCCGTTTTGAGGCGGCTCGCGCCGGACTCCATCCCGAAGGATCTCGCTTCACTCTCGATGTGCCACGAGCAGCTCTCCGCGTCGAAGTTGTACCCAAAACTTTTCAGGTGGCTTTGCCTTGGGGGCTTCAGTTACAACTGAAGGCTACTCCCCAGGCCAAGGTGAGTTCCCAAATTTCAGTCTCCGACAACGCCATAAACTTGGGCCTTCGTAGCCTTGTCGAGTTTTTCCAAGTAACTCTAGAAGGCCCAGGGGGCTTGAGCACCACGCCCGACCGTCTCAGCGTGGGTAATTATGGCCACTTACACTTTTTAACCTCGGTTAAGCCGGAGCTTTACGAGAAGATCACACGGGATCCGGGAAAAAACCCGTCTTTGGCTCAAATCTTGTTAAAAACATTACAAGCCAACATCCCCGTTGGATTTAATTTTTCGCCAGAGACCCCCCTCGAAAGTTTCCCCTTGGGACACGACAATGTAGCCCCCCCTGAGGAGTGTCCTGCTCTTGTCTCCGCTCAAAATAGCGAAAGTCAGTCAGATTTTTCCACACCCCTGCCCCTGGAATACGCCGATCCGCAAGAAAACCCTAAATTAGATTTTATTCTTACCGCCTTATTGCCTCCAGCCTTGCGTTCTCGAGCGGAGGGCCGCGTCCCTGAACAACTCGATCTTAACCGACTGCTCGATCTTATCGCCGAGTGGGCTCAACAACCCAAAAACTCAGACCGTACCCTCAAGATGTTCTTGGCAGACCACGTACGCCTTAACGACGGATCGATCCCTCAAGAATGGATTGACCTTATCGAAACTGGGTCCGCCACCCTTGATCTTGCCGAGCTCGAAGATCTCTACATCCCCGGCATCGTCGACTTGGGCTCTTCCCACGCCCTGGCCCAAGTCAAGCTCAACCCAGACCATTCCATCGATTTTTTCATTCAAGATTTATCCCTAGACCTCGATGCAATGGATTATCTGCCCGGCAAAACGGGGCAGGCCCAAATCCGCCTTCACGATGGACAAATCCTCCATGGTCAGGCTTACACTGACCCACAGGGAACTTTCTGGTATCCAGGAATTCAGCTCCATTGGGACGCCACTCACCGAACCCTCCAGATTAAAAACAATCTCGAAGTAAAATTACACGCCACCCTGCCTCTCGTAGGAGAAATTCAGCTAAACAGCCCCCTACAATGGGGCAGCTCATGGCAAGACGTTGGGGGCTGGCACCTCGTTCCCGGAAGCAGCTCCTTGCAAATTCCCCAATTAAAAATTCAACGACTGATAGGTGGCGTACCCCAACCCAAACAGTCCGGAGAATTCTCCATCTTACTCAGCGACCAAGCCTCGTCGGATTCCATCTTTTACCAAGAAAACGGCCAACGCAGCCGCGGAGCTCGGCCGGAAGAACTCATTACAGGGGGAGGAGACGTCGAAGCTCCATCTGTCGGCGATCTTTTAGATTTTTCCCAAGGACAGGACATCCCCCATCTTAATACCGAAATCCGGGGAAGTTGGGGCGATTCCACATGGCATTGGCGGGGTTACCTCCCCCTAGATTTAAGAAGCCCGGGGGGTATAAAACACTACCTCCCCCTAAATCCCAAAAGCGACCTCGCCGTCCATGGGACTCTCGAGTTCAGTAGCGATACTCAAAAGCCCATGGCAATCCATCTCGATGCCGAGAGCTTTCAACCTATTGGTCTTCAAACTCAAACCGATTCCAACCTAGGTTTTCGAGTAAATATTGGTGTGCAAAACCACCAAGGTAAATGGCTCGTCGACGGAGCCCGACTCTCTTTTCAAAAAATCGGGATTACAAAATTTACCGAGGAGTCACGCCCCGAACCCTCATTACAATGCGGAGGCTCTTCATCTGAAATTGGCGAAAGCTTCTTCACCCCTGCGCAAGATAACACAGAGCTCTACGTTGCCGACGTTTCTATTGATCGTGTCGATGTTGGCCCCTTACACCTTGAGGACTTGCGTTTCGAATCGGAAATCGAAAGTAGCCGGGGAAAAAACGGGGCGTGGTTATTCGAGATTCCTCGGCTCAAACTTCGAGCCAACGAATCGGCTTCTCCTCAAAATCCCCAAGCAGGTTGGATTGCCGGAGCCGTTCGCATCGAACAAAATGCTCTCTCCGAATCTCCACTAAGCCTTTCCCTCGATCCCAGTACTTGGACGATGGATTTAAAAAATCTCAATTTAGAGGTCGCCCTCGCCAGCCTGGCCTTACCAAAAAAATGGCAAGAGGGTCAAAAACAGCGCTGGGAGCGTGAAAAATCAAATGGGAGAACTCCTCGCCCTCTCGTCAGCGGATTGGGTGCTGATTTTAGGCTCGGAGGAGATTTTCAGTTTAATTTGAAAAATCTCGTGGGAACAGGCGATCTAGCTTTAAAAGGGGACTCGGACGGAGATATTTATTTCCACAAACGCAATGGTAACCGTATCTTTCCCCCCTTGAGAAAGAATACCTCTTTTCGAGTATCCGATATCGAAAGGGTGCTAATCAAAGAATGCAACGCCGAAGGACATTTTCGAGAATTTGCCGAGTGGAACACCAAAAGCCTGAGCCTAGTTGGCATCGATCTGTTGATCAACACCCAGGAAGCACTACCTTTTAAAGATCTCCCCTTATGTATGGGGGGCATCACAAGCGCCAATGAGGATTATTACCATCAACTCATGCTCAGCCTCACCACTGGCCATTACGCCCCCTTCTATCAACAGATCCAAACAAAATACGAAGAACTCTTGGGGAGCTTTCTGGTCCCCATGGATCCCCTCAATCCACAAACTCAGGAGGGGACACCATGATTTCCTTGTTCAACCGAAGGTGGCTGTTTTCTCCCCCTGCCACAACGGGAAGTTCTCAAGAGATTCGCAACACTCGTTCCGGTGCGGGCGTAGCTCAGGCCCAATTCACGAGCACCGCCTACGGCTGGACAACTGATTTTCTCAAAAGTTTACAGCAGCATCATTCTGCTTGGCGCACACCCAGTGTCTTTCGCAATGAAGTGGCCCCGAAGACCCCTCCCCCCTCCCGTGCCCAGGCCCCTGTTTCGTCTCAAGCAGAAATCATGACCGTCCCCAATTGGCTGGAGGTCTTGCCCGAAATCATGGCGGCCATCGAACGTGCTGATATCGATTTTCACAATATTCCCTTCAGCCGCAACGTGGTGGGTAATCCTGATCAGAGTTCGGGCCTAGTGCGTTTTTCCGAATACCATCCCAATGGAGAACCCTACATCAAGCCCTCGGTGATTATTCCTCATGAGATTTCTGGCGAAGCCCATCTAGAAATTCGACCCGTTGAAGGTAGCCAAGAAAGCCTCATCACCCGCGCCACCATCGACTACGAAGGCAATAAACCTCTCAATATTTTGTTCGGCAAAACCACCCTAGAAATCGACTGCATTACGGGCATCACCAGCCCAGTCATCGATTACGACCAAAGTTTTTCTGGGCGCAAGGCAGTTGAAAAAGTCAGTCGGCGACGCGGTCAGCGTGGTGATTTCCAATACGAAAACGCTTGCCGTAACCGTGACGATAGCGGCAATCCCAGCACAACCCCTTTCGAATCCACAGCACCAGCCCCCTCAATCGCAGCCGACTACAGCAACCCCCATTGGTTATTCTATTTCGATACGGTGAAAAAATCCCTGGGCCATAGGGCTCTCGAGCATCACCCCGATTTTTTTCTTTGGGCCACCAATCCGGCCTTCGGTTTTACAGACCCACAGCACTACGAAGCCCTGGGAATTCCCTACAACACCTGGCCCCGCAAGCCTGCCGACTTAGTGCGGTTTTTTAGTCCCATGTTTACTCGGGAGGGGAGGGAAAAGCTCTACCACGAGGCCCCTTATTTTAATCCCAACAGTGAATTCATCGGCCAGTATTGGGATAAAAATGGACGGCGACACGAGCTCCCCACAGATTACCGCGAAATTATCGCGATCAATGAAGCTCGCGAGGCCGAATGCCAGCAGCTCAAAACTGACCAGCCCGCCGAACAATGCAACGATCCCAGCCTTTGGCCCATCGGACGTCAAAAATTACCCAACGATCCCAAACGCATCGAAAGAATCAACGAATGGATCCGCGCCGAATGCGAGGCGCTCACCGCTGCCGGCAAACAAGAAAGCTGTATAGACGAACTCCCTCGCCCAAGGGGCCCCTCCTTCGATTGGTTTTTTGGCGATTTTATTCAGTTCCCCGAACGAATGGCCGCGACTCCCGAAGCTGACTGGCCCTCGGTGCAAACGCATCTCCGCTTTAAACCCGGAACCGTTTTAAATTTACCTGTGGGCACCGTGACCCTCGAGCACGATACCGATATCACCCTAATTTACTCCCTGCACCCCATTACCGAAGTGGTCGACGGCAAAAAAATCGTCCGACCTGAGGCCCGGGTCACTTTTGAGGTCAATAACCTCAACTTGGGCAAAACAGATATCGAGATGGGCGGCTACCGTATCAAGGTCACCCAACAAGTCCACGTCGACTCGATCCGGTTTACCGTACCTCGCAACCGAATCACCGAGGCCGACGGTAGTTCCGCTTGGGTAACAGATAAAGGACGGGCCGAATTGTCTCTCACGGGCTTGGAGGCCTCCGATATCGAGTTTATCGACAAAAACCGAAACGTTTCCCTCTCCCTCGAAGAAGCCCGATTAGAGCAATTGCACTATACCCATGCTCTCGACACCCAAGGTAAAAAACAGCTGACCGCCTCTTTGCAAAATCTCACTGGAAGCAATTTGCGCCTTGCTCATGAAATGGGGGCGATTTCCATACGAACGGCGACCATTCCCGAGGCCACCCTAGGTTCGTCCGAAGACTTTTCCCAATTGTCCATTCGCATTCCCAGCGTTCGTTCCGAAGGAGATTTGGTCATCCAACCCCAAAATGGCCAAGCCAGTCTCATCGAAATGGAAGGCTCCAGCGAATTATCAAGCATCAAGATTGATCGCGACACTCGGGGCCCTCGAGTCACCGACACCTTTCAGTTTAGAGTCAAAGGCAGCATTCCCCAAGCCATCCTCTCCAATCCTAATTTTGGAGAATTAGAACTATCGATGAACGAGGGGGCTAACCTGCACCAACTTTCCGGTAGCTTTTTCGGCAAATCCGTTAACGACCGCTGGGGGCCGGATCCCGAACACAATTTCAAATTCATGATGGACTTCAACCTGCCCTACGCAGGAATCGCGCTTAAATCCCCCATGGCCAAAAGCTCAGCCGAGACGAGCTTTCTCCGCAACGGCAAGCTCCATATCACCCAAGATAAGGTAAAACTCGACGGCGATTTAAAACTCAAAGTTACAGACCTCCAGCCTGTGGGCACCGACTTGTTGCGATCACAAAACCTGGAAATATACCCCCATATCAAAGAAGTTCGAGCCCAAGGGAGCGCCTCGCTCAGTTATTCTAAAGATGGCTTTACCTTAACCCGACGTCCCGGAGGCAACTTGCCTTTGGGGCTTTCTCTCGAGGTTGCCGAATCGGGTTTAGTGCATCACCCTCAACTCTCCGAAGAATTTTTAAGCCATCATAAAGAGCTCAAAGAAGAGCTCATCACCACGCAACTCGTGATCGATAAGGCTAAGTTAAACATCGAAGATGTCCGACTCATCGAATATAAAATGGCGAGTGACGACTCGGGCCGATCGAAGGGCCAACTCACACGCATCGAATCGGGGCCCATCTCCATTTCAGAAATCCAAGGCAGCGGCATCCTCTGGATCAACACCTTTCTCTGGTCTTATCTTCCAGGTATTTTTCCCAGCTTTGGCGTACCCCTCGATCAAGTGCCCGCCCCCTACCAAAATACCGTCAGCCCTCAGGTAAAAGATCCTAGCGACCTCTTAGGGCACTTGGACGCAAAAACTCAAGAGCGGCTCTGCCCCGCTGGCACCGAAGACCACTGTAATTTCGTTCATGTCGGCGGCATTTCCATGGGCCCTGTTTCTTCCGAAGAAAACACGACGCCATCGGGTTCCAATCTGCAAATTCGCGATTTTATTTTGCAGTTTCAAGAACCCGGAGCGGGACAAAAATTACGTTTGGGATTCCCCGAAATCACCCTTCGTGAAGAAGTCCAATCCGACGGCAGCCTTCGCTCGCGCCTAGATTTTGGCAGCTCCGATCTCTACATTTTCACCGATATTTTGTTAAAAGACCTTATTCGCGGTTTTTCAGAATTTCGTCTTTCTCCCCCACCGGGTGGCAAAAAATACCAGGCTCCCGAACCCCAAGCCCCCAAAGACGTTGACGTTCATGCGTCGCCCTTTGTCGGTCACCCGCTTTCCCTGCCTTGGCTCTTTCATCAACCCTAGACTGCCTCTCTCAATCTTGCAGCAATGCAAGTCGGAATAGTTCCCGACGTGGCGCACCTGTCCAGACCTGCAGATGAGCAGGTTCTCGATTTTGCCCTAAAACCCACCCACAAAAATGACGCAGTCTATGAGAAGTCGTTCTTTATTTTTTATAGCCCTGAATTTGAAAATAAGAGAGGATGGCCGCCCACGGGGCGCCAGGCCCCTTTTTAACCCCATTAGGAGCAGAAGGAGTTTCTCATGAAAAACACGAAAAAATCGCTGTTGTTGTTTGCCGTTTTCGCATTGTTAATCGGTAACCAAGCTTGTACAAAAAAAGAATCCAAAGAGGCCCCTGCCGAAGGTGGATCCGCCAGTGCCCCCGCTGGCGAAGGTCAAATCGGTGTCGCCGAATGCGACGAATACTTGTCCAAGGTGCAAAAATGCATCGCCGATAAGGTACCCGACGCGGCTAAGTCCATGATGAAGGACAGCATCGGAAAAAACATCGATGCATGGAAACAAGCGGCCTCCACTCCCGAAGGCAAAGCCGCCTTGTCCATGGGATGTAAACAAGCTCTCGACGCCGCTAAAAGCTCCATGGGCGCTTACGGCTGCGAATTCTAATCCGGCTTCGGAGATTTTATTGATTCGAGCCCGCTTCTCCTCCAAAAGGGAAGCGGGCTTTTTTGATCCAGGCCTGACTTGGGATTTCTTGACAGCGTCTCCAAGGGTCTCCTATCCTTAACCGGTTGAGCCCAAAAATCTTAAAGGAGACAAAATATGTCCGCTAAAAGCCAAGTGTCCAACCTTCACCAGCATACCGCCCAATTTCGTGAACAAGCCACCACCCTCGGAAAAGACGTTCAGGAGTTGGGGCGAATCACCCGCGATATCGCCCAAGACACCATGGACATGGTCAAAGACAACGCCGGAGAATACTACAATCAAGGCATGGAAAAGGCCAAATCCGTGGAGCAAAACCTAGAGGGTAAAATTCGTGAAAACCCTCTACAATCCCTGTTAATCGCGGCAGGTGTGGGCATGGTCTTGGGCTGGCTGTTTCGCCGCCGTTAGCCCAGGTCTTAGTTGGCCCCCAACGAGGCTTAGTCCTCCCGTTAAGTTCAGTAGCAGAGAAAGGTGTCCATGACTTTTCCATCCGCCGAGTCCAGTGAGGATCCGGCTCCGCAGACTTCTCTACCCGAGGGGCCCGACGCTCTCGGCGAGGTGTCGGAGCAAGCCCAGCGTCTGGTTAGATCTCTTTCGGAATATCTCGAGGCCCTGCTTGAACGAGCCAAAGTCTCTGCCCGCTCTATTTTATTGCTCTTGGCCCTTGTGCCGTTGGGCTTGATGGTTTTGGTCGGGATGTTCTGGCTGGGTTTGGCCTTTGTGGGCTACGGCGTCGCAACGGGAATGGGAGAGCTTTTGGGAACTCGCCCTTACGTCGGGTATCTTGTTACGGGCTTAGTTCTCTTGCTCTCCTTAGTTTGGGGGCTTTACTTTCTGCTGGTCCTCCGTCCTCAACGGGATTTAAAAAAGAAACTCCAAAATGAAGCCCAACTCCAAAACATCGCCGCCCAAGAAGGCGCCTGAGCTCCACTCCGAAAAAGCCTTTTACACCCAAAAGGCTGAACGGGCCAAACAGACCTCGCAACAGGCCGTAACAGGATTGATCCAGAGTTTGTGGCGAGCCCTGCGTCCCCAATCTTGGGCGCGAAGCTATCCCTTCCCCACGGCGGGAGTTTCTCTCGGTCTAGGTTTTTTGTTAGGCCGTA
>DALYDW010000085.1:0-4383 GCA_031972915.1 bacterium
TTGAGGCAGCGAGACTTAGCTGAGGAGTAAGTTTGGGTAGCCATCGATGAAGGCTGCTTAACACTTGAGAATAAAGCGCCCCCTCGCCCAAGCGCTGACTCTGGACAGCCAAATGCTGTTCCAAGCGAGCCAGTCCCGGCAAGGCGCGGTGCAACATGGCCCCCGCCATGCGGCCGTGGACGTGCATACTCAAGGCCTGGGTAAACAATCTTCCATTAAGACTCACGTCTTCTCCCAAGACCCGGGCCTGACCCGCCAAACCAAGGGCCGCCCCACTAAAACCAAAACCTTCCGCCATTGCAGTTCGGGTCCATGTTCCCAAGTTGGGCAGGGCCTTTAAGCCACGCGCAGCAGCCAAGCCGCCTAATTTGCCTCCGAGCAACATAGTGGCTAGTCCAGCGAGTTCTCTAGGATAGCTGGCCAAGTTAAAATCTGCTCCGGGGAGATTAAAGAGATGGCGCACACCCCGGCTGCTTAGATCAAAGCCCAGGGTTTCGAGGGCCAAGGCACCGAAGAAAGAAACGGTTCGAACACCGCCCGCGCCCAACTGAGAGGCGACCCAACCGGAGGGGCGAAGCAGATGCATTTTATGAAGGGCATGCCCCCCCTTGAACAAGAGGCCGGCGGTCATCATGGGGATGAGCATATCGGGAGCGGTGACGGCCTTGGGTAAATGTTGGAGAGCGAGTTCGAGACGATCGACGAATGCAGCGGAGCCACCGTGGAGCTCGGCCTTGAGGGCCAGGCTCCAGCGTTGGGCGCGTTGGCGTAGGCTTGAATCTTGGGCAGAGAGTGCGAGTTGGGAGAGCACCGCCTCGGCTTGTTTTATTTTTTGGGGATCTTCGCTACGCATCCACTGCCGAGCCTGTCGATAGGTGCGGTGCTCTTCGATGCGGCGAACTTGCGGGGGAACGGCGGGTGCCGATTGCAACGTGCTAGGGGAAAGCTGTCCTAGATTGAAATTCTTAAGAATCATAGGGACTAAATTTTATAAAAAGTTCTAGAAACAAAACCGCATCCTGGGAATTTAGTTAGAGCCTGGGACAATATTGGGGTTGAGTACTTCGTCAGGGTCTATTCCCATGCGTTCTAAAAGTTGCCGCAGCTGCTCATTTTCCCTGGCTAATTCCTCAATAGCCTCCTGAGCACCCCTGTGTAGTGTGCGAATCATGTCATCCGCCCTGTCTCCGGCTTGGTAGGCCTCGACTTCGGCGTCTTCGATTCTTCGCTGGATGGCCTCTCCTCTGGCTTGCGAAAGTTCTTCAATAAAACGTTTGCGCAGTGGCACCAGGGCGGGGTCGTCCCACAGGTCTTCGGGAGAACGGCCTTCGACATACTGCCGTGCCGCGACCCATTGTTCAGTTCCCTCGGCTAGGTTTCGAACCTTTAACTGGGCATTAGTTTTTTCAAGGTGGTTGTAGGCGTAAACCCAGAAGGAGGCTCGAAAAGATAAAACCATCGGAGAGCCGTTGTGCTGGAAGGAGATGCGTGGGTTTTCTTCCCACAGTTCGAGGGCGGTCAGGTTGGGGTCTAGTTCGGTGGAGTTTCGAATGCAGGCCAAGCTCACCGTGGCTCGGAGGGAGCTTTGGGCGATTTGCAAGCGCTCTTCTCGAGGAGTGGCGACGAATCGGCTGCAATCGCCTTCCTGAGGAGTCGAGCGCCAGTCGTATGTTGGATCGGTTTCGGTGTCAACTCCATCGCTGTAATAGCCCTCGAGGCTTTCGCCGCCGAGGTCGTCATATCCATAAGACACCGCGGCAGCAGTGGATGGGGAAGGCTGGGTTAAAACGAGTACGCCTCCGGTGGAGGAGGGAGCGCGAGAAGTGGCCCCGGTTGCGCCCGGTTGCGGGCGTGTTCCGGCTCCGGTTTGGATGACGGAAATCGCGTCTCCCCCACTTTGGCCGTGACCTCCGGGGGGTGGGACCCCGTTTCCTGGCGCACGAGGGGCGAAATAACGTAATCCGCCCAACATGAGGGTGGAAAATCCCAGCTTCAACCAAACCTTGGGGTCGCTCCAGTAATGCTTGGCGAAGGATTTCCAATCGATGCCCTGCCGCGTGGCGATGAGGCCTTGCCCTGTAAACTCGATTCCAGCTCCCGCGCTTACAGCGGCACCGATTTCCAAGCCAGAGACGATACCGGGTCCCCAAGTGCCTGCTAAACGGGTTAGCTGGGCCTGCACAGGTTTGAAAGCGAGAAGACGCCGGGCTATTTTAGAACCTGCACCACGACCCAGGGTGGAAAGTGCCACAACAACTCCGGCGCGGATGCCCAGGGTGCTAAAATCTACGTTCTTCTGAGCAGATAAATCGGTTTCGCCACGTAAGATTTCCTTAGCGGTGGAAAGAGCGCTTTTATCCTCCAATCGGGAGGAAATGTCCGCAAACTGTCGATCAAGAATTCGATCGGGGCGGCCTTGAAACGAGTCCTTGATGTCTCGCGGGCTCAAGGCGTTGGCCTGACCTAAACGCTCCAGCTGAACTTGGGCGACTTCGTGAAATAAATAAAGCCCCGCGTCGAGACGACTGCCTTGACCGTGGATGAGGGCGTCGACGAAATCAATTTTGGATTCGGCATTGCGCCAGGTTTCGGATGCCTCCGCTTGACGGAGTAGGGCCTGACCTAAGCCTTGCCATCCGGAATCTTGCCAGCCGCGTTTTATTCGTTGGGAAGACCATGTGATGTCGTAGGCCAGTCCCAAGCCCGTATCGACTATGGAACGAAAATGATCCGAAACGCCGCCCGAGACGATTTCCCAACAATCCTCGGGATCTGCCCCGCCGTGACGCAATTCTTGCCAGAGGCTGCCTGTGCGATCGAGGACTCCCTCCGAGGTGTTTTGAGCGAGAGTTTGAGACTCCGCCAAAGCAACGCCTTGAGGGTCTTGAAGAAGAGACGAAAAATCTAAGGACATGGAAGTAACCCAATTCAAAAATAAAATCGGGTTCGGATATCGGCCGTTCGAAGAAAAGGTTGCAGCTTTAACTCATAGGAATTGCTGAAAGAAAGTTCGAGGGCTCCGGAGCGACTAAAGGTTCTATTTAAGAGCTGTTTTGGGAGCGGGTAAAAATCGGGGAAACAATGAATTTCCATAGTGGTAAGTCTAAGCGCAGACTTGCTCCTTGGGTTTTGCTGGGAGCAGGGTTCTGCCTCAGGAGTTGGGTGGCTTTGGTGCTAACCCAACAAAAAAGGCGCCCCCTCGCGGAGGCGCCTACAAGCAAAAGCGCAATTACAACAATGCGAGCTTAGTGGGCTCGTTTCCAGAGACGGACTCCAAGTCCCAACAGACCTAAGGCCATCAAGCCCAAGATCGAGCCGGTGGGGCTGGGTTGTCCTCCCAAGGCGCAACCTCCCCCGCCGATGTTACCGTTACCGACCCCGATACCCGTGAGGGTGACCACCTGGGGACTATCGTCAGCATTGCTGGTGAGGGTGAGGGTGGCGTCGAAGGTGCCGTCGACCAGAGGAAAGAACGTAACCGTCAGGGTGCAGGTTTCTCCAGGCAGAAGATCACTGCCCGAACAATCGTCGGTGACGCTGTAAGCGAAGGAGTCATTGCCCCCCAAGACGATCGAGTCAAAAGTAAGGGGCTCATTGCCCGTATTGGTGACCGTAATGTTCTGAGCGGCCGAGGTATCTATATCTTGTTCGCCAAAGTCTAAGCTGTTGGCTGACAAAGAGGCACTGGCCGATCCTGGATCGATCCCTGTTCCTGAGAGGAATACCGTTTGGCTTCCGTCACTGGCGTCGTTACTTACAGTAAGGGTGCCCGTCAGCGGCCCCGTCGTGTTGGGTAAGAATTTTACCTCAAAGGTACAACTCTCGTCGGGCGCCAAGGCAAAAGGGTTGTCTAGGTTGCAAGTGCCTCCGTTTCCTAACACGAAATGACTGGTGATGCTGATGCCTGTGACATTAAGGGGGGCATCGCCGTCGTTTTCTAGGGTGACGATTTCACCAGCGCTTTCGGTGTCAATGACCGTCAAAGGAAAGTCGATGTCGCTTGGGAATAAATCTGCATCTGGGCCGCTGGTGATGGCGGTTCCCGAGAGCGGGATTTGTTGTGGACTATCGGAAGCATCGTCGGTGAGGGTGACTTCACCTGTGAAATCCCCGGCAACGGTGGGAGCGAAGGTAACTTGTAAGACGCAACTTTCATTGGGATTGAGGGAGGCGGGACAATCGTTGGTCATGCTAAATTCGGGCGCACCGCTCGTGACCGAAATGTCCGAGATATTGAGCACATCACTTCCGATGTTAGTCACGGTTACAGGTTGAGTGCTAGATTCGTTGATGAATTGATCTCCGAAATCGATGCTGCTCCTGGACAGGGAAACCTGAGGAGCCACACCTTGTCCGCTAAGACTACCGAAGTTGGCAATTTGT
>DALYDW010000085.1:4393-6871 GCA_031972915.1 bacterium
GATGATCACGACAGAACTGCTGAAACTGCCTACGGCGTTGGGATTGAAGGTGAAATCCAGGTCGCAAGAAGAGTGGTTAAATAAAGTTTGCCCAGAACAGCCATCGTTTACCAAGGTGAAGTTGGTTTCGTCGGCCAAAGTAACGGAATAAATATTTACCGGAAGAAACGAGGGACTCTTGGTTAAGGTAATGGTTTGGGTGGCCGATGTTTCTCCCGGACGGGTGTTGGGAAAGCTCAGGGAGTCTGGAGTTAAAATCAAATTGCCAATAATAGGGTGGGCTGAGGCCGGGGTAGATGCGAATAGCACCGCAAACCAGGCACCAAAAACTAGCGCGAACCGTTTCATAAAGAACCTCCTGGGTATGGGTAAGGGATAGGAAGGAGATTATGAAGTGTCGGTTATTACTTTGGATAGTCTTTTTATTTTTTCGAGAGGCAGCCCCGGACTAGGCCGCCCGCACTGCCAAATTCCACCGAGCGACCCGTTGTTGCACCTCAAGTGGCTTCATCCGGGGGGCAAATTCTTTGTCTTTGACCCAGGATTTAGCGATGGCTTTTTGGTCTTTCCAAATTCCCACGGCCAAACCTGCGAGGAAAGCCGCCCCCAAGGCGGTGGTCTCTACCATTTTGGGTCTTACCAACTTGCAGCGTAGTAGATCTGCTTGAAACTGCATGAGTAAATCGTTGGCTGAGGCGCCCCCATCGACCTTAAGAATTTTAAGTTTAGTCCCTAGGTCTTTTTCCATGGCCTTGAGAATATCGTGTTGCAAAAAAGCGATGCCTTCCAGGGTGGCTCGGGCCAGGTGGGCGCGAGTGGTGGCGCGAGTAAGGCCGGTGATGAGGCCGCGACCTTCAGGGCGCCAATGGGGTGCTCCTAGCCCGACGAGGGCGGGCACAAACACCACACCGTCACTATCGGGTACGCTTTGGGCTAGGGATTCAATTTCGGGCGCGCTCTCGATAATGTTCATGCCATCGCGCATCCATTGGACTGCGGCACCGGCGATGAAAGCCGAGCCCTCGAGAGCGTAACAGGTTTTTTTACCCAATTGCCAGGCGACGGTCGTGATCATCTGATTGCGGCTGTAAACGATTTTGGATCCGGTGTTCATCAAGATAAAGGATCCGGTGCCATAGGTGCATTTGGCAGAACCTGCCTCAAAACAGGCCTGGCCAAAAAGGGCAGCTTGTTGGTCTCCTGCCATTCCCGCGATGGGAATGCCATCGGGCAATCCGGGGACGCCTTGAGTGACGCCGTAGATTTCCGAGTTGGAGGCGATGCGCGGTAAAATTTCTTGGGGTACGCCGAATAGCTTGAGTAGGTCTCGATCCCATTCCAAGGTTTTTAGATCCATCAGCATGGTTCGGGAGGCATTCGAGACGTCGGTGACATGGGTTTGGCCCGAGGTGAGTTTGTAAACTAAAAAGGTGTCGATGGTGCCAAAGGCTAATTCTCCGCTTTTGGCCTTGGCTTTAGCTCCCTTGACGTTGTCGAGTAGCCACTGAATTTTGGTGGCGCTGAAGTAGGCGTCAATGACTAAGCCGGTTTTTTTGCGTATTTTGGCCTCGAGGCCTTTGCGTTTTTTTAGTTTATTGCAAATTTCTCCGGTGCGGCGGTCTTGCCACACGATGGCTTTGTGAATGGGTTTGCCTGTCTTGCGGTTCCAGAGGCCCGTGGTTTCCCGTTGGTTAGTGATGCCAATGGCGGCAATGCGGGTGGCGTCTACTTCACTGGCAATGATGGCCTCTTGAATGGTTTTGACGGTACACGACCAAATTTCTTCTAGGTCGTGTTCTACCCAACCGGGCTTGGGATAGTGTTGGGTGAACTCCCGATTGCATTTGGCGAGCACATTAAGCTTGTGATCGAGAATCAACACGGTGGTTCCGGTGGTGCCTTGGTCGATGGCCATCACGAGATCGGACATGGGGTACTCCTCAAGGGAAACAAAATTGGGAAGGCCCACCTTGTAATGGGATCGGGGGTTTGGCTCAAGAAAAAATCGGGAGTTCAGTCGGAATCAGAGCTTTTGAACGAGTTGCTCGTGTTTAGATCGTTTGAATTTTCCGAGTTTAATCAAAATTTTTCGGGTTTAGTGGGGACCGTTCTCAAAAAACTCCAAAAAGAAACACCTTTTCATGGGGGCGCCGATAAGGGTTTGCTAATCGAAGCAGAGGAGCTTGTTATGGTGTTGGGTCCATTAAAGTCATTGGGTTGCGAGGTACTCCATTGGGGACGGCAAAAGGGTGGGGTGGTCTTGCAAGGGATAGAAAAACAAGTGCGGCAAGAGCAAGGGAAGATAAATGCCGGGTTGCCTCAGAATCATTCCGATCTCTCCAGTTCGGCGGGGGAAATCTCTAGCTACGATGAGTCACAGCCGTCGGATTTTATGCAAGATATTAAAGATAAACCCCGCCTTGCTTCTGCGGCGGTGATTTTGGCTTTTTTGGCCGACCATTGGTGCGGACGTTTGCG
>DALYDW010000085.1:6881-9209 GCA_031972915.1 bacterium
ATCCTAACTTTCGTGCTTGTCCGTCGAGTCCAGACGATCTTCCGCCTCAAGACCCCCCCGATCGAGGCCTTACCCAAAGAGGGCCTCAGGCCTCCGCTGGCTCCGGGGCGCCACTTAGTTTTGCAACCTATGGAGAGGTGTCTCCACAAGAAGTAGGTGCCTTTCTTCTTAAAGAGGCCCGATCGCAATCGGCCGCGCACCCCCTGCCGCCCGAGTTTGCTTGGGGTGTGGCAGTGCCTCCTCCGGTAGAACTCACCGTGTTGGGGCGGAGAATTTTTCTAGCCCCTGCGGGTGCCTTGGGAGTGAGAGGGTTGCGTTTAAGGGCACCCTGATACAAAAGCCAAACGCTCTTGGGCAGAGGCCCCCCTTTTTTTAACCAGGGAATGGTCGACACGTTTTTGGAGTAAAGCAACTTTGACACTGAGCCTTCGATAAAGGCCACGCATTATCGTGGAAAGGAATCCGGGTTCATGTCTGTGCTGGAAGCAATTGCGTCTCGAAGCAAAAAATTAACGCAAGACGGTTTGGGTTTTGTAAACGGGGTCTTAACGAAGGCGAGGGAAAGGGCAGAGGCCCCACAGCCCCAGGGGCCAAGCTCGGCTCTCGATTTTGTAGAACTGCAGCGAGCCGGCTTGCAATTATCTCAGCTTGGCGTTTCCCACGCTGCACCGTCAGCTCATCTTAGCCTGTATTCTGTTCAAAAATCCCAGGAGCTTTTTCATTCTCAGGGTCGAGGTGATTTTGGCTCCGAGTTTGGTTTTGATTTTACAAAGGAGAATCTAGCGACGTTCTTGTTTGCTTTGAGTGGCCTGAGTTTGTGTATGGGCGGAATAGGGTTGGCTTATGTGTTTTTGGGGGATCACTCTGGAGCTGTTGCCATAAGCAGGCATAGCGCTCAAGAAGGCTGGAGGGCTCGGGGGCGTCGTCAGCAGGTTGAACAAGTGATGGCAGAGATTGAGGCCGGAGCCCCCCATTCTAAAGCTTCTTTGAGAGACGCCTACCGCTCCTTGTCGGCCCAAGATCGGGCTGTTCTTAAATCCATTTTGGAACGGGCTCTTCATCCCAAAAAGCTCGCTGAGCGAGGCGCCGATTATATCCTCACAGGAAAACGCTTGGGAAAGTGTCCTGTATGGATGAATTCAGCGGATTGGGCCAATTTTTCAAATATTTTAGAAGCGGCTCGAGGGACTCAGGCCTCGCAAATTCGGCCGTTGATTCGTATGACCCTCGAAGTTACGATTTTGGGCCGTATTAAGCACCAGGTGAGTGATTATAATGAGCACAGGCTTTTAAACTTGGAGGGGATGATTCGAAGAGTCCAGGACCCTTGGGTTTTAATGAACTCGATGAGGTCTTATCTGCTTGAGGGTGGAATTTTAGATCCCACAACTCAGGTACCGAGTTCGGATTGGCAGCCTTTTGAAGAGGTAATGAAGTCGATAAAAAACGATATCAAGACCAGCCAGCTAAAAACTAGCCTCACAAGAGTAAAGACCTTGGATCACTATAGATCTTCCTTGGAGAGAAAGTTGGAGGGCGAGCAGTTTGTTGAAATCCTGAGTGAAATGAAAGCATCCGTTCGAAGAGCGGAGTCCCTTTTGTTTGAGCTGCAAAGCACCGACCCCATGGATGCCCCCAGTTATCGAGTTCGGGCCCGAACCCTACTGCTCGAGTATCTCAGTGTTCTTCAGCATGTCCGTTCCACGCGGGTTCCCCAAGTCAGCACCGGTGGAGAAAGGATTAACTTGTGGTTAAATACGCAAGGTACCCATTTGGCAGCTTTGAGGCCTCCGGCCATGGATCCCATGAAATGGGAGGAGATGTGTTTGGGCGATGTGCAGTACATCGAACGCTTAAACTCACGGATAGAGGTGCTTGAGGATAATTTAAATCGGATAGATCAAGAGATGGGGGCGCGGGATCAGGCGATGAGGGTTTGGGAGCGGCGGGAAGCACTTGAGCCCAAGCAAAGAGCCGAGCTCGAGCAATGGGATATGGCGAAGCTTCGAGGTGACTATCAAGATTTAGCAAGGACCCGGAAAGAACTCAGTTTTGAAATTGAAAACCTACGGGACGAATTAAATTTAACTCGAGAACTGAGCCAAAAACGAAGATTTACTTTTTCTGCAAGACGGGGACACAACGACGATGACGATTCCTCGTCGGGTGGAACTGGGGCTGCGGTTATTTCTCTTGATGCGTGGCGTGCTAGCCGAGCCACTTCCCCCAGTGGAGATAATTTCGAAACTCTTTCTGATACTGATCGTGCTGCCGTGGCGGCGGCCTTGCGAGCCGAAGCCGAAGCACAATCGGTCGCAAACCCCCTGC
>DALYDW010000086.1:0-389 GCA_031972915.1 bacterium
TGCTTATCGCCAAGAGATTGCTTCAGCCCCTTTCAGGGGCTTCGCAACGACAGGGTGAGAGCGTTCTCTCAGCAAATTAGCTAACATCTACAGCAACGACAGGGGGTTTGATAACGGAGTGTGAAAAATTATTTTTTACAGAAATGCTTTAAGGCCCTAAGAAAGGCGTTGTTTTCCTTGGGAAGACCAATGCTGACCCGCAAACATCCCGATAACCCCCGTCCCTTCGACATATCCCGAATTAAAACGCCCTGATCTAGCAAAGATTGAAAACAAGCTTGAGGATGAGGGACACGGAACAATAAATAATTGGCATTGGAGGCGAAGACTTCAAGCCCCGAAATTTTTTTCATTTCTCGGTAAACTCGTTGACGCTCTTGCAGCACCTC
>DALYDW010000086.1:399-2444 GCA_031972915.1 bacterium
CCCGCCGTTGAAAATAAGCCGAGTGTTCTAGCGAAAATAATGCAGCAATCTCACTGAGAGGATTAACACCATAAGGTGGTAGCATTTTTTCTATTTGGGCAATCACCTCTTGATGAGCCATGAGAAATCCCACGCGGGCACCTCCCAAAGCAAAGCCCTTGCTGAAAGTACGCATCAACACCAAATTGGGAAAATTTTTCAATTCGGGCAATAAGGTCTCTCCAGAAAAGTCGTAATAAGCCTCGTCAATCACCACCAACCCCTTGGAAGCGCGCAACACCGCGAGAAGGTCTTCTTGAGAAAAAAGATTCCCAGTAGGCGCATTGGGATTGGCCAGCAAAACCACCTGTGGTTTTTCTTTTTTAAGAAGCTGTAGAAACTTTTTTTTCGGAAAAGAAAAATCAGGTTGCTCCAACTCAAGGGCGATAAAACGATTTCCCAATAACTCAGCAGCCATTTCGTAAAGTCCAAAAGCGGGAACCACTCCCATAACCTTGGCATTGAGGGCAGCTGCTTGGAGCAAGGTGTAGATCAAAACATTAGAACCATTGGCGACAAGCACCTGCTCCCTTTGTAATTTAAACTTTTTTGCCAAGGCTCGGCGTAAAGCCTCGGGCTGTACTAGGGGGTAGCGCTCCAGTCCAACTTGCTTCCAACGGCGCAATAACTCACGACGCAAGGAAACCGAAATACCACCCGATAATTCGTTTTGATTGAGTTTGATGGCTTCGGGATAACTCTCGAGGTGATAGCCTGATTGTCGGACAACTTCTGGGCGAAAAAATTTCTCGATATGTTTAGCCATGTTTTTCCCATGATCCAGGGATAGGAAGGAAACAAGATATTTTTTTAAATTTAAAAACCAGAGTCACTGTAGAGGTCAGCTCATTTCGATGAAAGAGTTATCCGAATGGAACAGGTCGCAAAAAGCCACAGAGCAAGATAGTGCCCCCCTGCTTGTTGCGAAGAGATTGTTTCAGCCCCTGGCGGGGCTTCGCAATAACAAGGTTGAATCACGTGACACCTACAGCAAGAAAACGAACGAACAAACCTAGTCTGCTAGGTTTGACCTAGGATAAAAATAAACCAGGGCCACTAATACTTCACCTTCCACAAAAATAAACCCCGAGCCGGGGCGGTGATGCCAGCTTGCCTGCGATCCCGACCCCAAAAAACTTCCCGAAAATTCTCAACGCTGCGTTTTCCCTCTCCCACATCCACCAAAGTTCCCACCAAATTACGCACCATATGCTTTAAAAATCCGGTGCCACGGAAAGCAAAAACCCACAAACCTGGAACTTCACCCTGAGGCTCCTTCAATAAATGTTCCCAAGCAGGAATGTCCGTCACGGGCTTTCCTAAAAAAACATCAAACACTTGGGATAACTTAGCAAAAGGCAGAAAAGCCAAGTTGGCCTGCAAGATTTCACGCTCTGAAGTTTTAGTCTTCGAATCACTGGCCCGAAAAGCACTAAAATCGTGCCGCCCTTCAATTTGCCGCAAACACGCTCGAACCGCTTCCGCATTCCAAGAACCAAAACGACGCCAAGTAACACGCTCTAAGAGAGGTATCTTCTGCCGAGAATGGAGCAGAAAATAAACATAAGTTTTTTCCAAGGCGTCCCGAGTTGAATGAAACTCCAAGGATACCTCCTCCACCGTCGTCACCGCCACGGTAGGAGGTAAATGGGCGTTCAATGCCCGATGCAAGGTAGCCAAATCGATGGGATGAGTTGTCTTGAAATGAGCAATTTGTCCTAAGGCGTGAACCCCCGAATCCGTGCGGCCCGCGCCTAACACTGTAATCGACTCATGAAGTAATTTTTCCAAAAGTTCCTTAAGCAAGGCCTGAATTGTGACTCCCTGTGGCTGAATCTGCCAGCCGTGAAAGGAAGTGCCCACATACTGAAGGGTGAGACGAATATTTCTCATGACCAAGCCCTTGTCTTACTTCTCAACGGAGCAAGGCAACGCCTCACGCGTTAATTTTTGATTCAATCGTTAGAATTCGAAGAGTATACCCGCAAAGGCAGTAACACCGTTTA
>DALYDW010000086.1:2454-9132 GCA_031972915.1 bacterium
CATTGTGAAATACACGTCGTTGACACCATAATTTTCCATTCCATCGGCAACGGTGTCAAAAAACTCCATCAAAATCTGTAGGCCAATTCCGGCGTGATAACCAAACTTCCAACCATCGATAACGCTGCCCTGTAGGTTTTCTCGAAAAAACATGTAGTCAAAACCCACGTTGACAAAAGGTACCAAAAGTTGGTTTTCAACGAAATCGGCCCGATAGATAAAAGAATTACTGATGGGCAAAACAAAGAAATTAAAACGCTCTCCCGACTCACGCCCAGTATTGATTCCCACCGCCGTGGCATTTTCCACCATGAAGCCTACTCCGAGATTAACCTCATATTGACTCTTCCACAAACGACCAAAGGTAAGCTGGTACATGCCATTGCAACAGAGGCCGAGAAAATCCTTCACATTGCTGTTAGTAGGTAAAAAGAATCCCCCTTGAAATTGCAGGGACCAATCTTGATCCGTCACCTCCATGGCTTGAGCCTTGCGAATGGGGGACAAAGCAAGCCATCCAACCAAAATTCCCAGGGACAATGTTCTAAAAATTTGCCGTGCCCATTGTCGTCGACCTAGCAGTCCCATCGCCAAGGGAAGCCCCAAAAGCATACCATAAGCCCAAGTCCCTCGAGGTCTGGCCTGAGAATTTAAGGCGCAACCCGTCTCACCAGCCTTACCCAAAATGCCCACCGTCACTTCTGGAATAATTGGATCGGTCGCCACGGTAATATTAGCCGAAAGATTACCCGTATTATCTTGCGCCTGAACTCCCACGCAATAGGCCGTACCATTGATCAAACCATCGATGGTGATGCGCACTTCGCTTCCACCACTGGGCTGAGAAACAATGGCTGTAGGCTCGGTAAGCGCACTAAAATCTAAACCTCCTGGACAACTGGGATTGGCTTGATCCAAGGCCGCCAAGACATAGACATTGTATTGGGCGATGTCCTCTTGGGTAAGACGCTCGATATTGATAAATCCCTTCGCGTTACCAAAGGCCGTGCTCACAATCACGACATCGGGAGGCGGTTGATCCACAGTGAGAAAAACCGAATCCCGCCCAGTCAAACCATCGGCATCGTCGGAAAAAATAAAAATGCTATTTTGCCCTTCAATGAAGGTCCCTGCGGGAAAACTGTTGGCATCGATACTTGGAGTCGTGAGATCTGTATTAACGGCATCGGTAGCGCTGTAGGTAAACTCTCCCAGCAAAGTACCCGATTCGTCGATGTCTCCGTTGGCCCTCACTCGATACTGACAACCTTCGCACAACTCATCGACCTGAAAATTAATCGAAAAATTACCATCCCCCTGAGTCACCAAATCGGGGGTAATGGAATTGATCGTCACAAAAGGCTTCTCACTGATGATGGAAATGGAGTTATCCGTATTGGTAACGTAAAGGTAGCCATCTTCGGTGGAGCTAGCTGTAATTAAATTGGGAGTCCGCGACATGAGAATATTACCCGTCTCATTAGAATCGTCGCTCTGGTCAAGAACTCCCAAATCGTTAGGATCAGCATTGAGAACCGTCACCCCAAGGTCACCTGTGACAAAGGCCCTAGGGGCATTGAGGGGTAGGTTTAAACGCATAGAAACTACATCGCGAATATTTTCGTTGATATCCTGGGGGGTATCATCACCGGGAACAATCTCACGCAAACAGATGGGAGTGGGATTACCATCATTCACATCGGGATCCGTATCGATCTCAGAAAGCGTAATCGTGTTCACCACGTGCACCACGTTGTCCGTCACATTCAAAACAAACAGCAAATCCCGATCGGGACCTACGGCGGCGGCAGGCAACACATTGTCTTCGGGATTGCCATTGGTGGGACAAAGCTCTTCATTCGTTCCTGTCAGCAACAAAGAACCGATAAAATTAAGGCTTTCGTCGTAGAATAAAACCTGGCCATCGCTAGTGGGAATGGCCATCTTATCGATTTCTCCGCCAGTGTTTCCCGCGATATCCGCAGGCAAGGCGATATAGACCAAGTCATTTAAATTATTAAAACCTTGAGGAGGATTGACCAAAGTCGTCGTGGGAATGGTCCGCGTGGAGATTTTATATTCGAAGAGCGTATTGCTACTGTAATTGAGCAAATACAAGTGTTCGTCAATGGCCTCTGGATCCATGACCAACCCGAAATTGCCGGTTCCAGTGGTTTCGGAGACATCCACATTCAAAACATCGTTTAGAGGATCGTCGGCCAAGATACGAGTGACAAAACCATCGTTCTGCGCAGCGAACAGACTCGAACTATTCGGTAAAAACTGAAAACTCTCCGCTCGGGATTCGAGACTATCCGGTTGAGTCTGGGCGAGAGAAAAATTCGTCGTCTCGATCAAAACCAAATCACTAGTATCATTGACCACCACCACCGTGTCGTCAGGAGAAACCGTAATATCATCGGCCTCAGCGCTAAGACCAAAATTGAACGGCTTGAGAGCCGGGTTATTGGGACGCTCGATGAGTTGGGCCCAAACCCTCGGGCTTTGAAAACCCACCATCAAAAAAAGCACGGCAAAAAACGCAAAGCTAAACCCGCTGTTTTTTTTCACAAAAAAAGCTCCCTCGTCGCAAAAGGATGAGGGAGCTTTTTTGAATAAATCGGCGAATTTTGCAACCTGAATTCCCTGTCACTGACAAGAGGAAACTCAGCTAGGACCTACCCCTTTTGAATGGGCCCACCCGCCCTCCGAACCAGCGGAGATTTTCTTCTGCTCAGCTACAGCAACAACCCTTTCATCTGGGCTAAAGGACTATTCTCCGGTGAAGATCAAATCAGCGAAGAGCCAAAGATCGAGGTACAAGCGATTATCATCAATAAAGGCCTCGGGATAGTTTTCGGCCTCCACACCTAAACCGACCTTCTCCAGCCCAAAATCTGGCAAGAGCGGTTCGAAGGTTTCTCCAGCTTCGGGCTCTCCGGGAATCTGTTGGGGAAGTGCAATTTTAATTTCGTTAAATTGTTTGCAGTCGTCTCCCACCGCCGCGTTGAGGAAATCGGTAAACAACTGAGAAATCGCAATATCGGGTTTGCCGGTGCGATTTTCTAGTACCGTGATATCTGTCAAGAAGGCCTCCTTGACGCCCGTGGTTGCGGGAATCAACTTGAGGCGCAGGATATTTTTTTCCTTGGGATTGGCCGATTTCAAACGGTCGGTGGCAGACACCTCACGATTGAGAGGCTGAATCTCTCCATGAAACACCAAGTTGCCCCGCACCCGATAGATGGGCAAGGGCGTGGCGTCTTCTTCTGGATTGAGGGAAGGTCGCGAGACGATATCTCCCACCGATCGAGGCACCACAAAACGATCGGCCTCGGGACAAACATAACCCGCTGGCACTTCGTCTTCCTTCATGAGGGTCTTAGCATCCCCAGGAACAGGGCAAAACCCCTTGGCCAAAAGCTTATTATTATCGCTAGTAGGCACCGGCACGTTACAGAAAGCATCTGTGCGGGATCCCGGTTTTTTCTCTTGCTCGAAGGCCATGATCTCCAAGCCAGAGACAGCTAAACGAAAGTACTTTTTAGCGGGATCGAAATAAGTCTTGATCTCTCCACTCTCGCCCTCAGCAGCTGTCTGAGCTTTTTGCTCTTCGTCTGCAAAACGGGCGACCTCGTCTGCTGTCAAGAAGGAGAACACCGGAGGACGAAGCGGATCGGCTTGGATACGCAACAATACGGGCACCTCGTTATCATTGCCTGAGTTGCCATCCAAGTTGGCGTCGATCTGCTGCATAAGAAACATACTGCCATTGGGTAACAATACACTCGATAAGGGCCCACCCATTTTAGTGTAGGCCTTAGTATCCAAATCGAGCTGTAAAAGGCCCGACAAGGTAGCACCGGCGAGGGCACTGTTAACCGTGTCTTCGCTGACCATAAGCCCCAAATTGTGATATTCCTGGTTTAGGGCTTGAGGCGCAGCTTCGTCTGCATCGCGCAGGCGAGAAACATAGCCGACGATCCCCTCGCTAAATTTCTCAGCTAAATCTTGCAACTGTTTGGGACCGGGATTTACCCGTATGGGAAGATCCCGAACATAGATACCACGGGCGTCAAACTCAAACACCGCCTTGAAGGCGTTTAAGGCCACATCCATATTGAGGGCCTTACCTAAGAAGTCAAAGCCCAGGGAGAAACGCAGAGGGTTTTTATCGTAAGCGACGAGCTTCTCCAAATCGACAGTTGCCGCTCCGAAGGTTCCAGAGCTTTCATTGTTAAAACCCGCTTCAAGACCACAAAGGAAGGTTCCTCCCAAAATGGTGCTGAACTGTTTTAAGACAAATCCCTGCTGCCAATCCAACAACTCAATGCCCGCTGCCGCAGGATAACGCGAACTATCCACGTAAACGGGACGCCCCAAGGGACCGTCTCCCACGATGGAGAGGAATTGCTTTCCCTCAATGGGACGGATATCCAAAACACTACGTTCTTCTTCGATACCATCATTGTTAAGGTCGAGGTCGGCCTTACGAGGCAAGGCGATTCCGAGATTGGCCTCGAGTTTTCCCAAAGAGATGCGCAGTGGAATGTAGGGGATTTCTCCATCGACCGTAGAGCCATTATTTTCAGCGGCCTTGAGATCGGCATCGCCGTGGAGACCATGGATAATCAGGCCTACGTGCAGCATGCCGTCGCTGGAAGGAGTCAAATCGGTCAACTCGATTTCACCGAGTTCGAAGGTGTCTTCCAAAAACTCGATGCTGGTATCTCCGTTAGAACTCACAGGCTCACCCGTATTGGGATCGATATACTCCTGGCAGACATAACCGGCCTTGTTGGCGTTGCTCTTGAAAGTATCGAGCAAAAATCCCTTGAGATCGGCCTTAGCCAGGTAACTCTCGATCATCTGTCGAACGTCGCCCTTCACCATATGGCGGCCGATATCGAGATTGATTCCTCGTTTAGAGAAGGTATCAAAATTTTGAATCTCGCCATTTTGAATGAATTTTACCGGCACACCGTAGAGAAAGGAGCTTGAGTCTGTATAGCGAACCGGAGAACCACATTTGTCATCGACTACTTGGACCTGCAAGACATTGAGACCAAAGTCGGGATTGATGCTGGCAGTAAAGACTCCTTCAGGCTTGTTGTAAGAAATGGTCTCGCCAGCCACTGCAGCTTCGCCACCGATGCTACGACCGTTGACTTTGAGACAGGCACCAAAGCCCAGATCTCCATTCACGCACTCTTCTGAATCGTTTGTACCACCGTCAATACCGGGAACCAGCGTGTAACAGAACTTCACCTCGACCTTTTGCCCAGCTCTATCGGGATCTTGAGGCACAATCGCTTGATTGGAAGCGGGGCTTAAGAATTTAATACGAGGTTTGCCAAAATAGTTAGTCACCTCGAAATCAAGGACCATGGGAACCGGAGCTTCTTCTTTTAAAGCTTTCTCGGCCTCGGGATTGGCGCCAACGATGCGCAATTGGTTAAGCCCATTGTGCAATAGAACTTCACCCGTATAAATGCGAGAGCCCTCTTCGGTTGAAGCTTCTTTCGAAGCCACATAACCCACGGCATCAAAACCCGTCAGGCTGCCCTCGGCGTCATAATTATTAAAACGCACTTGAACCCCGGGACTAAAAGTCGAAAGCAGCTTAACTTTGAGACGCAGGCGCTCGGCATTAATTGTTGCCCCCGAGGCCACAGGCTCACCCACCACGGCCTCTTCGCCCAAGGTAACAGGTCGTGCCTCTAACAACTCAATTTGCGGAGTCTCGGTACGATAGACCGTCACCATCTTAGAAACTAAATCGTTGATCTGTCCGTCATTAACGCTTTTATAAGCGCTGACCACTACCGTAAAACGCCCAGGCCCACCCAAAGCGACGGCGGTTTTAAATTGCCCCACACAATTTTCAGGACTGCAACCTCCGCTGACATTCTCGACATCGCTAGGCATAATGAGCGTTTCGGTAGCCGCTCCGCCTTGATCATTATTGAACACGCTGACCACGGCCACCGGACTATCGCCAAACACGGCCAATTGGTTGAGATCGATGCGGGCCACTAAATCAACACCGGGCTGCACGGTTAGGACATCGTTTAGACCTTCGGGCGGCAAGGGCGCGTCGATGCACAAAAACTCTTGGGCCACGTCGCAATTGGCCGTTGCCATTACAGGCACCGTCCCCCCCAAGAGGGTTTGATAAAGCACTGCGCCCTCAGGCAATTCTTCGGGCTTGGGTAGGGACTCTTGATTTTTCTCGATCTGCTCTTGCAGTTCTTCACTAAAATTTTCTTGGGCTTCTTTTTTCTCGAAAAAGTCTTCGGCTAAATTGGAATCTTGGGAGGCGGGAGGCGGGACATTTATATGAACATCAGGTTGAATGTCCGAGGAGGTGGCGCGGGAAGCTTGTAACACGGTTTCGGCCCGCGGGGCCTCTCCCTCAGCACCTGAGCCACAGGCTCCCAAAGTAGCTGTGGCAAACATCGCGAAACACCCCAGAATCAACAAATGTTTTCGGTTCATGTGTTTCTATCTCCCTGAAAATCAAAGCGCCAACAACAGACTCAGACCCCGGAGAGAACAGCAACATAAAACACCCAAGGCCTCTAGTTATTATCTCGGTTGCGAGGGGGCGAAGTTGCTAGGGGAAAACAAGAAAAAATTCTCTGATTTCGAGGGGTTTGGCGCGGTGAGTCAGGAAAA
>DALYDW010000087.1:0-9084 GCA_031972915.1 bacterium
GTGGCACCGGAGTTTTGGGCCACGATGGGTCTGGTGATTTTGGCGTCTTTTACAAAGAAGATGTTGGGCTTGCTGGGAACCGGTTGGTAGCTGTTGCTTTGAATATCAAAGTACAAACGCTTGCCGTTTTGGTTTTGATAGAAGGTTCCCGAACCTTTTTCTAAAACGCGGTTCAACAATTCGGGCACGGCCAAACCATCGGCCTTGATGCGTTCGACGGTTTCTTTGACACCCAAGGCGTCCATGGTTTCAAAGGGACCGATTTCCCAGTTAAAGCCCCATTTCATTGCGTTGTCGACATTAACCACGTCGTCGGCGATTTCTGGGATGCGGTTGGCCGTATAGATCAGGGTGTCTCGAGTGACCTTCCAGGCGAACTGCCCGGCGCGATCTTGCGACTCAACCATGGCCTTGATCCGCTGACCAACATTTTCAATTCCTTTGGCGGCTCGCAAGGAATCGAATTTGATGTCCTGCTTACCTTGGTATTCGCCGGTCTTCAGATTGAGGGAGAGAATCTGCTTGGCTCCCGAAGTATCTTTGGTTTTTTTGTAAAATCCCTGACCCGCTTTGTCTCCGGTCCAACCTTTTGCGATCAACTGATTGACCACGTCGGGCATGACGAATTCTTGACGTTGTTCGTCTTTAGGACAGTTCTCGTAGGTATTCTTCACAACATGGGCCAGGGTGTCGATACCGGCAATGTCCGCCGTGCGAAACATGGCGCTTTTGGGTTTTCCCATGGCGGGGCCGAAGATTTTATCGGCTTCTTCCACACTGTAGTCTTCCGCGATGGCACGATTTAAAGCCGTCATGAAAGCAAAGGTGCCAATGCGGTTCGCGATGAAGTTGGGAGTATCCTTGGCGTATACTACGCCTTTGCCCAACCGATCTTCGAGGAAGCGAGCCATGTGTTCGACGACTTGGGCATCGGTTTCGGTGCAAGAGACGATTTCCACCAACTTTAGGTAGCGCACAGGATTGAAGAAGTGAGTCACCAAAAAGTTTTTCTTAAAGTTGGCGCCACGTCCTTCGGACATGTCCTTCAGGGGAAGGCCAGAGGTGTTGGAACTCACCACCGTGTCGGGCTTCATGACTTTTTCGATGCGTTCAAACAGCGATTGTTTGATGGCAAGTTTTTCGACCACGACCTCAACGATCCAATCGCAATCAGCCAATTGATTCCAATGGTCTTCGAAGTTTCCTGGGCTAATGAGTTTGAGATCCCGTTTCGAATAGATCACCGAGGGTTTGGAATTTTTGATTGCTTCCAAACCTTTGAGGGCGAATTTATTGCGGAACTGGGGCGAGGATTCGCTGAGTCCAAGTTTTTTATCTTCTTCGGTGAATTGGGGAGGAACGATGTCCAAGAGGAGTACGGGCACACCCGCTCCTGCCAAATGGGCGGCGATTCCTTGTCCCATGACGCCAGCACCGAGGACGGCGACTTTCTTAATTTCTTTCATAGAGAGTCCTTTTTGCTGAAGGCTTTTTCTTCAAAGCTTCGCTCCACAACCGGGATGGGCCCATGTCGTGTAGCGAATGAAGCTTTAGAGTCTTTCGATGATGCAAGCAGCCCCTTGGCCGCCACCGATACACATGGTTTCTAAGCCCCACTTTTTATCGTAGGTGAAAAGATCGTGGATCAGAGTGGCCATGATGCGTGCTCCGGAACAGCCTAAGGGATGTCCCAAGGCGATGCCACCACCATGGGGGTTGAGCTTTTTACGATCGATGCCTAGCTCTTGGACTACCGCCAACGATTGGGAGGCGAAGGCTTCGTTGAGTTCGACGATATCGATGTCTTCGATTTTTTTACCAGCGCGTTGCAAGACCTTGCGTACGGCAGGGACGGGCCCCATACCCATGAGTTCGGGTTCGCAACCGGCTACGGCCATGGCATGAATGCGGGCCAAGGGCTTGATTCCCAATTCTTGAGCTTTGCTAGCGCTCATAATGACAACAGCGGCGGCACCATCGGTTAAGGGAGAAGAATTTCCTGCCGTGACCGATCCGTCTTTTTTGAAGACGGGCTTGAGGGAGGCGAGGCGCTCCAAAGTTGTCTCTGCACGGGGACCTTCGTCGATGGCAACAACCTTTTTACTGCCGTCGGCCAAGGTGATTTCTACGGGGACGATTTCTTGTTTGAATTTTCCCTCTTCCGTCGCTTTAACCGCCTTGAGGTGACTTTCTAAAGCGAATTGATCCATGTCTTCGCGCTTGATTTTATATTTTGCCACGACGTTCTCGGCGGTCTCTCCCATACTGATGTAAGCGTCAGGATTGTCTCCACCCATGAGCTTGGGGTTGAGGGAAGGGTTAAAGCCTCCCATGGGTACGTGACTCATGGTTTCGATCCCTCCAGCGACGATGACATCGCCATCGCCCACCATGACGGCGCGAGCGGCGTCCATGATGGTTTGTAGCGAGGATGCACAAAATCGATTGGTGGTGGCCGCGGCGGCGGAGATGGGAATGCCGGCCAGCAAGCTGACATTGCGAGCCACATTCATGCCTTGTTCTCCTTCGGGCATGGCGCAGCCAATGAGCACGTCTTCGATCAACTCGGGGTTGAGTTGGGGTACTCGCTTTAGGGCTTCTTTCAGTACGACGGCACCGAGGTCGTCGATTCTCATGTTGACGTAAATTCCTTTGTTGGCGCGACCCATGGGGGTGCGAACTGCACTGACAATAACGGCGTCACGAAGGGAAGACATAGATAGAACTCCTCAAAAAATGAATGACTATTCATTTCGACCCTAACCCCCGCTGATCTTCTCTGTCAAGGTGGAAAGTTAATGCTGGTCAAGGTGATTATTTTCTGATTTTGGGGGAAATTATGAAGAAAACTGACATTCATCCATTAAATCCTTACAGCTCTCGAATCACTCAAGATCCCGATCAACCGGCCAGCCAGGCCATGCTTTACGCATTGGGGCTGACTCGTGAAGATTTGGCCAAGCCTCAAGTTGGGATCGCCTCTACGGGCTACGAAGGCAATCCGTGCAATATGCATCTCAACGATTTGGCCCGTTTGGTAAAGCAGGGATGCCAAGAGTCCGAGTTGGTAGGTTTAATTTTTCACACGATCGGTGTGAGTGATGGCATTTCTATGGGCACCGATGGGATGAATTTTTCTTTGCAGTCGCGTGAAATTATCGCCGACTCCATCGAAACGGTCATGTCAGCCCAGTGGTACGACGCCAATGTTTCTGTGGTGGGTTGTGATAAAAATATGCCGGGCTCTGTAATCGCAATGGGTAGGCTCAATCGTCCTTCCATTATGGTTTACGGTGGCACAATTCGTCCCGGTCATTACCTGGGAAAAACTTTGGATATCGTCAGCGCCTTCGAAGGATTGGGGGCTTACGTAGCTGGCAATATTTCTCAGCAAGAACTAGAGGGCATTTTACAGCACGCCTGTCCTGGCGCCGGCGCTTGTGGCGGAATGTATACGGCTAACACCATGGCTTCTGCCATTGAGACCTTAGGAATGGCCTTGCCCTACGATTCTTCCCATCCCGCTACCAGTCAGGAAAAACGCGACGAATGTCTTCGCGTGGGCAGTGCCATTTACAATCTTTTGGAAAAAAATATCAGGCCTAGCGATATCATGACTTCGAAGGCCTTTGAAAACGCCATCGTCATGGTTATGGCCTTGGGAGGCTCGACTAATGCGGTCTTGCATTTGATCGCCATGGCCAAATCTGTTGGCGTGCGTTTGAGTTTGGAGGATTTTCAGAGACTTAGTGATAAAACACCCTTCTTGGCCGATTTAAAACCCAGTGGAAAATACGTGATGGAAGATCTTTGTGCGGTGGGGGGAGTTCCCGCTGTGCAAAAACTTTTGTTGAAAGAAGGTTTGCTTCATGGGGATTGTCTCACTTGTACCGGACGTACCTTGGAAGAAAATCTTGAGGAGCTGCCCGGTTTGCAAGAGGGGCAGAAAATTATTTTTCCTTTGAGTCAGCCCATCAAGCCCACGGGGCATTTACAAATTCTCTATGGCAATGTGGCCCCAGGGGGATCTGTAGCTAAAATTACCGGCAAAGAAGGAGAGTCCTTCACGGGAAAGGCCCGGGTGTTTGACGGCGAAGAAGACGCCATTCTTGCCTTGAAGCAAAAGAAAATTCATAAGGGCGATGTGATTGTCATCCGTTACGAGGGACCTAAAGGTGGGCCTGGCATGAGTGAAATGCTCAAGGTGACCGCCGTTGTCATGGGAGAGGGCTTGGGCAAGGACGTGGCCTTGATCACGGATGGCCGTTTTTCCGGAGGGACTCACGGTTTCGTCGTGGGACATATTGTTCCCGAGGCGCAGGAGGGCGGAGTGATCGCGGTGATCGAGGAGGGAGACACCCTAACCATCGACATCAGGGGTCGAGAAATTCGCCTGCATTTAGCGGAAGAACTCATTCAAGAGCGACTCAAAAATTGGAGCCCCCCACCCTACAAGGCTACCCGTGGGACTCTTAAAAAGTTCATTAAGAACGTTTCCTCTGCTTCGGAAGGATGTGTCACCGACGAATAGTGATGAGCCCCGCTCGGATAGTTCTGAGAAAAAAACTTTTTCTTAAAAAAACAACCCACCCGCGAAGGGGTGGGTTGTTTCGTTTCGAGCCGTAAGCCGGGTTCTGTTTTATGTGGTCATTTCTCTTGTCCCGTTTCTTGCGAAGGGGATCTTTGCAGCCTACCCATCCCGCCTCCTGGCTTGAAAAGCCGGGATTCAACCGGGCTAAAGTCTAACTTTCCTAAAAATAAGAAAGTAGCGGGACCTATTTGGCCTTTCACTCCGTAGAGTTTACCGGATTTCACTACTGCGTTTTGGCCTAAACCAAAACCGTACTTGCTTTCTGTTGCACTAGTCCTCCGCATCCCCCTTGCATCGAGTGGATACCCCATGAGTAGGGAGGCGGGGTGGCCGTTAGCCACTACGGTGCCCTTCAGTGCCCGGACTTTCCTCACGCTTCCCAGTTTTTTGGGAAGG
The DNA here is from genome assembly GCA_031972915.1 of bacterium. Lineage (GTDB taxonomy): Bacteria > UBA10199 > UBA10199 > DSSB01 > DSSB01 > DALYDW01. Next base: position 4,988 of record DALYDW010000087.1, read on the forward strand.
GCGCGACCACTCGCTCGAAATTCCTATCTTTTAGGCTTGGCCCCAAAGTTTTTTTTGTCAAGACCCAGAGCGTGGAGTTCTCATGGCTCTGAGCAGGGGCTTGAACTGCTACGCTCGTCCATCGCTAAATTGGCTAGACGATCTGCCTCAAAGTTTTTCTCCCGTGGGATATGCTGAACCGCCACCTTCTCAAATCTTTGGAGTAGATTTCGAGCCTGTTGGTGCAGAATTTGTAGATGGGGTTGTTTGACCCGGTAGCGGCCTTCTAGTTGGCGCACTATCAATTCTGAGTCGAGACGTATGACAATTTTTTTTACGGCGAGGCGAGACGCCTCTTCTAAGCCAAGAATCAAAGCAGAATACTCGGCGGTGTTATTGGTGGCTTCTCCCAGATAACGGTGGAGTCGAGCCAGTATCTTACCCGATCGATCGGTTAATACTGCTCCAGCTCCCGCAGGCCCCGGGTTACCGCGTGCTCCGCCATCGGCATAGAGAATCACCAGGTCGAGGGCTTCGGCGGAATTCAATTGAGAAATCCCTTGATGAGCTTTTCTTTTTCTTCTCGAGAAAGTTGGGTCAGTAAATTTTTGTAGGAAGGCAGGAGTCCCTGTTCGACCCGTTTGAAATCTTCCACGGAGTTTTCATGGCGAGCCTCTTCGTGCAGGCGAAACGCCAAGTCGGTGAGGGATTGTTGAATTTGCTCGAGGGTGAGTGTGCGTAACTCGGTAACGGAGGAAAAATTTTCTTTTTCGACCAGAAACAACAAAACCTCGGCCAGGGTTTGTTTAGGCAAAGAATGACTCATGAAATTTCCTGTTGGGGTTCTTCGAAGTAAAGCAAACGGTTACAACTGGGGCAGGTGTGTACAGTTTGTTTTCTTCGTAACTCGATATACATCTGTGGAGGTAGATGGATGAAACACTCTTGGCATGTCCCCTCAACAACCAAGGCAGCTGGGGGTTGCATACGGGAGGCGATGACTTGATATTGATTGCGCACCTCGGGTGCAAGCGAATCCAGGGCTAGTGCTAACTTTTCAGTAAAAGTTTCGATCTTGTTTTGTAATTCTTCTAGTGTGCCTTGAATTTGCGATTGCTCTTCACTGAGTTGTTGACGCAGCTTTTCTAGGTTGGCTTCGCGAGGAGCGAGGCGCTCTTGGATTTCACTTTGGAGAGCCTTAATTTGAGTAATTTTTTGTTCTCGCTCCCTTTGAGTGGTTTTGGAAATGCTGATTTCTTTGACCACGGCTTGATATTCTTTTTGAGTTTTGATCGAATTTAAGCGGAGTTCTTTTTCGTTTAATTTGTCGGTCTCCTCGCGAAATTCCGCTTCAAGACGCTTTCGATCTTTCTCCAAGGTTTCCCATTCTAGTTTTTGTTTTTGGTAGTCACTCTCCAAGGTTTGCAGTTCGCTTTCCACCTCCCGAACCCGAACGGGTAGGGTCTCCAGCTCTTCTTTGAAGTTTTCGATCTGAATGGAACAGTAAACGGCATGGGCTAAAGGGGTCATAGATTTCCTAGGATAAAATTAGGTGGGCCGAGAAGGGCTTGAACCTTCGACCGCCCGGTTATGAGCCGGGAGCTCTAACCAACTGAGCTATCGGCCCCCAAGGGGATCCTACCAATCTACGAAACTACGCAATTTTTTCGCTCGCGAGGGATGGCGAAGTTTGCGTAAGGCCTTGGCTTCGATCTGACGAATTCTTTCCCGTGTTACGGAAAAATCTCGCCCGACTTCTTCTAAGGTGTGATCGGATTTTTCTCCAATCCCGAATCGCATCCTCAATACCTTTTCTTCGCGAGGAGTCAAGGTTGCTAACACTCGGGTCGTTGATTCGGAGAGGTTCATGTTGACGACGGCGTCGGAAGGATTGATGACGCTCTTGTCTTCGATGAAATCTCCCAGGTGAGAATCTTCTTCTTCGCCGATAGGGGTTTCCAGAGAGATGGGTTCTTTGGCGATTTTGAGGACCTTTCGCACCTTTTCGACGGGCAATTCCATTTTTTCAGCAATTTCTTCGGGCGTAGGTTCTCTGCCGAGCTCTTGCACAAGGTAGCGAGAAGTTCTCACAAGCTTGTTGATGGTTTCGATCATGTGCACGGGAATACGAATCGTGCGAGCCTGGTCGGCGATTGCCCGAGTAATGGCCTGACGAATCCACCAAGTGGCGTAAGTGGAAAATTTATAGCCTCGGCGATATTCAAATTTATCGACGGCTTTCATGAGGCCGATATTGCCCTCTTGGATGAGGTCGAGAAATTGCAAACCACGGTTGGTGTACTTTTTAGCGATGCTAACCACGAGTCGCAAGTTGGCTTCGATGAGCTCGCTTTTGGCCGCCTCAGCCAATACTTGATTGCGTTGGATTCCCTCGTAGATGTCCTTCAGCTCTTTGCTAGAATAGCCGTATTCTTCTTCTAGGGATTTTAGCTTACGTTTGGCGCCCTGAAGATTTTTGAGCAGGTTATTAAATTCTTCTTTGGGGAGTTCTAGATCTTTGGCCAGCTTTCGCAATGTGTAGGTGCTGGTTTTAGTCTTTTTGAGTTTAACCAACCCTGCATCCGAATCGGCTGCGTCTACCTTAGCCCCGATATTTCGAATGATGTTTTCTTGACCGATGATGTGATCGGCCATCTCTCGAATTTTATCGATGATTTTATTGGTCGCTTTCCGAGTGAAGCGAATTTCTTTGACGGTGGCCAGAAGTTTTTGACGAGCTTCTTCGAAATCTAAATCTGACTTTTCTTTGGATTTTTTAGACTGTCCTGCAGTTTTATTTTTTTTATTGTGGCGATCGTACTCTTTTGAAATCTGCTTGAACTTGGCGAATAACTTGACGACATCGCTACGGTAGGCCTCTTCGTCAAAGTCTTCGCTTTGAGAGAGGTCTTCGTAATCTTTCATGACGTCGGAAAGACGAATCTTTCCTTTTTTAACGGCCTCTCCCAGATTAAAAATCTCATCCATGCCGAAGGGCGAGGTGATCAAGGTAAGCAAGACGTCGTCTTCGTGCTGTTCAATGCGCTTGGCGATTTCAACTTCGCCTTCACGGGTGAGCAAGGCTACCGAGCCCATTTTGCGCAGGTACATGCGTACGGGGTCGCTTGATTTTCCGTAACCTTCGAGAGACTCGGTTTCAGTCTCAGTCTCGGTTTCGGCCTCTTCTTCTTCGTCTTCTTCGTCTTCTTCCTTGGCGTTCATCGCTGGAGCCGCTTTGGTTCCGGCGCTTTTTTTCTTATTCGCGACGACCCCCGCCTTGAAATCGCTGGCCTTCTCGACAATGGCAATTTCCATTTCGTCGAAGACGGCCAAAACCGTGTCGATTTGGTCCGCCGAGACCACGTTCTCGGGCAAAGCCTCGTTGATGTCCGAGTAGGTTAAAAAACCACGCTCTTTTCCGAGCTGAATGAGGTCTTTAATTTCTTCTCGTACCTTATCTTTCGCCATAAATCCTCTCTCGGTGTTTAAGCACCTTAGATAAGTCCGTAATCTTGCTTTGCAACAACGTTAGTTCTTCCGGGTCCTTGGCATTCAGGGAGAGGAGATCTCTTTGTAGCCGCTTTTTTTTAAGTCCTAACAACGCTTGAGCCAAACCTTGTCGGGCTTCGCCAAGCTCCTCTAAACCGTCCGCCTTTACCGCGAGGCCACTTAATAACCCAAGCATGGCCGTAGGGGCTAGATCAAAATATTCTCCAGTGGTTACGCCAGGTTCCTGTTGAGCCAGATGGGAGAAACGTTGAAATAGCTGCGCGGCACTTTCTGTACAAAAAATCTCTTCTCCAACTCCATTCGTGATTTCATTTCGTAGGGCCGGAAATTTCAGCCAAATCTCAAAAATGACTTCTTCTTCCGGTAAAAACAAGGACTTAAGCTCTTGTTTTTGCGGAGTCAAAGTGCCTTTGCTCTGTTTTTCTCGAAAACCCTTTCCCAAACTCAACCACTCTTGCGGAATCTCTAGAGCCTCCGACAGTAGGCGCTTATAGAGATTTTTAACAATCGAATCCGGAATTTTTTCTATCAAAGTTACAAAACGTCCAGCCAAACGCCCCTTTTGATCGAGGGAAATTTGACCCGTTGCGACATGGACCTTGCACTTA
>DALYDW010000088.1:0-8930 GCA_031972915.1 bacterium
TTCCGAATCTTATGCGTATCCTGGACAATCGTTTCCGCATATTGGGAATGGAGCTTTGTGCGTCCTATGCCAGCAAGAGTTGTCTGATGAAGGAAAAAAGAGACTTCTGTCCTTCGAAGATTATATTAAGAATGAAGTCAATAAGGAGGCGATGAAATCAGAAATTACTTATACAAATGCGATTAAAACAATCGGGCTGATTACCACTGAAGCAGATATGAAGATGAAGATGGATGCTTCTGGTTTAGAAGAAAGTGTAACCGTAAATATTGAATGCTTGTTTACTGCCTTTAGAGAGCGTTCTTCCAAAATATCTCAGGTAGGAAAAGTTGAAGAGCTTGTTTCTATCCCCGAGAGCAAGGACCTTCTTGAAAAACTTTCAAGAGCATCGGAAAAACTTAATGAAGAGGCCTTAAAATACAAACAGGATGCATCGAGTAGCGACCAAGAAAAATTGAAGACGGAGCAATTGCAGCTTCAAACCAAAAAATGGCTTTCCCAGAACAGGCAGTCTGTTGAAGAAGAAATTCAAAGATTAAAAAAATTGGGTCAGCTTGCCTCGTCAAAGAAGCTTACCAATACCGCTATGCTTTCGCGTAAAAAAGGTGAGCTTGCCGAAAAACTAATTACTGATGCTTTTGTTCAGCGATTTGGCGATTATCTTTTAGCTCTTGGGGGTTCTCGAATCAAAGTTGAATTGGTTAAAACCCGTACAGACAAGGGTAGGGTTTTACATCAGCTAAAATTGAAGGGAGCTCCAAATGTCCCCGTTGAAGAAGTTCTTAGCGAGGGAGAGTACCGTGTTGTTTCCTTGGCTGCCTTCCTGGCTGACGTTGAAGGAGGTTCGATTCCGGTTCCATTTGTTTTTGACGACCCGATCACTTCTCTAGACCACGATTACGAAGAGGCTGTTGTTAAAATGCTTATACAAGTTGCAAAAAAGCGCCAAGTCATCGTCTTCACACATCGGATTTCATTGTTGGTAATGCTTTATGATCATGCAAAAAAGAATGCCATCGAGCAGTCTGTCATTTGTTTAAAACAAGAAAACTGGGGAACAGGAGAGCCCGGCGACGTACCGCTAAATGCTCAAAAACCCCGTCAAGCCTTAAACACTTTACTTAACGACAAGCTTCCACAGGCTAAGAAAGCTTCGGAGGAAACAGGTCAAGATGCTTATGAGCCGTTAGCTCAATTTTTATGCACTGAATTTCGTAAAATCCTCGAGAGAATGATTGAGTATGAGCTTTGTGCAGATGTTGTTCAACGTTACCGTAGGGACATCACCACAAAGGGCAAGATCAATAAACTTGCTCTTATTAAAGAAGAAGACTGCGCACTTTTTGATAAAATGATGACTAAATATTCTCGATACGAACATTCTCAGCCCAATGAAGCCCCAGTTAGAATGCCAACTCCTGATGAACTAAAAACTGATTTTGAAGAACTTCAAGAGTGGCATAATTCTTTTTCAAAAATACAGCCTGACCTTCCCCCAGCAACTAAAAAGATCTGAGAGTTAGTTTTCCAAAGTTAATCCGTACTTTTTTCAAACTCGATCAATAAACTCGTTCGGAGAAAGCCCTTTCAATGCGGAATGCGGTCTCATTGAATTATAGAACTCTCCCCATGTCTCGATCTTGTCTCGAGCATCTTCCAGATTCAAAAAAATATTCTCATTCAAACATTCATTCCGGAACTTTCCGTTAAATGATTCAATATAGCTATTCTCAGTCGGCTTACCAGGACTGTAGTAGCCTCTGTTGAGAGAGGAATTGAGCAAATTACCCTCTGAAGACAAAATCAAGAAGTTTGAATGAAATCGTATTTGTATATTGAGATCATCGGCCAATATCCTGTTTAGTTAAAAATTTTCTCACGGGCTGCTTCCGATATAGCGATAACTGCAGGATGTTTAATCTTTCGTTCTACGGAAACGGCAAAGAATCGTTCTTTGACTTTGTCGATTTTACCAATCGTTTGGACCAGGTATTGTTTGCAAATTTGTGATTCAATAACCACGGGAGCAGGGAAAATTCCCAGTCCCTTTTGCCCAAAGACTTTGAGGAGAGCGCTATCTTCGAATTCTCCAACAATCCTGGGATGAATTCCCTCCGAGGCGAACCACTGATCCAGAGAACGTCTTAATATGCAATTTTCTGTTGGCAACAAGAGAGGGGCTCCATCAAGCGATTTTGGAAAATGGCGCTTGTAAGAACTGAATTGTTTAGTTCCAAAAAATGCAACGCCACACTCTCCAAGAAGATGATTAAAAACCTTCACCTTGAGATTTGGATTCGGTATGGAATCGGTAATAACTAAGTCCAAGGAGTGAATGGCAAGATCCATAAGCAACCGCTCCGACTTGTCCTCTCTGCAAATGATGCGAACAGGCTTCGGAAGCTGTAAAGCTGGTTCCAATAGCCTATAGGTAATCAATTTTGGAAGCACATCTGCGATACCGACAATCAATCGAATTGCTTGCCCTGTGGGACGCCCTTTAAGGGTATCGACCATTTCCCGACCCAAAGAAAAGATCTCATCGGCGTATCGGAAAACAATCTGCCCCATATCAGTAAGAATCAAATTTCGTCCCGATTTCCGAAACAGTTTTTCTCCCAACGACTCCTCTAAGGCACGGATTTGACCGCTAATAGTCGGTTGGGCGAGATGAAGCGTCTCTGTAGCACGGGCAATACTTCCCTCTTTTGCGACGGTCCAAAAATAAAGAAGATGATGATAGTTGATCCAATCCATCTGTCGTTACATACATCGGTTAAACCGATGAATCAATTCGAAACTATCTATTAGTCTATTTATTAATTTTGTTGGAGTGGCCGTCAAAAGGAGAAAGACAATGACAACGCCACTTTGGGAATCCAACATTTCGTACCTGCCACTTCTCTTTCGTGGGAAGGTTCGAGATATCTATGATTTGGGAGATGAACTTTTGCTTGTTGCCACGGATCGTCTCTCCGCCTTTGATGTTGTTTTCCCTAATCCAATTCCTGGGAAAGGAGAGGTCTTAACCCAAGTCAGTCTCTTTTGGTTTGAAAAAATGAAATCAATCATTCCCAACCATCTCTCGGAGAGACCTGTTGATGAACTATTTAAAACCCCGGATGAAGTTAAGCTTTATGCAAAACGTTCGATGCGAGTGAAAAAAACAAAACCCTTACCGATTGAAGCAGTCATCCGAGGTTATCTCTCTGGTTCGGGATGGAATGATTATAAAAAAACGGGCAAAGTTTGTGGGATTCCACTCCCTGAAAATTTAAAAGAATCCCAAAAACTCCCAGAACCAATCTTCACACCTGCAACTAAAGCCCCTCAAGGAGAACACGACGAAAACATCTCTTATGAGCAAGCTTGTGAAATTGTCGGAGAAAAAACTGCGGAGCAAGTGCTCGATATAAGCCTACAAATCTACAAAAAGGGTCTCGAATACGCCGATGGAAAAGGACTTTTGCTGGCTGATACAAAGTTTGAGTTTGGTCATTTGAACGGAAAATTAATTTTAATTGATGAGGTTCTTACACCAGACTCTTCGCGGTTTTGGCCCAAGGATCAATATCAAGTCGGTATCTCTCCCCCCAGTTTTGATAAACAATTCGTTCGAGATTATTTGTTAAAAATCGAATGGAACAAAAAACCCCCGGCACCCGAACTGCCTCCGAACATCGTTGAACAAACGGCCGCCCGCTATCGTGAAGCCTTGGAGAGATTGACAAAATGATTTCAACTGCAAAAGAAATTGACCATGCCGTAGCGGTTTTGAAAGCCGGTGGACTAGTCGCTTTTCCTACAGAGACAGTCTACGGCCTTGGCGCCTCGGCCAGAAATGAAGATGCTCTAAGTCGGATTTTCACTGTAAAAAACCGCCCCACAAACAATCCCCTAATTGTCCATCTGGCAGACAAGGAAGAAATGGAGAAGTGGGCCTCAGATATTTCGAAACTGGCTTGGCGGCTTGCGGACCGGTTTTGGCCTGGGCCTCTGACCATGATTTTAAGAAAAAATGCTAATGTCTCCAAAACAGTGACTGGGGGATTAGAAACGATTGCCCTGCGTGTTCCAAACCAGCCGATTGCTCTCGCTCTTCTTCGAGTATTCGGTGATGGTATTGCCGCCCCATCCGCAAACAAGTTTGGTCGAACGAGCCCCACAACTGCAGAACACGTACGAGAGGACCTGGGCGATACCATCGATTTCATCTTAGATGGAGGCACATGCGAAGTCGGAATCGAATCAACGATTTTGGATCTTTCAACCCATGAGCCTGCCCTCTTAAGACCGGGTGGACTCACCAAAGAAGAGATCGAATCTTGTTTGGGGTCTTCTGTCCCCTTTCGCTACAGCAATGAGATCAGGTGCCCTGGACAATATCCCCGCCACTATGCACCACAGGCCCGGGTTGTTTTGGCAAATGCTGAAAATTTTAAGGAAACAATAAATGAGTTTCTTTCACAGGGGTTGCGCGTCGGAGTTCTCGCGCTACCTGAACACCAAGCCCCACCGCCAAAAGTCGCATGGATCCCTGTCTCGCAGAAGGTAGGGGCTTTTGCGATCTCTTTGTATGCCGCCCTGCGTGAACTGGACAGAAGAAATTTAGACATTATCGTGTCTGCACTCCCTCTTGAAGAAGGAATTGGGCTTGCTGTTGCCGACCGGCTACGTCGGGCGGCGGGAAAAGGAAATATCATCAAAGGAGAAAAAGTCGCATGAAACGGAAACAAGTTTTGAGACGAGAAGACCTGGCCATAAAGCTTGAGGAATGGGCATCAAGGATTCGAGTGGGAAAATCCATCGCAGAGGCCGGTTTACAGATGACGGTACCCGAACGTGTCGAAATAGAGACAGAATTTGAAACAGAAGACGGACAAACAGAGTTTGAATTGGAAATCAAATGGCCAGCGTCCTCTTCTCCAAGCGCCCCCTTAGTAGGTATTCTTACTGGCTCTCCAAATGACCTCGAGACAGTGAAGGGAGCATATGATGTCTTGAGATCATTTAAAATTCCTTGTGAAATGCGCGCCCTCTCTGCTCATCGCACACCCGATCTGACCATTGATTATGTGAAAACGTCGGAAGAGCGCGGCATCGAGCTCATCATCGCCTGTGCTGGAATGGCAGCCCATCTGGCTGGGGTGGTTGCGGCGAACTGTCTACTTCCGATTATCGGGGTCCCTCTTGCGTCGGGACGTCTTGATGGTCTGGATAGTTTACTCTCAACAGTTCAGATGCCTCCGGGGGTTCCTGTGGCAACTGTTGCAATTGATGGAGCAAAAAACGCTGGGTTCTTAGCGGCTCGTATCTTGGCCCTAAAGTACCCGGAAATTCGGTTGAGACTGGAAGAAGCAATGGCTTTGGAACGAAGCCGCTACACAGAAACCGCAGCGGAGAAAGAGAAGCGATTCTCTCCAGAGAAACTTCAAACAAGCGAAAGTCTACAAAAAAAACCTATTAAAAAAAAGGTTCGATCTTAAAATAGCAACCCTTAAAAAATACGGAATAGGAGACGTCATGACAAAAGAAATTTACGAATTAGGTGAAATCCCCCCGTTGGGAGAAGTCCCCAAAAAGATGTACGCACAACTCATCCGTCAGGAACGATTTGGAGAGCCCACAAAGGCCTTTCAATCGGAGATCATCGATGTTCCTTCACTGAGGCCTGATGAAGTACTAGTTTACGTTATGGCCGCCGGAGTCAATTACAACAATGTTTGGGCCGGCCTTGGCATTCCAATTGACGTCATTAAGCCACGACCAAAGGATCCTTTCTTTCCGGACAGCTCCGGTTTCCATATCGGAGGCAGTGATGCCTCTGGGATTGTCTGGAAAACTGGAAGCGCTGTGAAGAATCTTAAAGTAGGTGATGAAGTCGTGATCCATTGCGGACAATGGAAGCAGGATGAGCCTTATGTTCAAACAGGAGCCGACCCAATGTATAGCCCAAGCTTTCGCATATGGGGCTATGAAACAAGTTGGGGAAGCTTTGCTCAATTTACGCGTGTTCAAGATCACCAATGCCTGCCGAAACCGAAGCATCTCTCTTGGGAGAGTAGTGCTTCCTATATGCTTGTCGGCGCAACGGCCTATCGCATGTTACATGGATGGAAAGAGCATTCTGTAAAGCCAGACGATGTTGTTTTGATATGGGGTGGTGCTGGAGGCTTGGGATCGATCGCAATTCAGATTGCAAAAGAAGCCGGGGCAATTCCTGTTGCGGTCGTTTCCGGGGACGACAAGATCGATTATTGCAAAAAACTTGGGGCGAAAGGAGTCATCAATCGGAAAAATTTCAGTCACTGGGGAATGCTCCCGCATTGGAAAGATACAGAGGGCTACAATAAGTGGCTACAGGGGGCTCGTGCTTTTGGAAAGGCCATTTGGGAGGCAATCGGGGAAAAGAGAAGCCCACGGATTATTTTTGAACACCCAGGCGAAGATACCATACCGACCTCCCAGTTTGTCTGCGATACGGGAGGGATGGTGGTGATTTGCGCCGGAACGACCGGCTACAATGCGACTATCGATCTTCGATACCACTGGATGAGACAAAAGAGATTTCAGGGCTCCCACTTCGCCAATGACGAACAATCAAAGAGCTTTAATGATCTCGTAATCAAAGGGAAGATTGATCCGTGCCTTTCTCAAATCTTTGATTTTGCAGAGACAGGCGCTTGTCATCAGCTAATGTACGAAAACAAACACCCGTCGGGAAACATGGCTATCATGATCAATGCGCGTCGAAGAGACCTCAAGAATCTCGATGAAACAATGAAGGCACAAATAAAATAGCCATAATAACTACTCTTCTCCTCGTCCGGAGTTTTGATAATATGCGCACGTCCATTAAAAAAGCCGGGAATTTTTTGGTTTACAAAAGACGCCATTCTCTGGCCAAAGTTGATGAGATTGTGGGGATATGGATTCGAATGGACTTAAAAATGGAGCTCCCCTCATTGCTTTACACGGATCCTCGGGGTCCTCCGGTTGAACCCAAGTTGGCATTCAAGAGTCATTTTTACTCTCTGGATTATGGTCACGCTGCTGGATCAACGGTCGCCTTTTTAATAATTTACGAAATGCATCGGAGCAGCATAGAGCCATCCCTGATGTCCTGGTTACGAAATGATGATATCGAGTTCATCGAGAATGACATAAGTGAGGTCAAAGTTCGTTATCCGATGATCGTCAATAGAATATGGTTCAGAGAAGATTCCGATCAAGGCATTGTTAAACCCGTGAAAACAAAAATATGATCGATAACCTACTCAATCCAATCGTCCTTTTTTTCATTCTGGGTCTCTTGGCGGGTTTATTTCGCTCTGATCTAAAATTCCCAGAATCCATTTATGATGGGTTGAGCATATTTCTCCTTCTGGCGATCGGTTTAAAGGGCGGAGTCGAGCTTTCTCGATCTACGTTAACTCATGTTGCTTTGCCAGTTGTTGCCACATTGGTTTTGGGCATCTTAATTCCAATCATAGCTTTTGGAATACTCAGGGTCTTCGGGCACTTTAATCGCCCTGATTCAGCAGCTCTTGCAGCTCATTACGGTTCGGTCAGTGCGGTCACCTTCGCTGTGGCCATCAGTTTCTTAAACAAAAATAATGTTTCTTATGAAGAATATACGACTGCTCTCATGGTGATCCTTGAAATCCCAGCCATTGCTATTGGCGTCACCTTAGCCAGAATGGGCTTATCCAACGAAAAGACTGAATGGAGACAGCTGTTTCATAAGGTTTTTTTTGGGAAAAGTGTCTTTCTATTGATTGGAGGACTGGGCATAGGTTGGATCGCTGGAATGGAACGTACGGCCGCCATCAATCCTCTTTTTTCGGACTTATTCAAGGGAGCGCTCAGTTTATTCCTGTTGGAGATGGGCCTTATCGCTTCCAAGCGTTTTCATGAACTTCGCAAGGTCGGAGTGTTTCTAACCTTTTTTGGCATAGGGATGCCACTTTTGTCGGGGCTATTGGGGGTTGTTGCAGGCAGTCTCTCAGGTCTTTCGACCGGTGGAACAACCTTACTTGCCGTCCTTGCAGCCAGCGCCTCCTATATAGCCGCACCTGCTGCAGTGCGTATGGCAATCCCTGAAGCAAATCCGACTTACTATCTTACGGCATCCTTGGGTGTGACCTTTCCATTCAACTTGGTCGTAGGAATACCTTTATATTATCGACTGACGATATTCGTCCAAACGTTTATAAGATAAACTATGCAACTTTCTTCGCGAACATTACTCTCCATCATCACCGAATCTTCTCTAGAAGAACAGGTTGTTGAAGATCTTAGACGTCTCGGAGCACATGGCTGGACCATCACCGACGCTCGCGGTGAGGGAACACGCGGCACCCGATCTTCCGATTGGGAACAAAGTGGTAATATAAGAATCGAGGTTATCTGTGAAAGATCGTGTGCTGAAGAAATTCAGAAACATCTGAAAGAAAAATATTACTCAAACTTTGCAATGATTTCATTTTTATCGAACGTTGAAGTCATGCGCTCTGAGAAATTTTGAATGAGGAGAAAATGGGCTACTTCAAAAGAATCACTCTTTTTAGTCAATGCTGAACAAATAAGAGTTCAGTCTGCGTGGACTAAGAGAAATGAAATTCCAACTCGGAAATTAAATAAAAATTCGAAATTAAAAATGGGGACAAGAAAGTTCGGCAACTTCCCAAAGTGAAGATCAGGCCTACTCCCTTGAGGTTTCCTACGTAAAAAATATTCTGGCCGCCAAGATAGCCGGGATGTACAGTTTCGATCTCCCCATAGGCCACATCATCGTCTTTCTTCCTTTCCAAAGCGATCACTTGAGCCTCGGTGAGAATCACTCCTTCAGTTTGGGCCTTCTGCTCCGAGAGCTTTGGCCTCTTTTGAACTATAACTCTAAGACTACGAGTTAACTAAATTTCGCACTA
>DALYDW010000089.1:0-8779 GCA_031972915.1 bacterium
GTGCGCTTATTCGGCGTGGACGCCCCCGAAAAACGCCAGGCGTTCGGTCAGAAGGCGAAAGAGTTTACTTCGGATAAAGTCTTCGGAAAGCAAGTTAAAATCGTCGTGAGCGGAGAGAGCTATGGGCGTAAGGTCGGAGAAGTCTTCTTAAACGGCATCAGCTTGAACGAAGAGCTTGTTGCCGCGGGCATGGCTTGGAGAGAGCCCCGCTATTCGAAGAGCCTTGGGCTGGAGGCTTTGCAAGAGATCGCGAAGGCGGAGAGGCGCGGACTGTGGGTGGATCCACAGCCGGTGGAGCCGTGGAAATTTAGATAAGAAAAAAACTAAAGACTACTTCTTCCGTCAAATTTGAATCGGTTCTAAAAACTCCTTAAGTGATGACTCACCCTGAAAAACAGGACGTTCGTTTCCCCCCTTAAAACGAACGTCCCGCTAAAATTCTCCTTACTTAATTCGAACAAGGCGCAGGCTTGACAAGGCCATCAAAATAATAAGTCCTGCAATATAAAAGCCTCCCTGCCCTCGAGTCTCAGCTCCCAAAGAGCAGGATCCGCCGCTTTCCGTCGAGTTATTTCCGTCTCCATCTCCGCCACCATCATTATCATCATCGTCGGTATTCTCCAACTCACAAAGACGAGTACAACCATCTCCATCCTCGGCATTACCGTCGTCGCAGGCCTCATTTTCATCTACCACACCATTTCCACAGCCAAACTCAAAGGCCCCGATGTCACAACTTTCCCCTATGGGACGAACCACACCACGCTGATCCTGAGCCGGACAATCTTCGTTCAAACCCATATCAATGGCTGGAGATCCCTCCAACAGGGCATGTGTATAAGTGGGGCCCCCATTGTCTTGCAAAGGCCCCAATACCGGATCCAAGGGATTGTCGGGAAAACCGTAGCGATCCGTAGGATTGGGATCGACACCAATTGCACAACCTAAAACTCCCATGATGTTACCGCCCAAGGATACCAGATCAGCCCCCACACAATCTGAACTACCAGGTTCGTTGGAGTCAATATTCCCAGCTATGATTGTGTTCCCTAACTCCACAGAAAGTCCTCCGTAAAGACCTTCCCCGTATCCTGTTATAGCCTCATTTTCTGTAATGGTAGAATTGACTATCGAAGCAGTGGAACCGGCAAGATAAATTCCACCGCCATCGTCTCCAGCAGTATTTCCAGAAAAGGTTGAGTTCGTGATCTCCACAGAACTACCTACAGAGGCAATGGCTCCACCGTTGGAATCTGTAATATTTCCTGAAAACTCCGAATCTGAAATAAATAGGTATCCGTTTTCTATGTAAAGCCCAGCCGCTCCGCCATTGGGGGTCTTGCTCTCTAAAACTCTCACCCGCTCTAAAGTTAACTGGCTGTCTTGAACAGAAATAGCCCCTCCCAAACCAGATTCAAGTTCAACATTTCCATTTCTCACGGTTAAATCCTGGAGGCGCACCTCCACATCACCACGAATATCAAGTACCCGATCATTCGCCCCTCCATCTAAAATTGTTTTCTGAGCAGAAACACCCCTCAGGATCATAGAACTCTCAATATCCAAATCTCCCAGCAACCCACCATCTTCTTCAGCAGATCCGACGAGGTTGTAAACTCCCTCAGCTAACAAGATCAAATCCGCTTCCCCATTTTGATTAGCCTCTTGAATAGCCGCTCTCAGCTCGACTTCGGTGCTCACTTGAAAATCTTTCGCACTTCCATTTCTAATAGAAAAAAAATTTAGACAGAAAAAAATTAATAACAAACAAGGAAGATTTCTTAATTTGTGGCTTCTCATTTCTTCACCATTTCTGTTTAAAGTTGATGGTATAGAAAACAACCAATTCAAATTTCATAAAACTTTTTACGGAATTTGATGGCAATTTTCATCACTCAAAATCTTGCAACTGTTTCGTATGTAATCCTCCGATAACGGGCTATCGTAGAACAAAACCTCATCTACAAATCCCGAAAAAAACCTAACGGGATCCTTGAAAGACCTTCCTATCGTTATACCCTCTTCAAAAACTAATGGATTAAGATCTCGTATGGTTATGGGAATTGAATTGCTCTCAAATCTGCTACCATTGACATACAGATATTGTTTCTTATTACCACCACTCACTGAATATACTCCTGCGAAGTTATACCACTCACCCACTTCAAGTTCCGAGATGTCATAATCTACAGCGTGAGGTACTTCCATTTGATCAACTATTTCAAAACGAAGAATTTTGTAGTTTTGCTGTTCATGTTTCATAATCTTCAGAGAATACTGATCTTTCTTAACCACAATAGGCTGCTCCTCCTCTCCAAGCTCATCCCATTTTACCCAAGCAGAAATCGTAAAACTTTCTGGATTACCCAAATTATCCACGGGATTAAGTAGAGAAGAATCTTCCATCATAAGGGCATGACTGATTCCGTTGAAGAAGAAACAATCAAGATGAACACACTCTTGATTTTGCAAAACCGGAGCATTATCGCCTGGAGCTACGGTAACCGAATGAGCGAAGCCACCTTCATCTTGCAAAGGACTGGCTTGATTAAAACGCAACCAAGCCACAATCCTATTGTGACTAGTCTTTACCTCGTAAAAATCCGATTTAGAAATGGCGTGTCCCTGTTTGTTGAGAAGAATAAAACGGATTTTGTAGGAACGCCATGGCTCCAAGCCCAAGGCATCTCCCGTAATCTCCTCCATGTCTTCAGGAGCTTCTTGTTCTTCACACCCTTTGTCCAAAAAGTTTTGGGCGGGCAAATCTCCAGAAGCAAGATCACAAATTTCCACTTTAAATTTTAAGGCATCGAGAAGCACGCCCTCCGCACTAGACTTAAAAATCACTTCTTGAGGCTTGTAATAACCCGTCCCCGTTGCGTCGGGTTGTTGCTCAATCGAAATCGGTGTTACTTGAAGCACTCGGGGCTCTGAATGAATGGCTATTTTTTCGTTGGTACCACTTAAATCTTGAGCAAAACGAATCGCCTCTAAAGTAATTTGTTCTTTACATTCGGGCAAGGCCTCCAAAAACTGTTCTGTGCTGGCAAAACCTACAGAGGGGCCCTCGAGTTCAATTCCGTCGAGAATCACTTGAGGATCCACTCCGCTTAAATTTTCCACCTCCCATTGCACATGAATGTAACTATTTTCTCCAGAAATGCAGGCCCAGGGCCCCTGTAAACCCAAGACGTCGAATTCTTCGATGACAGGACGATTGTTGAGAAAATAAGTGACTTCGCGACGCTTTTCACCACTTTTAGAACCAATCGCCACAAAGTGTATCTTAAATTGAGTCGCCGCCACGGCCGAAGTATCAAAGACTTGACCCGTAAACGCCTCGGGCAAAGTATTCACATCAAATTTGAGTGGATTAAGATCGAAAATATCCTGAGCGGGAATCCCTGTCGTCGTGATACGTTCGATAAAGAGTTGAGCCACATCTGGCATCAATCCTTTATCGACATGAGCTACCACCGTAAATCCATCCTGCAAGATACTGCCAGGAGTTGGGCTATCGATCTTAATCGGATTTTGATCATCCACCACCACCGTAATGACACGCTGATTGCTCTGCCCTCCTCCAGAAGCGAGTGCAATAAATTGCAAAACCTGGTCTTTCTCGAGATCTTGGGTCTGTAAGACTCCAAAAATCTTCTCATTGCTCAGATCTTCGTCGATAAACTGAGCAATGTTATTGAGCTTAAATTCATTGATGCCATAGCGATGGCATGCCTGGGCTTCGATATTAAAAAAGTCACTGACCGTTTCACCATTTTGAGGACGCAACACTGCAATTTCGGGATGATTAAGCTCAACAGGAATTTGTGCTGCCAAACCGATTTCTTCTACCAATAGGGAATGGGTCTGACCTATTCCCAAAACATCCGTCACAAAAAATTCAAAAAATAAATTATCGCCCTCTTGTAAGGACCCATCGGGTTGAGAATGAAGATTAAACTTTATATGCAAACGTTTACGTAGCCCCTGAGAATCCAGGGGTTCTATCTTCCACTCATAATAACCACACTGATACTTTCCAAAGGGACGGATTTCGTCCACACCAGAGACATCGGAAAACACCGCCGAAAACTCCACAAAGTCTTGTCGATGCATCACCTGAACTTCTTCAAGCTGGGGGGCTTTTGGCAGGTCGCTTGCATCGAAGGGATCTGACCCCTCCCGAAGCTCCGTAAAATTTGCATAAGTGTCGTCATCGATATCGAGATCGGGCAAATAACTCGAAGAAAGAGAGGGGCTCAGTGATGGATCTAACTGCGCCAACGAAGTCAACACTTCGGAAGCTTCCCAAAAAATGGCAAGAAAACTATCTTGCGCGTCGGCCACCTTGGCAACGAAAGCAATGGGGAGCTCAGGGAGATTGAGTGCAGAGTAGTAAAAAGTAATAATGAAACTGTAGGTAAAACCACGGGGCAATTTAAATTGCGTAGAAAACACCTCGCCCGTTTCAGAATTGATTTGCAAAGCCTCTTCATGCTCCAAACCTCCATCGGGTCCATAAACCTGCAGTTGGGCACGCAACAAGCCTTTAGCCGTAGACTCCACCAAAAGCTTGGGCATTTGTCCAACCGGACTCAATCCAGGAAAACTTACTCCTTCATTGCCACAATTTGCCAAAGACAAAAGCAATAAGGCCCCCAAAATTGGGCAAGCAATTTTCATTCCTTTCTTCAAGAGTCGCCTATAAAAACCAACAAAGCTTCGATAGGAAACCAAGAATAAATCAGATAAATGGGCCGAAGAATGTTTCATGATCGGTTTCTTTCAAAAAAGGTAAATCGGGAAGAGTCTTGGAATACCCGAACAGGGAGGCGTCGAATTCTTATTCCTAAAAAAAACAGAGGAATTCCCAGCCAAAGTGCAAAAATTAAAAATTTTGAGGATGAAAAAATTGAGGAGGATGGAAACATCGCGCAAGACTGTCCCGCTCCTTGCACAGTTCGTTCTAAGCAATCTGCTATTTGATTTTGATCTAAATCTTCGGCATCGTCCCATCCGGGACAAAGGTCACAAGAATCACCCACTCCATCGCCATCCATGTCTTGTTGTTCTTGATTAGATGCCTGAGGGCAATTATCTTGGACATTGAAGATTCCATCCTGATCGAAATCGAGGTTTGGCCCTACTCCAATCTGACGACATGCGCTGAATTCAGAGGTATTGCGGCTAGAATCGGTCGTCGTCGCAACAATTCTGTTTCCTTGACCCTTTTGAGGGATCCTTGAAACAAATTCTCCAAGTCCAGTTACATCAGTCAACACTCGATCACTGCCTAAATAAACTTTTCCTTCCCCGTACCCGGAGGAGTCACAATCTTCGTTACTGTAAAAATGGATACGGTATTCACTCTCTGGAATCCCATGAATTGCCCCCTCGACTTCCAACTCTAAGGTTAAGGGGAGCACCGATCTCAATTCGGGGAAAGAGGAGGATTCTAGAGAATTTTCGGAAAAATTAGGCCCAGGAGGAAAAAGATCAATACCAAGTCCTCCGTTGTCATAGATGGAATTACCTAAAACTTCATGATTTTGTGCACTGGCGATATGAATCCCATGACCCAAATTAAATGCGATTGCATTTTCTTGGCCTGGGCTTTCTCCCCCAATCGTACTCGAGGTAGAAGAACTATGAATTTGAATACCCTCTCCTTGATTGGGTAAGGGAAGGGACTGTTCCCATTGTAAACCAATACGATTGCCTTGAATCATCGTATTGTGTGAGTCATCTATCTCGATGCCCGCACCCAAATTGCCAGAGATTAAGTTTCCAGCATGAGGAACACTTTCTCCAATTTTATTGTCGGAAGAAAACCTAACAAGAACTCCACCCGCATTGGGAAGAGCTCGCGTTCCTGTTACATCCGAACCAATAAAGTTTCCGTAGATTTTATTGTCTTTAGCGACCCCCCCAAACAACACCAAACCTCTGCCCTGATTTCCCGAAATAAGATTGCGGTTTGAGTTGGGACTTTGAGCATCGAGAGGAAATCCTCCCACCCAATTTTTATGTCCACCGGCAATTTGTACTCCATGGCCTGCATTAGGCAAGGCCTGCACTCCAAAAACATCGGTCCCAATGTAATTACTCTGAATCACGTTGCCTGTAATTCCGGCCCCATCAAAACGAATTCCATCATCACCATTTCCTGAAATCAAATTGCAAGACCCCAAGCAGGGCCCTGCCCAAGAAGTACCTTCCAAACCCCCTAGAGTATTGTAGACGGGAGGGCCTGGCTTAGGCTCCAAGGGCTGTTCTTGTTCTCCAGTAGAAAGTCGAACACCTTGAGCATGGTTTCCTAATGCCTGAGTACCGAGCTTATCCGTCCCAATATAATTACCTTGAATTTGGGTGTGATGAATCCCTTTGCCTTCGAGTAAAATTCCTGTCTGACCATTAGCGGAAATATAATTGCGCGCAGCCGCAGAGACTCCACCAATGAGTGTTCCCGAAGGACCGACATCCTGGGTACCCCAATGAGGATGCCCAACAATTCTTAAAAGATGAATTCCATGGGCCTCATTTCCAAGAGGCTTTGTGCCGGAAATATCAAGGCCGATTAGGTTTCCTTGAATCTCATTTCCCGAAACCGAGTCACCATAAATCAAAACACCCGACAAATGATTTCCGCTGATCAAATTACCGGAACCCGGAACCGATCCCCCCACCTGGTTAAAAGAACTGAGTAAGATTTCTACGCCATGGCCACCGTTTCCTAACGCCATCGCTCCCGACGCATCGGTACCAATAAAATTACCTAAAATTTTATTATTGCCAGCCCCAGACTCTTCTAAAAAAATTCCACTCCGCCCATTAGCAGAAATTAAATTACCGGATCCAGAATTCACGCCACCAATCTGACTCGAACCACTATTTTGAATGCGAATACCATAAGCCCCGTTACCCAAGGGAAAAAGCCCCTCTTGATCAGTACCAATTCGATTGCCTTGAATCCGATTATTGGTAAAGACCCCGTCCATGAAGATACCACTATAAGTATTTCCGGAAATAACGTTTCCCTGTTCAGGTTCGTCTCCACCAATTTGAATAGAAGAAACATTGATGAGCTTGATACCGTCCAAACCATTTCCTAAGGCGATTTCTCCAGTTTTATCAGTGCCAATTTTATTTTTTTGAATGCGTATTTCGGTGCTTAAAAAACCATTTATTTCGATGCCACATTCGTCATTTCCTGAAATGACGTTATCTAAAATTTGTGTCTCCGGGGCATCGTGAATCAAAATACCGGATCCCTCGTTGCCAAAAGTCTCACTGCCAAATTCGGTTCCAATGAAATTTTTTGCAATAATGTTTCCTCTGGCTTCTTCCCCTTGAATGCGAATTCCCGCCCCACCGTTTCCAGAAATAAAGTTGATCCCCGAATCCGACAACTCGGTTCCGATCCAATTTTGTCCTGCATTTATAATGAGGATGCCCTGATTCCCATTACCCAGACCTTCAATGGAATCGCTGCCGATTTGATTACGAACAATGGTGTTATGGTTGGCCTCGAGACCGTCTAATAAAATTCCCGTTTGAGAATTTCCGGAAATGATATTGCCCTCTCCTGGATGTATTCCTCCGATTTGATTGTAAGCAGAACGAATTAATAGACCGACTCGGTTGGGAAAAGCTTGCTTGCCCGTAAAGTTGGTACCCAGCATGCTATCTCGCAAAGTGATCTGACCCGAGGCCTCAACCTGAATCGCCACATCAAAGCGATTGAACACGAGATGGTTTAGTCTTACATTTTGGGCGAAAATTTGTAGTCCTATGCCACCGGTCTGCTCGCCACTCACTTCGAGCATGATAGGACTATTCAAAGAATCGCTTCCCAGTTTGAGTCCGTCCAAAGTGATGGGAGGAAGAGGGCCTTCCGTCAAAATGATCTTGTCGTTGAGTGCAAAACTATATTCGATCGATTGAATTTCGGACGCATGTGCCTCCATCAATGCTGCACGAAGAGTGCAATCTTGTTGGCCAGGCGTGACCTCGCATATGCCATCCCCAGGATGGGCATCACTCCCATCGCTTTCTTGATTAATGGAAAGCGCGGCCCAACTTTGCAAAGGACAAAATAGGCTAAGACAAAAACAACAAAACAGCCCGTAAAGGGTGAAAATCCGCAAAGCGTTCATCGCCGAGAACCCGCCTTTGAAGATCGAGCCCCAACTCGATCCTACGTTTTTTCACTTACCCGGGAATTATCAAGGGCTCTGAAGAAATTAGAAAAAAAGACAGCCCTGGTTACGAAAGAAATGCATGACCTAAAAAATCACGCATGGTTTTTCTCATCGGAATTTTGTGATTTAAGTTGCAGAAAAAAATCGCTCATTCAATTTTTCCGTGACGGAAAATATCGAGAAGGAGACGAAAAGAATGTTGCGACCCCATGAAAAACACCATTGAGCGGGAGACGGGGTTCGAACCCGCGACCCTCAGCTTGGGAAGCTGATGCTCTACCAACTGAGCTACTCCCGCGATCGGCGGCGACCCTATGTCACATTTGTGATTTGTGTCAATGTTCAAGCAAAGTCTCTACGCAAACCATTTCTCAAATTATTCCGTCGGGTAAAACTCACGCGGATTACTCCCTCCAAGATGGAGCTTTTTTGCATTTGTGGCGCCCCTGACCTTCACTTTTAAAAACTCCCCAGCTCCCACTCCTCAAAAAGAAAAATCCACGAGGTTCTTGATCGCTGACTCATTGCTCGCTTACAATAAACGGAGTGGTGATTCGCAACTTGTCCTGGGGGTGGTC
>DALYDW010000090.1:0-545 GCA_031972915.1 bacterium
GGTTACAGGAATCGGCTGGGTGCATGGTCGCGAGGTGATGATTGTGGCTAACGATGCCACTGTTAAGGGGGGGACCTACTACCCCTTGACGGTAAAAAAGCATCTTCGCGCCCAAGAAATCGCCTTAGAAAATCATCTGCCGTGTATTTACTTGGTCGATTCGGGGGGGGCTTATTTGCCCTTGCAATCGGAGGTATTTCCCGATCGTGAGCACTTCGGTAGAATTTTTTTCAATCAAGCCCAAATGAGTGCGGCGGGAATTCCGCAAATTGCGGTGGTGATG
Source organism: bacterium (assembly GCA_031972915.1). Taxonomy (GTDB): domain Bacteria; phylum UBA10199; class UBA10199; order DSSB01; family DSSB01; genus DALYDW01. The sequence continues at coordinate 284 of DALYDW010000090.1, forward strand.
GGAAGCTGCACCGCTGGCGGCGCTTATATGCCGGCGATGAGCGATGAAACTGTTATCGTGCAAGGCAATGGTACGATTTTTTTGGGTGGCCCTCCTTTGGTGAAGGCCGCCACTGGTGAAGAGGTTACCGCCGAAGAATTGGGAGGGGCCCGAGTACATTGTGCTCGTTCGGGGGTCACTGACCATTTTGCCGAAAACGATGAACACGCTTTAGAAATCACTCGTTCTATCGTTGCTAATCTTAATCGTGGGCCTAAAACCT
>DALYDW010000090.1:555-3834 GCA_031972915.1 bacterium
AGCCGCTCTATGCGGCTGAAGAACTCTATGGTTTGGTGCCAAAGGATCCGCGCAAGCCCATGGAGATTCGCGAAATTATTGCTCGCATCCTCGATGGCTCCATTTTTCATGAATTTAAGAAGCTCTACGGCAATACTGTTGTATGCGGTTTTGGTCGCATCATGGGTTATCCCATCGGGATTGTGGCCAATAATGGCGTATTGTTTTCTGAGTCGTCGCTGAAAGCGGCCCACTTTATCGAGTTGTGCAATCAACGTAAAATTCCGCTGTTGTTCTTACAAAATATCACGGGTTTTATGGTGGGAAAAAAATACGAAAACGGTGGTATTGCCAAAGACGGAGCTAAAATGGTGATGGCTGTTTCCAATGCCAAGGTACCTAAGTTTACGGTGGTGGTCGGGGGCTCTTACGGCGCGGGTAATTACGGTATGTGTGGGCGCGCCTTCGGACCTCGACAACTTTGGATGTGGCCCAATGCAAAAATTTCCGTCATGGGGGGTGAGCAGGCCGCCAATGTCTTGCTGACGGTTAAGCAAGATCAATTAATTTCCCAAGGCAAAAATCCTATGAGTGAGGCCGAGGCGGCTCAGTTTAAGGCTCCAACCTTAGAGAAATACGAGCAAGAGTCCTCCGCTTATTTTTCTACGGCTCGTCTTTGGGATGACGGCATTATCGATCCTGTGGACACTCGCAAGGTATTGGGTATGGGGTTGGCAGCGGCTTACAATGCCCCCATTTCGCCGACCCATTACGGAGTGTTTCGCATGTAACCTCAGGGTGTGCTGTGTCTTTTGTTTGCTTGAGGTTACGGAGAGTCTGTTTAGAAAAGTTGGAGAGGGCATGACTGAGCTGTATCAAAATCTCCTGGTAGAAAATCAAAATGGCATTACGACGGTAACCTTAAATCGTCCCGAATTGCATAACGCCTTTAACGACGCGATGATCGCCGAATTGATCGATTGTTTTTCCCGCTTGGCTCAGGACGTCCAAACCCGTGTAGTTGTTGTAACGGGTGCTGGTAAATCTTTTTGTGCCGGGGCTGATCTCAATTGGATGAAAAAAATGGCGGATTATTCTTTTGAAGAAAATGAGCGAGACGCCACGCAATTGCATCGTATGTTGTTGCAGATCGATCTTTTTCCTAAGCCGGTGGTGGGGCGTATTAATGGATCGGCTATCGGGGGAGGCGTGGGTTTGGTTTCGGTAACCGATATGGCCTTTGCTGTGCGTGGTGCCGAATTTGGTTTTTCGGAGGTTCGTTTGGGTTTGGTTCCGGCGGTGATTTCTCCATTTGTGTTGCAAAAAATTGGAGCTGCCGCGGCTCGGGAGTATTTTCTTACCGGAGAACGTTTCGGTGTCGATCGGGCACTAGAGATGGGACTATTGCAGGGCACGGGTTCTCTCGAAGAATTAGAAGTTTGGTTGGAGAAAAAACTTCAGGCTCTTTGTGCCGGAGGTGCTGAGGCCCTGGCTGAATCCAAGCGTTTGGTACGCGAAGGTGTTTTGCAAAGTCCGGAAGTGGCGGGGGAACGCACGGCGCGCATCATTGCCGAGCGTCGAGCTAGCCCGGAGGGACGCGAAGGTATTGCAGCCTTCTTAAATAAACGAAAACCGCGTTGGATCGACAAGCTCCAATAACACTGGGTCGAAAATCATGGCACTCAAACAGCAATTTCGGAAAATTCAAAAAATTTTGGTGGCCAATCGGGGTGAAATCGCACTGCGTGTTATTCATAGTGCTAAAGAAATGGGGATTCGCACGGCTATCGTTTATTCTCAGGCCGATGCTGATTCTCTTCCCGTGCAGATGGCCGACGAAAGTTACCCTCTTCAGGGAGTGGAGGTGTCTGAAACCTATCTCGATCAAGATCAAATTTTGCATTGGGCTCGGGAGGCTCGGGTCGATGCCTTGCACCCGGGCTATGGCTTTCTTTCAGAAAACGCAGGATTTGCAGAACGTTGTGCTCAAGCGGGTGTTGTGTTTATTGGGCCCGCTGCCGAGACCATTCGTGTGTTAGGAGATAAAGTGGCCTCAAAGCGCTTGGCTCGAGAGGCTCAGGTTCCCGTCTTGCCCGGTTTCGACGGGGATTTGCCCCAGGGAGCGGCTCTGCAAAAAATCGCAGAAAAAATCGGTTTTCCTATTTTGGTAAAGGCCTCGGCGGGTGGGGGGGGCAAGGGAATGCGCGTGGTACACGACGCCGCCCAACTTGAGGATGCCGTGGCAGTGGCCGAGCGCGAGGGCTTGGCCTATTTTGGCAATAAAAAAGTTTTTCTTGAAAAGTATGTCACTCAACCTCGCCACGTGGAGGTGCAGATTTTAGGGGATCATCATGGCCAGGTGGTTCACTTGTTTGAGCGCGAATGTTCTATTCAGCGGCGCCATCAAAAGATGATCGAAGAGTCACCTTCTCCGTCTATTTCTCCTCAAACTCGGGAGGCCTTGGGTGCGGCCGCTGTGCGTTTGGCACAACATACCGGCTATGCCAATGCGGGAACGGTTGAGTTTTTACTCGACCCCGAGGATCGATTTTATTTTCTTGAGGTCAATACTCGTTTGCAGGTGGAGCATCCTGTGACCGAGTGGGTGACGGGGGTAGATTTGGTCAAGGCACAGATTCAAATAGCCGAGGGGCAGGCCGTGCCGTTTACTCAAGAAAGTTTGCAGCAGCGTGGTCACGCTATCGAGTGTCGCTTATATGCTGAAGATCCCGAGCGGGATTTTTTGCCCTCCGAAGGAGTGGCAGGGGTGTTGCGCGAACCTCACCGTCCTGGAGTGCGCATCGATAGTGCCTTGCGTGAGGGCCAGGCGATTCAATCGCTCTACGATCCCATGTTAGCCAAGCTCACTGTTTACGCCAGTTCCCGTCGTGAGGCCTTGATTAAGATGGAAGCCTTGTTGCGAGATTATGTCTTGTTGGGGGTGCGACATAATTTAGATTTTCTTCGGTTTCTACTGAGCTGTGAGCCCTTTGCTCAGGGGCATTATCATACCCACACGGTGCAAGAATGGATGGGGGCTTTTTTAGAAAAGCGCAAAAGCCCTTCGGTGTTGCCTGGAGAATTGTGGGTGGGGGCCTGTTTAGGAAAAAAAGTTTCGGGAGCCCCTGTGCGAGCGCGCTCCGTAGGGGGCGATGTCGAAGATCGCAGTTTAGAAAGCCTTAAGGGGTTTCGCAATGTCGGTTCGCTTTGAGGCGTGGTTACACGCAAGGCGAGTGGCAAGGAAGTATTATGAAGTTAGCCTTACAGTGGGGCGTTGAGCCCGTCGAGATTTCGGGAGAA
>DALYDW010000090.1:3844-7813 GCA_031972915.1 bacterium
TTCTTTAGAAAAGTTTGTCTTGCAGACTCCGTCGGGTGAGTTCTGTGGTCGTGTGATTGAATGGGCTCCGCCGTTTTTCGAACTCGAATCACAAGGGCAGTGGATCAAGGGCGCCTTGTTTGTGCAGGGGCATCATGTCGATGTGCATTTACCTTGGGGAAATTATCGTCTCTCCTATCCAGTCCGATCTCGTGGTGGTGCTGGAGGGCACGGTGAGGGTAGTTTAAATGCGCCCATGCCGGGAAAGGTGCTTAAAGTGAGCGTGGCTCCAGGAGATGAGGTTGCCGCCGGGGATACCTTGATGATTTTGGAAGCCATGAAGATGGAACACAAAATTTTGAGCCCCCGGGCTGGGCGGATTAAACGGGTTTTATTCGCGGAAGGGGCTCGTATTGCCCAAGACGAGCTCCTGATCGAAATGGAATAAAGCCCCATTGGCAAGGTTTTTAAGAAAAGGCTAGGGTAGGAGCATGAAGTCACCCCCCCGAGAGGTTATTGTTACAGAAGTCGGTCCCAGGGATGGTCTGCAAAACGAACGAGCCCTGGTGCCGGTGGAGGCCAAGGTTGACTTGGTCGAGTCTTTAGTGGAGGCGGGGTTACGTCATATCGAAGTGACCAGCTTCGTCAGTCCCAAGTGGGTTCCTCAGTTGGCCGATGCCGCCGAGGTATACCGTCGGGTACGCAAACGCGAAGGGGTGCGTTATATCGTTTTGACCCCCAACCGCAAAGGGATGGAACGAGCCCTAGAAGTGGGCGCCAATGGGGTGGCTGTTTTTACAGCTGCCTCCGAGTCTTTTACGAAAAAAAATATCAACAGTTCTATCGAACAGTCGATCCTTAATTTTCGGGAAGTCTTAGCCTTGGCCCGAAGTCAAAATATTTGGGTGAGAGCGTATGTTTCCACCTGTTTTGTCTGCCCTTACGAAGGGGGCGTGGCCCCCGAAGCCGTGCGTCGGGTTGCTTTGCGACTTTTGGAGGAGGGGATAGACGAACTTTCTTTGGGAGACACTATTGGTGCGGCCACGCCTCGACAAGTCGATGATGTTCTCGACCTTTTGTTAAAAGATTGTGATCCCGAAAAAATCGCGCTGCATTTTCACGATACTCGTGGCACCGCTCTGGTCAACGTATTTGCGGGTTTGCAAAAAGGTATTCGCAAGTTCGATAGTTCGGCGGGTGGCTTGGGGGGGTGTCCTTATGCTCCCGGAGCCTCGGGTAATTTAGCTACAGAAGATCTAGTGTATTTTTTACGAGGGATGGATATCGCTTCGGGAATCGATCTCGATCAAGTAGCCTCGGCGTCGGGTCGTATCGCGACGGTTTTGGGGAGATCCTTGCCCAGTCGTTATTTGCAGGCCCATTTGGCTCAAGCTGAACGGCTTTGCGCCTCCCAGGCATAAAACCAACACGATCGGATTGTTTTCGTAAACGCTTCCGGTCTAGCAGAAACGGAGTCGCCTACGTTTCCATTTTTAAAAAAAGAATTGGCTGTTGTGAAAGAGCGGGATCCCGCCGCCCGCAATGAATGGGAAATCTTCCTCTGTTATCCCGGTGTCCATGCAGTTTTTTGGCATCGCATCTGTCATCGGATGTGGAATCGAGGATGGAAATTAATGGCCCGTTGGTTATCCAGCATGGTGCGGTTTTTCACCGGAGTTGATATTCACCCCGGGGCTAAGATCGGCGAGGGTTTTTTTATCGATCACGGCATGGGAGTTGTGATCGGAGAAACCACCGAGATAGGTAATAACGTCACCCTGTATCAGGGAGTAACCTTGGGAGGGACTAGCTGGAAAAAAGAAAAACGCCATCCCACAATAGAAGACAATGTGGTCATTGGTGCTGGAGCCATTTTGCTGGGGCCCATTCGGGTGGGAAATAATAGTCGGGTGGGATCAGGATCGGTGGTGGTTAAAGACGTGCCATCCCACAGTACGGTGGTAGGTGTTCCTGGCAAGGTGGTCGCTCATCCCGATAAGGTGGTGGGAGATCATTACGATTTAGAGCATGGTCAATTACCCGATCCCGAGTGGAAGGCCATTCAATCCTTGCGCGAAGAGTTTTTAACCATGGAAAAAAAATTAGAAAAATTTCTAAGAAATAGACCGCAAGACTATCAAATCTAATTGTTTTTATTCTGACAACTGAGTGAAGGGTTTAAGGCAGGGTGAGGAAGTTGGGGCATGATTTATCTCGATAACAACGCGACTACTCCCTTGGCTCCTGAGGCCTTAGCAGTTTACCGAGAGTCTATGGAGGTCTTTGGCAATGCGAGTAGCGTGCATCAGGCGGGAAGGCGCGCGCGGGCCTTGCTTCAAGAATCACGAGAGAGCTTGGCCCAATTATTGGAGGTGGATGAGGCCAATTTGATTTTTACTTCCGGGGGCACCGAGGCTTTAAATTTGGCCATGCTGGGGGTGTTTTTGCCCGATTTAAAAAAGCGGCATCTAATTCTTTCTCCCGTTGAACACTCTGCTGTTCTGGAGACAGCCCGGTATTTGTCCCGGCTGGGGGTGGAGATTAGCTTTTTGCAGGTGGACTCCCAAGGGCGCCTCGATCTTAGCTCTTTGGAAGAGCTTGTCCGTCCTGAGACGGGATTGATCTCTGTCATGTGGGCCAATAATGAGACCGGAAATCTTTATCCTGTAGACGAAATTGCCGAGATAGCTCGTCGATACTCCATTCCTTTTTTATGCGACGCAGTGCAGGTTTTAGGTAAGGTTAAACTTGATATAAAATCTAAAAATATTGATTTTTTATCAGCTTCTTCCCATAAATTTCATGGACCTAAAGGGGTGGGTTTTTTGTATTTGCGTTCGGGAACCGTATGGCAGGCACCATTGAGAGGGGGGCGCCAAGAGCGTGGGCGTCGACCGGGCACTGAAAATATTCCTGCCATTGCGGCCATGGTGGCGGCCTTGAAACGGGCCCAACAAACTCAAGTAGAGGATCAGTGCAGGGTGACTGCCTTGCGGGATCGGTTGCAAAAAGGAATTTTTTCTACCATTTCGGGGTGTCATCTTCACGGAGACCCCGAGCGTCGGGTGGGTAATACCCTCAATTTACGCATCGAGGGGGTTGCTGGGGAGTCGGCCTTGATTCGCCTCGATATGGCCGGGGTGGCGGTCAGCGTTGGGGCGGCTTGCGAATCGGGATCCCTGGAGCCTTCTCATGTTTTGCTAGCCATGGGACTTGAGCCCCGCCATGCGATGGACGGCTTGCGCTTCAGTTTATCCCGATATAATACCGAGGCCGAAATTGACCGTACCTTGGAAATCCTGCCCCAGGTTGTACGACAGATCCGTGGTTTTTAAGGAAAAATAGCTCGTGCATGCCCTAGATAAAAATCGAGTCGTGATTGCCATGAGCGGCGGAGTCGATAGTTCTGTAGCCGCTGCTCTTTTACAAAAAACCGGCAAGGAGGTGATAGGTATCACCTTGAAGCTGTGGGATGCCCCCGAGACCGGGCCCGCCCGTCAGGGTAGTTGCTGTTCTGTCGAGGACATTAGCGATGCGCGTCGGGTAGCCGATCAATTGGGTATTCCTTACTATGTCATTAATTCCAAGGAGCGCTTTCGCGAACAGGTGGTAGATCCCTTTGTGGCCGAATATCTTCGTGGTCGAACGCCCAATCCCTGTGCCTTGTGCAATGATAAAGTAAAGTTCAGCTTCTTACTCGAGAAGGCCTTCGAGTTGGGGGCCTACTATGTTGCCACGGGGCATTATGTGCGCAAACAGTGGGAAGAATCCCAATCTGTTTGGAGTTTGTGGGCGGGGCGAGATGTGGGCAAAGACCAATCTTATTTTTTGTTCTCACTCGGACAAAAGCAACTAGAGCATTCTTTGTTTCCAGTGGGGGATCTCTCCAAAGATGAGGTGCGCGCTCTGGCGGCGGAGTTGGGGCTTAAAACCAGTCATAAGCCCGAGAGCCAAGAAATTTGTTTTGTGCCCCGGGGTCACGGAGAATTT
>DALYDW010000090.1:7823-8443 GCA_031972915.1 bacterium
CCAGGGCCTGGGCGCTTTGTTCACGAAGACGGTCGCGACTTGGGAAATCACGAGGGGGTGCATCGTTATACCGTGGGACAGCGTCGTGGTACCGGAGTTGCCGAAGGGGAACGGGTCTATGTGAAATCCATCGATCCCACGAGTGGCATTGTGCAAATGGGAAGCGATGCTTCTTTGTATAGCCGCTCGTTGTGGGCCCGAGGGGTGCGCTGGGTGGGTGAGGCCTTGAACGGGGTTTTGGTGACGGCGCGTATCCGATATCGGCACAGTGGTGCTGAGGCCATGCTTTATCAAGAAGAGTCGGGACAAGTTCGTTTGGATTTTAGCGAGGCACAACGTGCCATTGCCCCAGGCCAAGCGGTGGTATTTTACCAAGGGGATCGAGTGCTAGGCGGAGCATGGATTGAGAGGAGTTCTTGATGGACGCTACCACCGTAGCCATTGTGAGCCTGGGCTGTAAGGCCAATCAGTACGATGGTAACTTTCTCGGCGCCCTTTTGGAAAAAAACGGATTTCGTCTTGTTGATTTTAAAAATTCTGCCGATGTTTACGTCATCAACAGTTGTACCGTAACCGACGGTGCCGACTTAGACAGTCGCAATATGATTCACCGCGCCCAT
>DALYDW010000091.1:0-8401 GCA_031972915.1 bacterium
TACAAAAAAAACAATTTGGTCGCCACACGGCCCACCGTATCTCCATGTTTAGGAATATGGTGACCTCTCTGATCGAACATGAGAGGATCACGACTACTTTGCCTAAAGCTAAGGAATTGCGTCGTTTGGCAGACAAAATGGTCACCTTGGCTAAACGAGGTGATCTTCATGCCCGTCGACAAGCGGCAAGTGTCGTGCGTAGCAAAGAGGCTGTGAAAAAACTTTTCTCAGAGTTGGGGCCGCGTTTTAGCGGGCGCAACGGTGGTTATACTCGTGTGTTAAAATTAGCCTTTCGTCATGGTGATGGGGCAGATATGGCACTGATCGAGTATGTGGGATTTAAGCCAGCTCTCAAAGCTCCTGCTAAACCCAAAAAAGCTTCCCAAGAAGATAAAACAGACGAATAAGTTCTCGAATAAGAGACCTCGTGGGACGTTTTTCCCTGAGTCTGAAAAGTCTTGTCTTTTTCTACGAGGTGGACAGGATGTTTTTGCTTTGGGAGGAGTATGAGTCGTCGCTTTTATGTTCTCCTGGCTTTGGCCTTGCTTTTTGTTTGGGCGGGTGTTGCCGTCTATCGTCATTCCTCTCAAATTGGCCCTGATGTGGGTTCCCAGGCGCCAATCTTCAATTTAGAAGATACTAACGGTGCACGTATTTCTCTTGAAAGTCTTAAGGGAAAGGTCGTCTTGTTAAACTTTTGGGCCTCTTGGTGTGGTCCTTGTCGCCAAGAGATGCCCTCTCTGGAGGCCTTGTATCAAAAGTTTAAGGACCGGGAATTTGTTGTTTTAGGGCTTAGTGTCGACGAGGGGGGATGGGGCCCCGTAAAAAGTTTTTTACAAGAGTTTCCGGTGAGTTTCCCCGTGCTTTTAGATGCAGATCAAAAAGCCACGGAACTCTATGAGATTGTCCGTGTTCCGGAAACCTATCTGATTAATCCGCAGGGTAAGATTGTGGGAAAAATCGTCGGCCCTCAGGATTACAACCAGCCGCTTTTCTACAACAAAATCGAAAAATTACTGTCTCAACGCTAATCCTGACCCATCCTCAATGAGAATCATTACTAGTCTCTGGGGAACAACTTGAAAATGCGCGACATCAAATTTTTGGGAGATTTTTAGAAACGGAGTTTCATTGAAGAAGGATTGGATTTTTCTGGGACCATTTGATTGTGTTCGTCGACTAAAACCACATTGGGTTCGTGACTTTGAATTTGTTCCTCGGTGAGCGCCACGAAGCTGGTAATGATTACGATATCGCCTTTTTTCGCCAGGTGGGCAGCGGCTCCGTTGATACAAATAGTTGCCGAACCCCGGGGCGCGGCCAAGGCGTAGGTTTCAAAGCGATTGCCATTTGTTACATCCCAGATATGGACGTGTTCATGAGGAAGGATATTAGCCGCCTCTAAAAGGTTGACGTCGATAGAGACACTGCCTTCATAATGAAGGTCGGCATCGGTTACGGTTGCTCGGTGGATTTTTGATTTCAGTAGTGTGCGAAACATCTTAAGATTTCAGCCTATTATGGCCGCAATGGGAGTGTCAAGTCCGCATGGTAATTCGAAAGCTGCTTTCTCGAACAAGTGAATGGGTGAGTGGTGTTGTCCATATGGGACGAGTGGGAAAATTGGCCGGACAGCGGTCTTTTTTACAGAGAGAAAGAAAAAAAATTCTATTGAAGCTGGGGGAACGTGCTTATGAATGGTTGCAGACTCAAGAAAAGCCACCTCCTTTCTTAGAGCGCCTTGTCTTACAAATCGAGAAGCTAGATCTCTTGATTAAGCAGGTGGATTACGGAGGAGAGAAGGGGGTAGCTTTTCAAAGCTCTTCTCAAAAGAAGTCTCCTCGTCCGCGATCCGGTCGAAACAAAAAAAAATCTTAGCCCTTTCTTTTCTTAGCCACCTTCACTGAAAAATCAAAATTTTGCTTCTGTCTTTCTTTCCCATGAAGGAAAAGTGGGCTCGGATCTATTGATCGGAATTGGCCTAAAACTTGCTTTGTGTTTTTATCTTGAAGAAGAGCTTTCAAATTTTATTACAGGATCTGCTGCGAAGTCGCTTTGGCTTGACTGACTTTCGTGAAGGACAACTCGAAGTTCTTCAATCTGTGTTAGGGAGAAAAGACGCCTTGGCGGTCATGCCAACGGGTCGTGGCAAGTCTCTGTGCTTTCAAATGCCCGCCTTGGCCTTGCCGGGTAGGGCGGTGGTGATTTCGCCGTTGATCGCTTTGATGAAAGATCAAGTGTTCTCCTTAAAAAATAGGGGAATCGAAGCGGTTTGTCTTCATACGGGTCAGAGCCTTCAGGAAAAACGGGAGATCTTTCAGCGGCTCAAAAGTCAAACTCAGTGCTTACTCTATCTTTCTCCTGAGCGAGTGCAAAAACCTGGGTTTGCTCAATGGATTCAGTCTCAACAAATCTCTTTGTTTGCGGTGGATGAGGCTCATTGCATTTCTCAATGGGGACCCGAGTTTCGTCCGGATTATCATCGTCTTGATTTGCTACGTCAGTTGAAACCTGAGGTTCCTATTCTGGCTTTGACGGCCACCGCCACACCTCAGGTTTTGCGGGATATCGAACGGGGCTTGGATTTAAATAAACCCGATCGCCATATTTATGGATTTTATCGATCCAATCTCTATTACCAGGTCGAGTATGCTTTTAAAGAAGAAGAAAAATTATCCTACGTTTTACAGGCCATCCGACAAAATCCCTCGGGAAGAATTTTGATTTATTGTGGAACCCGCAAACAATGTGAGGATTTATCCAGACAGCTTTCGGGAGAGTTTTCCGGAGTGGGTTACTATCATGCCGGAATGGGAACGGAAATGCGGGCGGAAATTCAGGAACGATATCATCGTTACGAAGTGCGAATTTTATGCGCCACCAATGCCTTCGGCATGGGAGTCGATCATCCCGATGTTCGTCTTGTGGTGCATTATCAGATGCCTGCAACTCTTGAAAATTACTATCAAGAGATAGGACGGGCTGGACGAGACGGACTTTCTGCCACGTGTCTGCTACTTTATTCAAAGCAAGATCGTGGTTTGCATTCCTATTTTATTAAAAATTCCGAGGCTCCTGCCCAGCATCTTCGATATCGTTGGAATGCACTGGAGACGATGGTTCAGTTTTCCGAAGGAGGTGGATGTCGTCATAGTGCGGTGTTAACTTACTTTCGCGATGCTCAAAGAATCGATGCATGTGGGCATTGTGACAGCTGTGCTCCCCATGATTCTTTGCGCATTCGTTTGTCTCGGAACTTGTACTCTTTTAAAGAGGGCAATGGATCATTCTCAGACTCTTCGACGGCGGCCTTATCTTCGCCGTTGGAGCCCGAATTAAATTCCTTACAACGGGTCTATGCAGAACAGCTGAAGAAATGGCGTAAGTCTTTAGCCCAAGAACGCGATGTTCCAGCTTTTGTGATTTTTAGTGACCGCACTTTAAGACATTTGATTCGAGCCCAGCCAAAGAGCTTGGTCGATTTAGAGTGCATTTATGGGCTAGGATCCCGAAAGATTGAAGATTTTGGAGAAGTGCTCTTGTCTGAATTGCGTAGTTACGAATCTTGCGCCTCGACGGCCTAAATTTTTTTATAAAAGACAGAGCTGTGTAGCTGCGGAGCCTTTCAAGGATCTGAGGGCTCTCCACGCTGTGAGCACGGGTGGCATACAGTAGCGCATGCTGAACTTTGATGAGAGGGCTCGATTACTTTTTTTTAATTAGGAATGGGGGAAGTCTTTTTTTTATTTTTTGCCTCGATACAAAAGTTCAGCACTTGAAATCTTTTGAGAAAATTAGTTGCCCGCGTAGTCGTATAAGCTCTGTAAAGTCAGTAGGCCCAGACCTGTAGCTAAAAGAAGTCCTGCCACAGGAGCGCTGGCTGGGCTTACAAAACACGCGGAAGCTAGCATAAACCCCGAACTTAGCATCCCTAGGGCGCTAGAGTTTCTTTGTCTTTTGCGTGACCGTGCTGATTCTTCTCGGTTTTGTAGGGTATTCCAAGCTTGGTAGGCACTTGCGGAAAATCCTACAAGGCTTCCGAAAATCCCTGTGATTCGTAAGGCAAAACGTACGCTTGGAGTTAGGGTGATCTTTCCCAGAAGTGCAGTGTTTTTTTCTGCCAGATTTTGCAGTCGGCGGCTTTCTTTTAGTACTAGCCGTGAGTATTGCAGTCCGATACCTCCTCCTGCTAAATCAAGTGCACCGTAAATAGCGGTTGAGCTGTGCATTTCTCCGGTTTTGGCATAATGCTGTAGTTCCAATCCCAAACGCAAAGCTCCCGAGACCAGGGTAAAAGCGCTGGCTCCTTGATTGATCTGATGGCTTCGTTTAAGCCAGTGCATGGCCTTATATTCCTGCCCTTTGGCGATGCGCATGCGTCCTGAGGCACTGCATGCTCCGTCAACTAAATTGCCTCCAAGGCCGAGTGTGTCCATTACGATGATGGAGTTTTTTAGCCCGACATCGGATTGTGAGTTCCAGGAACTTTGGGAGAGGGTGAATAAGTTGACCGTCAGTCGTCCTGCCCATTGAGTTTGAAGACCATAGCCGGCCCAGCCTTGTAGACGGGCGCCGGATTGACGCCATCGTTCTTGTAGATCAGGAGAAGCCAAATCAGTTGGAGTGCGAAAAATAACTTGGGCTGTTTTTCCCATCCAGTGGGAGTTTTGATAAAGCCTCTTGGACTTTGGGTCTGAGAATAAAACGTGGTTTGGTTCCCCTGAGAATAGGGCGCAATTAATGCGATAGTCGCCCCGTGCGCTTAGATAGAGCAAGGGGACATTGAGTGCAGGCAGTAGCTGCCGAGCCCAGTTGTGTAGGGTATAATACGATGAATCCTCAGTAGAGGAATGAATTCGAATAGACACTTCCGGCACCTCGCGCGTGAGAAAGTTATTAAGGTTTCCGGTCGGTCTCCTGGCTCGAAGCTGAGCTTCCCAAGACTTGCCTTCCCATCTTGAATTTGACAGTGGCTGAGTGAAACGCCTTGGGAGATTTGCTTCTTACAGTGGCGCGTCCGCATCGGATTTTCACCGATTTCCCTGGTCCTGTTTGAACAGAACGCACCGGAAAGCAATTGTGGGTTGGGTGCTAAAGTCAAAAAGACTCAATGTCAATGATTGAGTGTAATCCGATGTCATCAGGTCAATGCTGTGTTCTTTTCAAGATGGCTAGACTTTGAAAGATATGGGGGTAACCCATCAGGTGAGGAGTATAAAAGTGAGAGGTCTATGTTGGGCAAAAAAAAGCGCCCCTTTCGGGGCGCAAATTAAAACTCGTCGATACTTTTAATGAAAGGGTATCAATCTCCGCTCAGGCGAGTAGAACTGATGGCACTCATGAAGGCCGACTTGAATTGATGAAAATCATCGGGAGCGGCCATGCATTCCCAGTAGACACCAAGATTTTGGGTTCGAAATACGCCATAGAGGAAACGACGATTTTTTGCAGGATTGTAGGCATCGATGATGATGGCCTCTCGACCATTAATGTGTTCTTTATGGCTTTTGATTTCGATCATGCCAAGGTGACGCAGGCTGCCTTCGACATCGTTGGCAAAATCTTGCACGGTTTTTCCTGCAGGATTTTCAACAAAACGAATTCGCGCTTCAGGATTGGCGCGAGATTTATGATAAACAAATTTGTAATGGGGACTGAAATCGCGGTTGCGTTGTGTATCCCAATCTTCGCTGGGCTTACAGCCCTGCATGGGGCCGATGGAAAAACAGGTTTTGCTCGACCAAGAGATTGAAGTGTCTATGGCTTGAGCGGGTCCGTAAAGAAATAAACTTAAAAGTAAAACTCCGAGGCCTCGGTAATAGTTTTTCATGAAGCGCATGATCGTTGCCCTTTTTAATTTAAAGTGGAACAAAACCGAACGATGAATCCGAGGCCAAAAGCCTAAAAGGCTCCCTACCAAAAATCAAGAGGAATGATGGGGCAGTTGGGAACATAATTTTACGTTGTCGGGTGAGCGGTGTTCAAAAAAAGATGAGACTAGAATTTTTTAAATCCTGACCAAGGTAGATTTTTTCAACCAGGGTGAGATGATTTGAAAGAGGTCGAAGTCATGGTTGATCATGCAAATATGCCCGTAGCCTTTAAGAACCCTCATCGATGCTTGGGGCATTTGATTCGTCATGAACTCCGCTTCTTGTACCGAGGGAATTAAACGGTCCAGCTCTCCTGCTAAAAACAAAGTAGGAGTATTGATGTTTTTTAATTCGGAGCTAAGGTCATAGCTTTGGAGAATTTCGAGACGACGGATGTAGCCCGCCTTGCCGATGTTGCCCATGCGTTGATGAAATTGCTTGAGGTCTTCGGGTAGGGCGTGGGGGGAGTGTAGTCGGGACTCGGTGAAACGTCGGACCAAACCCATGGCGCCCCAGGGAGTTATTTTAAGCAGCCAGGGGGCGAGCCAAAGTCGTGCTTGGCTGCGAATTTTTGGAAAAGAATTAAGAATAATTAGCCCGCTGAGATGTTCTGGATAGGTCAAGGCGTAGCTCAGGCTCAAGGCTCCTCCGAAAGATTCTCCACAGAGCAAAACTTTTTCGTGCCCCCTGTGTCTCATGACTTGTTCGAGTATATTGGCGAGGTGTTTGACGAGGGAATCCATAGTGCACGACGAGTCGTTGGGTAGGGGAAAAGTCAGTACGTGAAAATGAGGACTGAGAAGCGGAATTTGTCGATAAAACAATTCGGCAGTTCCATCTAATCCTGGAACCAACACTAAAGTGGGGCCTCGGCCTTGCTCACGATATTGTAAGAGAGAATTGGGAATTTTAGGGAGATAGGGGACGGTGTTCATGAGTTGGACTGTCTCGTAGAAGGATGAAGCGGGTGGACTGGAATTCCACCATAGTTACGGTTTGCCTCGAGCACAGAAAACTTTGGAACGAAACTCATGGCCCCGATTTGACATCCCATTTTTGCGTGCACACCAATTCCCACAATACTCGAGACCCCCACCGTGACCCGATCCTCCAAAACCACCTTGGCTGTTTTGACCACTCCTCCTTCCACCGTGTGACCTGACAGGTGAACTTCGCTGCCGATGACCACATCATTTCCAAATTGTAAGAGGTTGTGGTCGGTGACCCATAGGCTGTTAATGAAGACGTGTTTGCCTAATTGAGCTCCATTGAGTTTCATGTAGAAAGTCCAGAGAGGTGTGGCGCGAAACACTAATCCCGCGAAGATACGAACCAAATGAATTGAAACCGAGTATCTCACCCAATTGAGGAGGGGCCATTCAAGTTTGTGAATTGGCATTTCTGCGTGAAGTGGGGCGCGCCATCCCAAAAGCTGTGTGCTCAAGGCAGAGAGCACCATGAGCGAAAAGGCGAACATCAGGTAGGTGGGGATAAAGGCCATGCTCAGGAGTACGAGCTTAATCCAAGTCGGTCCGGGTAGATTCCAATGCAGGTGCCATTCCCAAAAAAGGATTGCGGGCAAGACGGCAAACCCAAACACGAGGCTTTCCACAATAAAACAAGACAGGATGCACCAGAACACGCGCAATCCCGATTTTGTCTTTGAAAATAGGGGTGATGAGCTTTTCACTTATCCAGAGTAACACAGAGATTTTTACCCGAGCTAGCGGCACTTCAAGGCTTTTGGGGTCCAGTTAGAAATTTCGAAGAAGCTAGGGGCAAAAAGCAACTTGAGTACAATTTTTGCGATAATACTAGAGGGTGCTGGGTTTGCCCAAAAATAAGGCGACAGGGGTGTTTTGTGGGAAGCTGGGTCTTTCCAAGCTTGGCTCCAAATATTAAAACTCGACGGAATGCGCCTTATGGGTTTTGGTGAGGTCGCTTCATTGATTTTGCCTTTGAGGCAAACTCACTTGTCTTTGTTAGGGGTTTTTAAAGGGTAAGGAGTTTGTGATGTCTAATCCGATTCAATTGAGCCAAGGACGATTGCGGGATTTTTTGATGAACGCGCAACCCGAGTTTTCTCAGAATTCAGACTTACAGCAGCTTTGCGCGAGTTATAAGGCGCCTCCATCGCCGTCGGTGGAGTCTTTGCCCCCCTATTTGCGTCAGGCCGATGCTTTGGCTCGCTCGGCCGGAACCGGGATTGTTAAGCTCCTTCGTCAGTCGCAGATTCGTGCGCAGGCCGAGGCCGCTTGTGCTCACCAACATGAAGATAATACGGCCCCTTATGCAGGGGCGGGAGTGTTGGGGTCCCTTTCCACCTCAGCCTTGTCACTGGTGGCGACTTATAGTCCCTATGGTACGCCCAGGTGGATGAAAGTGGGGGGTGGGGTGGGGGCGGCAATCGGTGTTGTGGGGGCTTTTGGGAGCATAGTGTATTTTGCCAAGCAGAAGGGTGAGATTGCGTCGCAGCGAGAATTTTGTGTTATCGATCAGGTGGAAGCTGAGATGAGGCAGGAAGCGGC
>DALYDW010000092.1:0-5664 GCA_031972915.1 bacterium
CGGGCTATGCTCACAGCTTTGAAACTTACAACGCTTCGGGACAGTTGGTGGGAGGACTCTACGGAGTCAGCTTGGGAAAGATGTTTGCCGGAGAATCCATGTTTTTTTGGGAATCAGGGGCCTCGAAAGCCGCGCTCCTGTTTGCTTGTAAAACCCTCGCCTCCCGTGGATGCACCTGGATGGATATCCAAACCCTCTCTCCTCTACTGCAAGCTTTGGGTGCCAAAGAAATTCCCCGCAAAGACTTCATGAAACGACTCACGCAAAGCCTTAAGGCAGCTCCAATTTTTCCGCTTCCAAATCAAACGAATGGGCCATTGACAGTATAAACAAGCGTGTGATTTAACCCCTGCCTTCTATGGAAACGCCGCCCCTTAAACGCGATTATAAAGACACGCTCAACCTACCCAAAACCGATTTCCCCATGAGAGCCAACCTTCCCGAACGGGAGCCTGTGCGCATCGAATGGTGGCAACAAGAAAAAATTCACGAAACAGTATTAGCTAAAAATGCAGGTCGACCCAAGTTCGTGCTCCACGACGGCCCTCCCTATGCCAATGGCAGCATTCACTTCGGCCATATCCTCAACAAAGTTTTAAAAGACATCGCAGTTAAATACAAAAATATGGCGGGTTTCCAAGCGCAATTCGTGCCGGGCTGGGACTGCCACGGACTCCCCATCGAACATCAAGTCGATAAAGACCTCAAAAAACAAAAAAAAGAATTCAGCGTTTTAGAAATTCGCCAAGCCTGTCGAGAATACGCGGCCCATTTCGTCTCAACTCAAAAAAAAGAATTCATGCGCCTGGGCATCCTCGGGAAATGGGACCATCCCTACCAAACCATGAATTTCTCTTACGAGGCCGCCACAGCCCGTGAGTTGGCCAAGATGGTACGTAAGGGCCTTGTCTACAAAGGTGCTAAACCCGTTCACTGGTGCACTCACTGCAAAACAGCATTGGCTGAAGCCGAAGTCGAATACGACAATCATCTCTCCCCTAGCATCTACGTTAAGTTTCAGTCTCGAGAAGATCTTGGTACCGTTGATCCCGCCTTGGCCGGAACCCGTCCTTACTTTATTATCTGGACCACCACCCCTTGGACCTTGCCCGCTAACCTAGCCTTGGCCATCCATGAAAAATATATGTACGTGGCCTTGCAAGTAGGCGACGAAATCTACATTGTCGCCGAGGGCCTGCTTGATCAGATTCGCAAAAAGCTCAACCTGCAAGAAGATCGTCTTCTTGCGCGCATTCCCGCCTCTCGTCTAGAAGGCATCCGAACTCAGCACCCTTTTCTACCACGAGAATCCACCATAGTACTCGGCGACCATGTCACCCTAGAAGTCGGTACCGGTATCGTGCACACGGCCCCGGGTCACGGACAAGAAGACTACGAGGTGGGCAGAAAATACGGCCTGCCGATTCTCAACCCCGTCGATCACCAAGGAAAATTCACTGAGGAGGTCGGAGTTCCCGCCTACGTGGGGCAATACGTGCTCAAGGCCAACACCACGATCATCGAAGACTTACGCAAACAAGGCTCCCTCCTTAAGTCCGAAGAATTAAGCCACAGTTTTCCTCACTGTTGGCGCTGCAAAAACCCCGTCATCTTTCGCTCCACCCCCCAGTATTTTGTTTCGCTCAGCGCTCAAGATCTCCGTGGTAAGGCTTTAGACGCCATTCGTCGCACTCAATGGATTCCTCATTGGGGCCGCGACCGTATCTACGGCATGGTAGAAAATCGCCCCGATTGGTGCATTTCACGTCAACGGGTCTGGGGCGTGCCCATTATGGGATTTCAATGCACCCAATGCTCTCATTCCCTGCTCAAAGCAGAAATTCTCGAGCACATCGCCGAGCGCTTCGAAACCGAAGGGGCGGATGCCTTTTTTAAATACTCCTCGGCAGAATTGCTCCCCGCCAACACCCTCTGCCCGCAATGCGGTCACCACGAATTTCATAAAGAGTCCGATATTCTCGACGTTTGGTTCGATTCCGGAACTTCCTATGCCGCCGTACTCGAAAACGATCCTGATTTGCATTTCCCCGCCGATTTATATTTAGAGGGCAGCGACCAACACCGGGGCTGGTTTCATTCTTCCTTATTGGCCTCCATGGCCACTCGTGGCACTCCTCCCTATCGTAGCGTGCTAACTCATGGCTTCGTAGTAGATGGCTCAGGAAAAAAATATTCTAAGTCGGCAAAAAACTACACTCCTCCCGAAAAAATTCTCAACACCATCGGCGCCGAATTACTCAGGCTCTGGGTTGCTGCCGAAGATTACCGTAACGATATTCGCTTTTCGGAAGAAATTTTAGAAAGACTCAAAGAGACCTACCGCAAGATTCGCAACACAGCGCGCTTTCTTCTGGGTAATCTCGACGACTTCGATCCAGAACAACACCGGGTACCGCTTGCTCAACGCCCCGATCTCGATCGTTGGGCCATCGCCAATCTACAAGAACTGATCCAACGCAGCCGCTCCGCCTACGACCATTTTGATTTTCATATCCTGTATCATGCGCTTAACCACTATTGCACGGTTACCCTCAGCGCCTTTTACCTGGATATCCTCAAAGACCGTCTTTACTGCTCGGGCGCCACAAGTCCAGAGCGTCGTGCGGCACAAAGTACCCTGTATGAAATTTTAGAGACTCTGGTACCAATCCTCTTTCCTATCTTAAGTTTCACCGCAGAAGAAATCTTTCAGCTGTTTCCCGGAAAGAACCCACGGCCGCCGTCGGTCTACTTGAGAGAATTTCCTCAAGCTCAAGAAAGCCTGACCGATCCCGAATTAAGTGCTCGTTTCGAGCGAATCATGACAATTCGCCAAGAAGTCCTCAAAGCTTTGGAAGATGCGCGCCGCGAAAAACGCATTGGCCATCCCCTAGAGGCCCAGGTTCGACTCAAAGCCGAAGGGGAACTGCAAAAATTTTTGCAGCAACATCTCAACTTTTGGGCGGAGTGCTTTATTGTCTCCCAAGTCGTTATCGTCTACGAACTCAAAACCCCCCAGCTCGTCTCTAAAACCTTACCCGGGCTGGAGATTGAAGTTCTTAGTGCTGAGGGCGAAAAATGCGAACGATGCTGGACGCGTTCGATTACTGTCGGTAAAAGCCAGGAGCATTCCGGGCTCTGCGATCGCTGTGTAAAGGTCCTGCAAAATTATCCATGAAAAAATACCTTCCTCTTTTTTGGATTCCTCCCCTTGTTTTGCTCTTGGATCAAATCAGCAAGGCTTGGGTGGTGGCAAGAGTAGCCTTCGGCGAAAAAATCGCCATCCTCCCCGGCTACTTTGACATCACCCATGTACGCAACAAAGGTGCTGCCTTTGGTATGTTTTCCGAATGGGATTCCGACTATCGCGTGTTCTTTTTTTACGGACTCACTCTCGTCGCCTTGGGTGCCCTGATGACGCTCTACGCCAAAACCCAAGCACAGGAGCGCCGTATTCAAATTCCTTTAGCCCTGATTTTGGGCGGAGCCTTGGGAAACCTTCTCGATCGTTATTTTCGAGGCGAGGTAGTAGATTTTTTGCGTCTGCACTGGCAAGATCGCCTCGCCCACTGGAGCTTCTTTGGGAAAGAGTTTCAGGTGTATTTGGTTTGGCCCTCTTTTAATGTCGCCGATATTGCCATCACTTGCGGGGCCTTCGCCCTCGCACTCGGAATGCTCTTGTCCGAAGACGCTCCAAAAAAAACCTAACTTCTTGACCGACTCAACCTGGGAGTTCCATCTCTTCCATGAAACCCTTTCTTTACTACAGCACCGATTTTTCAATTCCCAGCTTTGCCTTTAGCCTCATGCTGGCCTCTTTGCTGGCAACTGCACTGATCTACAAAATGGCGCCTCGACGCGGCCTCTCTCAGGTGGTCGTGCTCGATCTCGGCATTATTGGCACCCTGATGGCAATTATCGGTATGCGGCTGTTTCATGTCTTTTTCGAGGAGCCCCGTTATTACTTGGAGCATCCGAGTCATGTCTTTCAAATCTGGCGTGGAGGATTTGTTAGCTATGGGGCTATCATCGGTATTGCCATGGGTTGGTTCACCTATCTAAAAGCACGCAAGCTCGACGTCTTACGCTACATGGATCACTGCACGCTCTACGGCGCTCCCATCGTGATTTTTATCGTGCGAGGGGGCTGCCTGCTTGCTGGCTGCTGTTTCGGTAAACCGAGCCCCCACAACCATCTAGAATGGATTCTTTACATAGTCTTTAACGATCCAGCGGGTGATGCGGGCCGTATGTTTCCCGGTCAACGACTCTGGCCCACACAAGTTTACGAAATGACCTACGCCATTTTGATTTTCTTGCTTTGCTACTGGGTGGAACGCCACCAAAAATTTAAGGGCCAAGTACTGCTCACCTTTTTGATCGCCTATGCGATACTTCGCTCTGCCATGGAAACCCTACGCGGAGACGTGTCCCGTGGAGTGTATTTCAATGGACACGTTTCAACAGCCCAAATCGTCAGCGCCCTCTCCATCACTCTCTCGCTCGTCTTGTATTTTTATTTTAAGAAAAAATTTCCTTTGGAAAAACCCTATGGACCCGACACCCCTGCCGTCAGTCCCCAAAAATAATTCGGAAACCAATTCCGCGCCCATTTCGCCCGTCTCCCTAGGTAAAACCCTAGGGGTATGGTTTCTCACCATGCTCGCCATCCGAGGCCTTTACGAAGCCAACCGCATCCCTCAATTGGCGGAATACACCTCGGCTCTAACCGCAATTCTTTTGGTTTACCCCCCCCTTTGGATTTTTTCGAGACGGCGAGAAACCCCACCTTTTTTTGAAAAAAATCTCCGAGAACTTTTTCAGAGCCTGCTCTGGTGTCTCGCAACTGCCCTGCTCATTTTCCCCCCCTTAGAATTGCTTAATCGGATTTTTCAACACTACGCCTTCGGCAACCATTACGTAGGAGGCAATTACCAAGGGCTCGCCAACTTCGCTTTTTTCCAGATCATGGTGGTCGCAATCCCCGAAGAAATTTTCTACCGGGGATATTTACAAACCCAATTCAATCGCATTTGGGGAAGGCCTTGGAAATTTTTCGGAGCCCCTCTCGGCAGGGGATTTTTCTTCACCTGCTTGCTCTTCGCCTTTTCCCATAGCCTCATTCAACTACAGTGGTGGCACTTTTCGATTTTTTTTCCTTCCCTCGTCTTCGGATGGCTACGAGAAAAAACCGGAGCAGTCACGGCCTCGGCGCTATTTCACGCCCTATCCAATACCTACAGTTATTGGGTGATGTTGAATTACCGTTAGACGAGGCCTCAATTGGAAAAAGCCAAGATAGGCCCCCAGCCACTCACTTTCCATCACAACCGAGCAGAAGCCACAAAGCAAGAAAGTGTCACGATTACCCGTTCGGGCGAGTTGCCTCAACTTTTTTCGGAGCTTCACAGCCCCCCGCAAGGAAACTTTTGCTCCGATCAGAAAGCGTTTTTCACTTCTCATTCAGAATTTTTGCCCATTAAAAATTTTGCCCAGCTCGGTAGCCTGCCTGATACATATGTAGATTTTTGAGGTAGGGATGAACGGGGGGAACTCGCTTAGGATTTTGAAAACGATTTTGTCCAAAAGTGCTTTTTTTGCCATTGGGACCGAGACAGCGAGCCTGCCCATGGGGTCGACACTCAGGAACATCAACTCCAGCCC
>DALYDW010000092.1:5674-7465 GCA_031972915.1 bacterium
TACGGTAGCCAGGCTGAGCATACTGATAACGATTAGGCAAACTTTGAGGGGCCGAAGTGTGTTGAATACGTTCGCCTCTGCGATAATAAACAACGCTATGCCCCAGTTGAGGACAAAGCATAGTGGCAAGCACAAGCACAACCCCAGCACCACGAACTGACCGTTGAAACAAAGAAATCTTCACAGGCCCTTCTATGGCCTAGGCTTTAGAAAAAAGCAAAAGCTTTCCCGACCTCTCAACGCTAAAGCCCTTGAGCAGAAGCTCTGCCGAAAAATTTTACTCTCGGAAAAAATGAGGTGTCTCTCAGCCCCATACTGGGATCTTCCGGATCTCTTAAATTCATTTGAATGTAGAATTGCAAGGGACTCGAAGCGTTTTTTACCTTGGTCAACACCTTAAGCTCCGACTCCCTCAATTGACGAAACTGACTAAAATACTTTTTGAGCTGAGCCGAAGATGAGGCGACACCATAACCATTAAAAATGCCACTCATCAGAGTGAATCTTTCGATCTTAATTTCGGCAGAAAAAAGTTTCTCTCGCACTTGAGAAAACCCAGGAGGCAGCGGCCCCATCCAATATAGATTCCTAGTGACAAGAACTTTAAAGGGGGCAGACTCCGAACCCAAGACTTCCCCCGTGAGAGATGTGTAGGGAAGCTTCTGCAACAACTCTAATAGTTCAAAAAGATTCTCTCTAGTCATGGGAGAAAAATAGTAGGCCTCCGTATCGGGTGCACTTTGCGTTTGCACTTCGAGACTCAAACTACGCTCCTTCGCAAAATCCTGAAAGGA
Organism: bacterium; assembly: GCA_031972915.1. Lineage (GTDB taxonomy): Bacteria > UBA10199 > UBA10199 > DSSB01 > DSSB01 > DALYDW01. The sequence goes on from DALYDW010000092.1 coordinate 6,469, forward strand.
CTCTCCAGCAAAAATTTTTAGGGGTAGAAAAAATGCCCACAAGAAAAAAACTAGAACCTTCACCACGGCTCCTCAACAAACCACAAATGACTTGAACCCAATAAGACCTTATTAAATACCGAGGCCCGACATCGCTATTTTACAGTCTTACGAGCGGTCTTGCTCAACATGAATGGAATAAAAGCAAAACACACTAAGCCAAACCAAGCGGCCATACCGGACAAAGTTAGCTCCGTCAAAGCAGAGGCACGCAGAGTACAGCCTCCGCCATTTCCGCTACTGCTGCTGCCGTTACCGCTGCTTCCCGAACGATCCACACCCGAACCCGAAAGCGCAATCTTGAGTACGGCGTCTTGATCGGCGTCGGTAGTAACCTCTAAAGTTCCTTCCTGATTCCCCGAAGCCGTAGGAGTATAGCTCACGCTAATTCGACAACGCTGCTGTCTTGCGAGCGAGACATCCTCACAAGCATTTTCTAAAACGGCAAAAGGCCCGGTCATACTAACTCCACTTACCTGCAAAGGACCCACACCAGTATTAAAGAAAACCTCCACCTCTTGCTCGGGGCTTTGGTTGCCAAGGTCGACCTCGCCAAAAGAAAGCTGTTCTACAGAACTCAATGCCTTCGAAGGCGGGCTTACTGCTAAACCGGAAGGATTACCCCCGACCTCTATATTTTTTATCACAGTGTTATTAGAAGTATCGACCACCGAAACTTGGCCGGCCTCATTGCTGGTAACGTAAACAAAAGCCCCATCAGAACCCACTGCAACGGCCGAAGGCTCGGCTCCCACTGGAATCGAACCCAAAATCTCGTAGGTCGTAGCATTAAAAACCCAGAGCAGATCATCGCTAAATTGAACCGCATAAATGCGTGTCCCATCGGGGCTTAAGGTTACGTCCCGAAACATCCCCCCAACGGAAACTGTTTTTTGTATCGATTGGGTCGCCGTATTGATCCACACCACTGCCCCTTGGGAGCCGGTGACAGCGTAAA
>DALYDW010000092.1:7475-8383 GCA_031972915.1 bacterium
AGAACTCAGCGCAAGAGCCATGGGGCCGTTGGGGACCTCAACTTCTTGGGTTACAGTGCCGGTGGAAGTATCCACGATCAAAACCTTATTGGAGAGCACGGCCACATAGAGAAGATTTCCATCGGGACTGAGCACCACAGAAACGGGAGCTGAGGAAAGTGGAATTGTTTTGGTTATAATGCCGGTACTGGCCTTGACCACCGAGATAGCCTTAGTTCCAAAACTAGCAAAATAGACCAGGGCACCATCCGGACTCACAGCCGCATCGCGCGAACTATCTCCCAGAGAAATTGTCTTCACCACCCCCAAACTGTCCGCGTCGATTACCGAGGCAGGAACATTTTGGAGTGCATTGACCAAATAAAGTGAGGCCCCATCGGGACTCACAACCACCTCTTGATTGACTCCGGCTAGGCTCACGGTGTGGACCACCGTATTACTGGAAGCATCGATAACAGAGAGTTCTGGAGTCCCCAAGTTACTCACATAAACAAAAGGGGTCGCCCAACCCCGTTGTCCCGGAACAACCAAGCCCAATACAACCAACATCCATAAAAAAAGCTGTCTCTTAAGCATCGAACTCTCCCCTTTAAACACCCTCAATGGGTCAAAAATCAGCCAACACTTTTGCCCTTCAAAGACCCCAAACACCGCCAACACCGCGCCCCCACAGGCCAACTCAGTCTAGCCTAAAACTTTCCCCCGATGCCATGCTAAAAAAGGAAATTCATGACAAAGCAAAACTCTCCGCCTAGAAATGGGCTCTGCTCAAAAGAAGAAAACACACCCGGCAAAAAACCAGGTAGACCTTCGTATCTGGAAAGAAAAGGGGAAAAGAGAAAAAAAGAAAAATAGTGGTGCCGCGGGGGGGATTCGAACCCCCACACCTCTCGGCATACGCCCCTCAA
>DALYDW010000093.1:0-8360 GCA_031972915.1 bacterium
GGGGATATTTTTTCATGGGACCCTCCTGGAAGTAAGAGTTCAAGAAAAAGGAACGAAGGGAAATTGTACTGATGCCATTTGGGATCGGCAAGAACGGAGTGCGGTTTGATGGGAAATTCAATTTAGCTTTAGGCTTCTGAAAAATTCGATTAACCCTAGCGATCCATGGAAAGAGAGGAATGTCGACTTATGGCGCTGAAGGAAAACTTTTATATTATCGACGGGTCTTCTTATATTTTTAGAGCCTATTACGCCATTCGGCCTTTGAGTAATTCTCGAGGGCTGCCCACTCACGCTGTTTTGGGTTTTACCCAAATGCTGTTGAAATTACTCAAGGAATATCGCCCTTCCCATTGGGTTGTCACCTTCGATTCTAAGGCACCTAGCTTTCGTAAGGAAAAATATCCTCCGTACAAGGCCAATCGAGCTGCCCCCCCCGAGGACTTGATTCCGCAATTTGATTACATCAAAAAAGTAGTGGCGGCGTTACGGGTTCCCTCCTTGGAAAGGCCGGGATTTGAAGCCGATGATATCATTGCCACGTTAGTGAGACGTCATTTGCCTTCTCAGGTGGAGGCGGTGATTGTTTCTAGCGACAAAGACCTCATGCAGTTGGTCAATTCCCGCGTGGTTCTCTTAGACACAATGAAAGACAAAATTGTTGGCATCGAAGGGGTAAGGGAGAAATTTGGGGTGGGGCCCGAGCAAGTTTCAGAGGTTTTGGCACTGGCCGGGGATTCCAGCGATAATATTCCCGGAGTTCCGGGCATCGGTCCTAAAACGGCCAGTCAGTTAGTGGCTCAATACGGGTCTCTAGAAGCAATCTACGAGCATCTTTCTCAAATCTCGGGAAAGAAAAAAATTCTTTTGGAAGAACACCGTCAGCAGGCCTTTCTTTCGCGAGAATTGGTTCATTTGGCGGATACCTTACCCATTGAACAGAACTGGGAGGATTTTCGTTTTCAAGAGGCCGATCGTGTTGCCTGTCAGAGTTTGTTTCAGGAGTTGGAGTTTCATCGTCTATCCAAAGAGTTTGGGGAGACTTTGGCTCCGCACACGCATAAGACCTATCGTTGCATCCAGACAAGGGAGAGTTTTTCTTTGCTGATAGAGCGCTTGCGGTGCGTTGAGGATTTTTCCTTCGACACGGAGACGACTTCTTTAGATGTCTTCCAGGCTCATTGGGTGGGACTCGCTTTGGCCCTGGCGCCTGGAGAAGGCTATTACATTCCCTTGGGACACCTCGATTCTACGGAACAGTTGAGTGTTGAAGAGGTTTCGCGTCAGTTGACGCCCTTGTTCGCTGATCCTACCAAAAAGAAATACGCGCAAAATTTTAAGTACGACGCGGCTATTTTACAAAAGTACGGGTTTGAAATTAGGGGCGTGTCTTGTGACACCATGCTGGCATCTTACCTACTAGATCCGGCGCAGTCCCATAAGTTGGATGCCCTCGCATTGAAATATTTGGGTCATAGTATGATCGCCTTTAGCGAAGTGATGAAGGCCAGTGGTGCGCTCAATTTTTCCCAGGTGCCCATCGAATCGGCTTGTGAGTATAGCGCAGAAGACGCTGATATGACCTATCAGCTGGCTAAGCTGTTCTCTCCTCAACTGCAAGAACAGGGGCTGTGGAGCTTGTTGCAAGATATCGAGATGCCCCTGAGCGAGATTCTCTTAAAGATGGAATCTTGGGGCATTGGGGTCGATACGGAATTTCTCAAGAGTTTGCAGAAAGAATTCGCTGAGGGTTTAGTCGAAAAAGAAAATACGATTTACGCTTTGGCCGGTTGTCACTTTAACATTCAGTCTCCAAAACAGTTGGGGCAGATTCTATTCGAGACCTTGGGTTTACCCACTTCCAAAAAAAACAAAACGGGTTATTCCACAGATGTGGAGGTGCTGAGCGAGTTGGCCAAGATTCATGCACTGCCCGGAGAAATTTTGGCTTATCGTTCCCTGGCAAAGCTCAAGTCTACTTATGTAGATGCGCTGTTGGGTTTGGTGAATCCGCAGACGGGTCGGGTTCATACGCACTACAATCAGACCATTGCGGAGACCGGGCGACTTTCTAGCAGTGATCCCAACTTGCAAAATATTCCAATTCGTACCGAGGCCGGAGCCAAGATTCGCCGAGCCTTCGTGGCAGCTCCGGGTTATTTTTTTCTGAGCGCTGATTATTCCCAGATTGAATTGCGGGTTTTAGCTGAGCTTTCCCAAGACCCTGTACTTCAACTGGCTTTTGAAAACAGACAGGACATCCATCGTCTTACTGCAGCTAGTGTTTTTCAGGTGAGTGAGTCGGAAGTTACCGCAACAATGCGTTCCATAGGCAAGACGCTCAACTTTGCCGTGATTTATGGGCAGACCCCCTTTGGCCTCGCTCAGCAATTGGGTGTTTCCCAAAAGGAGGCACGAGAATATATCGAGCGTTTTTTCCAAAAATATTCCGGGGTGCAACGTTATCGTGACGCCGTGTTGGCTCAAGCTAGGCAAACGGGAGAGGTTCGTACCTTGTTTGGAAGACGACGTTTTGTTCCAGAGCTCAATAGTAAAAATCCCAATATGCGGGGTTTGTCAGAGCGAATTGCATTTAACACTGTCATTCAAGGAACCGCCGCCGATATTCTTAAAAAGGCGATGATTCAGATTGATCGTCAGATGGGGGCGGCCAAGGTTTCGAGTCGAATGCTACTTCAGGTCCACGATGAGTTGCTCTTCGAAGTTAAGGACGAAGAGTCGGCTGTATTGACCCAATGGGTACGGGAAGGCATGGAGAAAGCGGTCGAGTTTCGAATCCCCTTGCAGGTTAAAATCGCTCGAGGGCCCAGCTGGGGTGCGCTCAGCTAAAAAATTTAGTCACCCGAAAATGAGATGTCGGGTGAGCGTAGAGGGGGTTCTTTTAGAGTAAGCTGAATTGAAATTTAAAGCTGCCGACGCGAATTTCGTCTCCGTCTTTAAGAATGGCTTCTTCGACTTTTTTGTTATTGATCAAGATGCCATTGGCACTTTTTAGATCGACGATCACAAAATTACCTTCGCGAAAATTAATGGTGCAATGCTGGCGACTGATCTTGCTTTCTTTGAGCACAATGTCATTCGACGGAGAACGTCCCATGCTGGTGTTTTCCGAAAGAATAATTTCGTGGTCATCTAAATCGCCCTCGAGCACCAACAAAGAGGCCTCGGGAAACAAACCTGAATCGTCTCCTAACAAGGGGGTTTCTCCGGTTGCTTCTTGAGTGGACATGGCCTCCTCGAGGTCTTCCATATCCTCCATGGGCATATCTTTAAGGATTCGACTGATGGAGTCATCCTCTTGTTGGGGAAGGGGCGCTTTGACTGGCGTCACTGGCGGAGGACTAGGTTCTACGGGTTGTTGTGTGGCTTCGAGAGCGGCTTCAGCTTGAGCGACCTCTAAGTCGCTAAAATAGTCGTCTTCAATTTGTAAGAAAGAATCTAGCTCGTCGTCTAAACCAGTGTCTTCTACAAGCTCCACGGATTTAGTCTGAGTTGTGGTGGAAGCCTTAGACGAGGGCGGGGGAGCTGGAGGAGCGAGTGGAGTATCACCCGTGATTTCCTCCTGCTCTTTTTTGGGCAGGGGAACGTTTTGCACGGGAGCTTTTTCAGGCGCGGGTGCCTGCGCTTCGGGTTTAGGGGCCGGCGGAGGGGAGGGAGGGGGCGCGACCTCTTCTACAAAGGCTTGCCCCAAAATATTTTCGTATTGGCTGATGGAGTCTTGAATAACATCCAAAAGATCTTGGAATTTTTTAATCTCTTTGTTTTGCGTTTCGGCTATTTTCTTAAATTCTTCGTCGTCAAATTCGCCCAAACGGTTTCTAAATTCAGCCTCCTCCAAGACTTCTTGATGCTTGACTCGGCCCTTTTCTTGTATATCTTTGGCTTCGTAGAGTTTTTTGAGCTCGGTTTGAATTTCCTGACATTTTTCCTGAAATTCTTCACGGACAGATTCGAACTGAGCCTCGTAATCGGCTTTTACCTTGATGTAGACTGCTTCTGAAACCTCAGCGCGATGCTCCTCCATCTTTTGAATGCGCTTTTTGACTAGCTCTTGCTTGTCTTTGACCTGACTGGAGGACTCAAAAAGCTGAGGGTTGATCTTGTAAGCTTGAACATCTTGGTTTTCTTCGACGGTACTTTTATTCTTCGCGGGGGAAGCCATAGTATCTCCTCAATCCCGTATGCGAACCCCTAAACCCAATCGAGTCTAGTCTTAAGGTTTCTTTGACGTCAAACACTTATCCTATGCAATGATATAGAACATCCATTATGCACAGTAAAAACTTGAAAGAGCTTCATGGTTCGTAGGAGTTCTACGCGGGTTTGATTTAAAACCTTCGGGAAGGTCCTATTTTGTATTCCTAATGCCCGGATGACAAGAGTGGGCTGGCAGTTTAACCTCAATGCTTACGGCTTTCGTTGAAGCAATCAACTGGGAGGATTTCAGTGTCGCAGCGCAAAGATCAAAACGGGAAGTCTCCACCCCCCCCTGAAAAGAAAAAACCTGTTCTTGAGGAAGACCTAGATAAGACCGTCTTAGACGTGGATATCCGTCAGTTGGAGCGGGAAAGTTCGGAGGATGCCTTGGGGGAAGAGACGGTGATGGTTTCTATGCCCATGGAAGATGATTCAGACTTCCATCATATGGATCTCTTCGAAGAAGAAAATACCGGGGATCATGTGATGGAGGCTCCTCCAGAAAAGATTCTCGAGGAAGATCTGTCGGAGGAGGGAGAGCTTCCCGAAGACTTGGGTTTTCTTGAAGAACCCATTCCTGCCCCCCTTTCTTCTCTTACAAAAGAGTCCACGGTTTCAAGTGCTCCTGCCTCCGCATTAGAGGCGACTTCCGTCAGGGCGGGTGCTGTGGGCCTTGCTCAACGGGGCACCCCTGCGACTCCGGAGTTTTCCTTTCTGTCCATTTTGGGGACGGGAGCTGTGTCGATGTTGATGGTTCTGGCTTTGATCGAGGCCTTGCGTCGGGGGGAGGGGCTGAGGCTTCCTGCTTTATTGGCAACGGCTGTTTGCTTGCTTTGTTTAGTGGGTAGTCTTGTGCGGCGTATCCGGTCTCGTCCGAGCTTTTTTTGGGTTACGGCGGCTTGGTTTGCCTACGTGGCGTGGGGGGGATTCCATTACGCCACCTCAAGCACGCCTTATTTTCTGGGATTTTCTTTTGCGACATTGTTGGGCTTTTTTCTGTTGTTCGCTGCCAGTGTGGTGACGGGGGAGCTCGTTGCTAAAAGTTCTTTACCTATTTGGACAAAGTTGCCGGCCCTATTGGGGTGGGTTTTGATCTTTATGGCATGGGCGATCAGTTGGGGGCAAAAGGGCGTTGTTGAGTCTTCGCTTTGGTCTCCAGACCTATTAAAATTTTTGCCTCTTAACATAAAACCCGTTGTCTTAGCCTTAGGCTGGGCCTTTCCCTTGATGGCGCTTTCGGTCTTGGCAAGATTGTTTTTGGAAAGAAACGCTCATGGCGGATTTTCCTGGTCTGTGATTTCTGCTCTGTTGCTTATCTGTATTTCAGGGGCCTTGTTGGGAGCGAAGGTATTGGCACGTCAGGGGGTGTCTTTGCCATGGTTTGGTACCCGTTTGGCTGGACAGAGTTCGGGTGCCACCGTTTTGGATCCGCACACTTTGGGGCTCCGTTTGACCATGTCCACTCGTTCGGGCCCCAGTAAGTTTGACGATCAAAGTCCTTTGCTGTGGCTTTCCTCCAGTCTTTCTGAAGTTCAGTCCAAGGTACAAAAAACCTTTTTGGCCGTGCAAAATAGTGAGGCTCGCCCCTTCGTTGATCCCCGGTTGACCGATCATCTTTCTTTGTATCGAGGAGAACAAAAGATGTCGGGGGTCAAAGTTACACTGCTTTCTGAACGGTTGAACGCTCCTCGTAACTTGATGGTCGTGTTGGATTTTGATCCCAACATGGATTCAATTCTTCATACCTCCTTGTTTGGTGCCTTATTTCACCTTGCTCAACATCTGGGCCCCCGGGATCAATTGTGGGTATTGGGACAAGGCGGGGCTCAAGTCCTCAACCAGAAAAACCGTCGGGATTGGGAATCCTTACTCAAAAAGGCCGTTGTTTCAGGAGAAAAGGGCCAGTCAGAATTACTCGAGGAAGCCTTTAAGAAATTTAACGAATTACCCCGGCTTAAGCAAATGCTCTACTGGGTGCAGGTGGGGGATTTGCCCAACGAGGAGGGGCAAAAGTTGTGGAAAGAAAGGGCCAAAAAAGCGGGGGGGGAGTTTTCCATCTTAACCTTAGGACAGCCGAATAAAACCGAGGGTATTTACTGGGCGGAGTTTCCTTCGGGTTTGGGCTTTCAATTGTTGTCTGCGGCCTCGGTGACTTTAGGAAATTATGTTTTGGAATTCCCGGCTTTGCCTCCTGTTCCTCAGGTGCAGTGGACATTGGATGAAGCAAGAAATTTAGATTTGCGGCAGGGTAAGGTTAGCTTTGAAATTAAGACCCAAAATCCAGAGGAGTTGGCTCAGGTTTTTTTTGGGATCGATGGCGAGAAGGCCGTCGAGTTAGACCCCAAGTCTCTCAAACATGAGGTGGCTAACCTCAAGTTGTCTCCTGGGCATCATCGTTTTCGGGTCGAGTTGCTCACGGCCAGCGGTGAGCGGGTGACTTCCTTCCAAGAGGTCGACTATTCGGCGCGGCGCGCTCTGAGTTTTATAAAACCGCTTCAACAAGACAGTGTGGGAGGGACGTTCAATGTTATGCTCGCTCCCGGAGAAATTCCTGGATTAGGCGTTCAATCGATTGAGCTTCAAGTAGATGGTCAAGGGGTTGGAAGTGCCAGTACCTCACCTTTTTTAATTTCCTTGGATACGAGCAGTCTCACCCCGGGAGCCCACACCTTAAAGGCAATTCAGACCTTTCAGGGGGGAAACCAAGAAGAAGCTCAGATTCAAGTCCAGGTAGCCCCTTCTGTTCCGGTGTTTAATTTGGTCCGTCCGAGCAATGGTGAGTTGTTGTCCAATCTTACCGAGATGGAGGCTCAGTTCGGAGGGGGGTTATTGCAGCAAGTAGAAAAGGTCGAGTTTTGGGTCGATGGAGAGAAAGTGGGGGAAAGCCTGAGTCCTCCATTTCGTTATCTTTGGTCGAGCTCGGGTTTTCCCGCTGGGGATTACTTTGTCCAAGCTAGGGCTTATCTCCCTAACAAGATGACCTTGACCGATGCTGTTCAGGTGCAGTTGGCCCAAGCTCAGTTGACCTTACAGGCTGATCCCAGTGTTTATCCCGACGGACGGATGTTTCCTAAGAATGTGGGGGTGTTGCTGGACGCCTCGGTTACCATGCAGGAGGTCAAGGGGGAGGCCCGTAAAATGGATCTAGCCCAGTACGCGCTTTCTCAACTGAGTCGAACCTTACCTAAGGAGGTTCTGTTGAAGGCAAGGGTCTATGGTGCAGCTACACCAGTGAGTGAGCGTAATTGTCAGGATACCCAAGCGCTTTCTAATCCCGCGCTTCAATGGAGCGGTGTGCAGGCACAAGGCACGGCTCCCTTAGCTCTGGCCCTCCAATCTCTGGGAAAGGATTTAAAAGAGGTGAAGGGCTCTCGCGTGGGACTACTTATTACCGATGGTTGGGATAGTTGTGGAGGAGATCCGCTGGCGGTGGCCAAAGAACTCAACCAAGGTTCGGAACGCTTGCGTCTTCATGTTCTCTATTTGGGGGAGGGTGATCCAGCAAGTGAGTCTCTATTAGATCGTTTAGCGGAAAGTACGGGGGGGAGAATGTATCGAGTTTCTCGCCCAGAAGAGATGGTGAGGGCGCTAAAGGATGCTATCCAGGTCAGTTTTTCGATTTTTGATTATAAAAACAACGCGGTTGTAGAACGGGCATTGAGTGAACAACCCTTCTTTTTAAGGGCCGGAGAATACAATTTGGAGATCGATACAGTTCCTCCGATAAAAAAACAGTCTCTAGTTTTGATGCCTGGTGGAGAAAAAAAGCTAACACTTTTGGAAGAAAGTGGTGGTTTTAAAATAAAAGAAGAATAGGCCGTTTTTAAGTCTCCTGGCCTTGACTTTCTCAAGTCGTGGAATAGTATGAAAAATTGTCCCGTTTTCCACAGAGGGGATATGTTAATCGTTTGAGTCTCCTTCTCAATTTGTCAAAATGGGTAAATTCTTTTTAGATATTTTCTTGACAAGTGAGGGGCAGAGTAATAAAGACGCCCTCCGCCGCGAACGAACGGCGGGGGGCGAGTGAAAATAAAAAAAATAAGTTCTTGAATAATTTCGAGACTTTAGGTAAGAGCGGGTTCCCAAGTTTCTTGGTCTTTGACAACCGAATAGTCGACTAAAATTACGCGAGTCCTTGAATA
>DALYDW010000094.1:0-8281 GCA_031972915.1 bacterium
AAAGCGCCCCGTAGCCAAGAAGAAAAAAACCGCTGCTAAGGCCGCCAAAAAGAAAGCCCCTGCCAAGAAAAAGGCCCCTGCGAAAAAGGTAGCTAAGAAGAAAACAGCCAAGAAAAAGGTGGCTAAAAAAACCACAAAAAAGGTGGCTGCGAAGAAAGTGGCGGCTAAAAAAGTCGCAACTAAAAAGGTGGCTGCGAAAAAAGTGGCTAAGAAAAGCCCCGCTAAGAAGAAAACAGCCAAAAGGGCTGCAAAAGTTTAAGCGTCGCGGTCAAGATTTCTCAAAAAGCCTCTCCGATCTTAAGATTGTGAGGGGCTTTTTTTATGGCTGGAGTTTTTGTCTTTGTTTTTGAGGAAGCGGATGATTCGGGAGATGAATACTCCGATAAAAAGGCTCAGGAGCCATAGGCCAATCACGAACCAAGTTCGGTCCATAAAATTGAGTTTCGACCAATTTTGAATGATGTAATCCATTAAAAACCCAATTCTCGTAGTCGGCGGTCATTGATGCCGAAGTAGTGACCTACTTCGTGCAGTACGGTGCGTTGAATTTGCTCGATCAGTTCTTCTTGTGAGCGGCATACGGCCTCGATGTTTTTTTGATAGAGGATGATGTGATCGGGGAAAATCGGGCTGTAAACCTCACTCCGGTGATTTTTTGGGACCCCGCTATAAAGTCCTAGTAGGCCATCGACTGAAACATTCATGGCTTGTTGAACTTCGAGAGAGGGATAGTCCTCAACCATGACTTCGACGTTTTCGATCTTTTTCGCCAGATCCGCGGGAATCTCTTGTAGGGCCGCCGTGATGACCGCTTCAAATTCTTCTTTGGACAAACAGATCCCCATTGACTCTCCTTACGTCTCCGGGGAATACCCCGGAGCGATGGACGATTCAATGGTAAGTTTTACCACTTTATTACAGCCTTCTAAGGGCTTCCGTTACGGCATCGACTCCTTTTTGTTGGCGCGGTTTGCCGAGTTTCGTCCCGGGGAGACCGTGTGCGATTTGGGGGCGGGTTCGGGAATTTTAGGACTATTAGCCCTAAAGCGGGGGCAGGTGGCTCGGGTTTTGTCGGTGGAGGTTCAGGTTGACGTTATGGTCATGGCTCGACAAAACGCTTTGGCAATGGGCTGTGGCGAGACCATGGAGTTTTGGGAAGGGGATTGGCGCGACTTGGCGGCGCAAAAAAGACGGCCGCGATTTGACCTGGTGATTAGCAATCCGCCTTATCGAAAGAGCGAAACTTGCCGGCCCTCACCACGGCCCGAACGTAATTTGGCCCGACAAGAGGTCTTGGGAGGGCTTGATGATTTGGTTAAAAGCGCTGTGGCGCTGTTGAAACCCACGGGAAGATTTTGTGTAATGTACCCACCTATTCGCTTGGAGGAGTTGCTGCAAGCCTTTCAACGGTGGGGTTTGAAGGCTCGACGCATGGTAGCAATTCATCCTTATTTGGATCGACCTGCCACTCAAGTTTTGGTGGAGGCGGTGCGTTCACCCCATCGGGAATTGCGTATCGATCCTCCCCTTGTGGTGTATCGAGACGCTGAGCATTATCAGCCCGAAATTGAGGCTTACGTGGGGCCTAAGCGTCGTAAAGACTTAGGTTCCTTGTTAGAGGTGTCTGGTGTAATTGACAGAGTCTGAGGCCTAGTATTATGAGCCCAGGGCCGATAAAAGAGAGTCCCTTTGGGACGTGTATCGGAAAAGGATTCGAATTAAGCAGTTTCAAAAAACGGGAAAGAGCTTCATGAGTCAAAATCGAAAATTGAGAATATTGGTGGGAAAACCGGGGCTAGATGGTCACGATCGTGGTGCTAAGATCATTGCTCGAGCCTTTCGTGATGCGGGTTTTGAGGTTATTTATACCGGATTGCATCAAACTCCTGAGATGATTGTTAATACGGCCGTGCAAGAAGATGTTGATGCCATTGGTTTGTCGATTTTATCGGGGGCCCATAATTACGTGTTTCCCGAAGTGCTTAAGCTCCTCAAAGAGAACGGCATGGAAGAGGTGGTGCTGTTTGGGGGAGGGATTGTTCCTGATGAGGATATTCAAGAGCTTAAAAAGGCTGGAGTTGCGCAAATTTTTACGCCCGGGACTCCTTTGCAAGATACGGTGGAGTGGGTTCGGGCCAATGTTCAACCCAAGCGAGAGCTTGTTTAGTTTACTGAGTGGGGGCTCGTGTTAAGCGGGGCTGTTTTTTAAGCGTTTTATTGGAGTGGGTTTTTAGGATTGTGTTTAAGGTGAGTCGAATTTTTCGACTCACTTTTTTTTATTTATTTTAAAAAAAGCAAAAATGCTTAACTAAATAACCTTTAATTACATATAGTTAATAAATTAATAAAAAAAAATTGCAATTTTGCTTAATGAGAAGCGATACTTCCCCTGAGGCAAAACTCATGAACGAGATTCAAGCGCTTTCCAAATTACGTTTAGATAAGTCGACGGCAAAATCCTTGGGTAAGGTCTTTTGGGGTCTGATGGAGCATTGGCAAACTAGCCCCAAAGAACAGGCCTTGCTGTTGGGGGTTAAGTTTCATGCTACTAAGCTCAAGGACTGGCGGAACAAAAATTACATTCCCGAAGATCCCGACAAATTCCGTCGAGTGGGACACTTGGCGGGCATTCATAAAAATTTGCGAATTTTGTTTCCTTACAATCGTCGGGCTGTTTACGAATTTATGAAGACCCCTCAATCGGTTTTGTTTGAAGGCAAATCCCCCCTAGAGTTGATTCAAGAAGCGGGTGAAATCAACTCTTACACTGTTTTAGCCTCGATTCGTCGCCGTCTCGATCAGGTGCGCACTTAAGGGCGAGGCTATGGAACTTCCCAGTCTTCAAGCTAGCGCCTATCGCCATAGGCTCTATCGAAATATTTTTACGGTTTCTCCCTCCCAGCATTTGTTTGACGATCTTTGCGAAGTAGCAGACTTGGCTGCAGTGGATGCGGTGGTGCAGCTCACTTCCGAAATTGATCACGATGCCCCGCAACTAGAGCGGCCTTTTCAATACGGTGTCATTGCGGATGAAGAAATGCTTGCCGTGTTTGAGCGACACCGTTGGAGATGGGGGAGGTTTAGTGACGGATGTCATTATGGGGTTTGGTATGGAGCCGAAGATCCTCTGACCACTCTTTATGAAGCTGCATGGTGGGCTTATCGATTGGGACAAGATAACGTTTTTCCCCATGGTGAGGTCTATAGCGTGGATCGGTCGATGTACGTTGCCCAAATAAACAGCCTTCGAAGCATTGATCTCAGCGGCGATGAAAAACACTTTTCTAGCCTAGTTCATCCCGAAAATTACGACTTTTGCCAAGCCTTAGGAAAAAAACTGGTAGAGGAAGGTTTTGAGGTTTTGCGCACTCCTTCTGCGAGAAGGCGGGGTGGAGTTTGTGCTCCCGTGTTTCATCCACGAGTTTTGCGGCGTTGTGAGTTTCTTTATTATCTTCGTTTTCATTTGGGGGCTGATGGTCGAATTGCGGTGAGCTCAGCTAAGGCCGATATGAATTTTTCTCTTCAAGCCGAGGAGTTGCATTCACCCTACGGCTTATGAGTCAATTCGTGAGTCATTAAAAAATTCAATAAAATTAGGGTTTCGAGAGTTGTTTGTCGTTTTGAAGAATTTTTTTTTAGAAGTTCTCTTGAAAGTCTTTGCACCATGGGCCTATAGGCGCGTCGCGAATTCCAATAGTCCGGGTAAGGATTTATTGGAGGCCCAATGGATCAGGGTAGAGGCGGCCAAGTTATTCGGCTGCTAACGATCATTCAAATTTTGGCGACTCACCGTTATGGAAAGACCGTGACCCAACTCTCTGAAGAGTTGGGTGAAAATCCACGGACCCTCTACCGAGATTTAAAAGTTCTCGAAGAAGTGGGCTTGCCAATTTACGATGACACGCGGGAGGGCTCGTCTTATTGGAGCTTTACCCCCGAGTATCGAAAAAAATACCGCGATAATCTACCCAATGCTTTTAATATTACCGAGCTAATTAGCTTGTATCTCTCTCGAGACCTATTGATGTCCCTTGAGGGTACGGTGTTTTTTGACTCTATCGAGGCCTTAATAAAAAAAATTCGCTCTCAATTGGGCGAAAAGCTGGTGGAGTTTTTAGAATCTACCGAACAGGCCTTTGCCGCTGGCATGGGGCCCGCTAGCGACTATGCCCAACGTAAAGAAGTTTTGCATTCGCTCAATGAGGCTTGTTTGCGGTGTCGCGTTATTAAATTTCGCTACCACTCACGAAAAAATGAACTAACCGAACGTCGAGTCCATCCTCACAAGGTTTATTACTACCAAGGTATTCTCTATCTTATTGCCTACGATCCTATGCGAGAGGATTTTCGTATTTTTGTTTTGGATCGTATGGAGGACCTCGTGTTGTCTGAAGAGTCGTTTAAGCGTCGCGAAGATTTTGCTTTAGACGATTATCTAAAACACAGCTTTGGCGTGATGCGCGATGCGGTGGTCAATGCAAGGGTGTGGATTGATGCCCGTGAGGCCCGTTTTGTCGCTGAAAAAATTTGGCATGAAAGTCAGAAGATTAAAAATAATGCGGATGGATCCATCGAAATTTCTTTTCAGGTGGCGGGTTTTATCGAGTTGAAACAGTGGGTTTTAGCTTTGGGACCGGCCGCACAGGTTTTGGATCCTCCCGAGTTGGTCGAAGAAATACGACATGATCTTGAGGCAGCCTTAAAAAATTATGCTGCTTTGCTCTGATAATTTTTATGAATTGAGTTCTTTACGTTCTTTGAAAATTTTTTTTCAACATTGACCTGTAGTGACAGAGGCATCCTTTAAAAGCTCGTCTCAATAAAAATTGCTTGAAGCTCATGGGGCTATTTCAAGCCAGGATGTTCGAATAAGATTTTAAAGGAAGGATTATTATGAGGTTTGCTTCGATTATTACTGGTTTTTTAAGTGTGTTGTTGGGCTTGTCGGCCTGTGGTGGGGCTTCGGCTCCTTGTGATTTTCAATTTTCTACCATTAGCAATGGAGCAAGTGCTCAGGAAGTAAAGAGCTATTGGTCTTGTCAGGATGAAAACTCTAGCTACGCCTTGGCTTTTTTTGAAGATGGAGCCGGGGTGGCGGAAAATTTGGGTGTATTTACTTGGGAAGAAACTAGTTGCGGTCAGGCCATAGCCAATACGGCTCAAGGTCAAATTCAAGCTGATCATTTTTCTGGTTCTGCCGAAAGCGAAGCTCTCACCTTTCGTTTATATGATCCACAAAGCGGAGCAGAAACTTACAACTCCTGTTTCTTGGTTTTTATTGAGGCCTTTGTAAGCTCTGCAAAGAATATCCCCGAGCTGCCTCCAGAAAATATCAACCCGCTTGGCGATGAGGTCGACGAGGAAGTTTTGCAAGATTCAAACTTAGAATTAGGCACTTTAACGATATTTTCTCATGATGGCCAATTTTTGGGTTTCGTTAATGGTAATGCCTTTGATCCCGAGTCTGTTTGTAATCCTTATGGCAATTACGGAAGCGTTTATTCTTCTACCAGTCTTTGGAACCCCTACGGAAACTATGGCAGCAAAGTGGGCACTTTTAGCGCCTTTAACGAGATATCGGCTCAACCACCGGTCTTGTTTGATGGAGAAACCCCCATCGCTTATATCACCGTGAATTCAATTTTATTACCGCAAATAAATTCGTTTTACCTGCTGGAGTATTTGCAGGGCGCAGGTTGTCCTGTGACTCGATAGAGTTTGGACTGAGTTTTTATTAATTTTGATATTCAAGTTATAAAAAGAAAAATTTATGAAGTTTTTTTCGAAATCAATTCCATGCTTGATGATTTTTTTATTGATGACCGAACCCGTCGCCTTTGGTGCCATGACCTTAGAAGCCAAATGTAATAACGATAAAGGTAAAATGGAAAAATGTTTTGTTGGTAATGAAGACGGTGTTTTGTCGATCATTTTTAAAGATGAAAAACAATCTAAGCTTAATCGAAATATTCCCGGAGAAAAAATAGAAAGAATCACCGGAGGAGAATTTGCCAAAAGACGCGTAGGTTTAGCTGTAGCCCTAGGCATTTTAGTCGCTCCCCTGGCCTTGTTTACGCTTTTTAGCAAAAAGAAAATCGAAAATTTCGGCATTGAATACCTTAACGACAAAAACAAATCCGACGCCATTTTAATTCAGACAGGAAAGAAGGAGAGCTACGGGATGAAAACTTTGTTGCAGTCGGTGAGTGATAAAGAAGTCGAGTATCCGGAGGGAGAGGGGGAGAAAGAGAAGAAGGGTAGGCAGCAGGGGTAGAAGGAAGCGGGGGCTGACGGCGAGGTTATGAAGATTAGGAGAAATTAAAGCTTATCCGGATAGTTCTATTGTGAAAAATACTATGTCTACTAGATATATTGCCCATCAACGTGAAAAAGATAAAAAGATCCAGACTCTTGAAGAACATCTTCTAGGGGTAGCAAAGATTGCTCGAAGGCTTGCCAGAAAAATAGGCTTAGAGAATCAGGGAGAGGTAATTGGATTGCTTCATGATCTTGGTAAATACAGCAAAGAATTTCAAAGTTATATTTGCTCGGCAGTTGGTCTTATAAACGTTGATGAAGATGATTTTGTGGATGCTCAGGGATTAAAAGGAAAGGTAGACCATTCAACAGCAGGAGCTCAACTTATTTGGAGAAGACTTATCGAGAGAGGGATATATGGCGAGGTTGCAGGTCAAATTCTTGCAATATGTATTGCATCTCATCATTCTGGTTTAATCGATTGCCTATCATTAGATGGAATAAATCCCGTGAAAGACAAGTTTACTGAGAGAATGAAGAAAAAAGAGGAGAAGGCTCATCTTGAAGAAGTTATTTTAGGTATGGATTACTCTATTAATCAAAAATTTCAATTTTTATTAGAGGAATCAGATTTAGTTGATGGTCTTAAAAAAATAATAGGAAAGATATATTCATCTGATAAAAAAAATGAATTAATTATCAGATTAAAAATAGGTTTTATAGTTAGGTTTTTATTTAGCTGTCTTATTGATGCCGATCGTATCGATACTGCTGATTTCGAAAGTCCTGAGTCTGCAAGTTTAAGACTACACGGAGAATATGTCGATTTTAGTATTCTTATTAATCGCTTAGAAAAATATTTAAGTAAATTTAAGTCAGATAAGATAATCGATAAAATTCGTTTTCAAATATCCAATCAATGTAAGGAGGCCTCGTTTCGAAAAAGAGGAGTATTTACTCTTTCCGTACCTACGGGAGGAGGTAAGACGTTAGCGAGTTTACGCTTTGCCCTATCTCATGCGCATAATCATAAAATGGAACGTATTTTTTATATTGTTCCTTTTACTACTATTATTGATCAGAACGCCGATGTAACTCGCCAAGCCTTAGAGGATAATTCTGGGGAAATAGTCTTAGAGCATCATTCAAATTTAACCCCAGAGGAACAGACTTATAAAACTAAAGTGCTTTCAGAAAATTGGGATGCCCCCATTGTCTATACAACTTCTGTTCAGTTCTTGGAGTCCTTATTTGGTTTTGGTACTCGTGGAGCTAGAAGATTGCATCAGTTAGCTAATTCTATAATTATTTTTGATGAAATTCAGACGCTTCCGATTAATTGCATACATCTTTTTAATAACGCGATTAATTTTTTGGTCGAACACTGTGGTAGTTCTGTTGTGTTGTGTACTGCAACACAGCCTTTGTTGAACAAGGTGGATAAGAATAAGGGAGCCTTGAGCTTTTCGCAAAGTGATGAAATTATCCCTGATGTACAGGCCTTATTTAAAGATCTTGATCGTGTTGAGGTCGTTAATAAGCATAAACCTGGAGGGTGGAGTAATGAGGAGGTTGTTGGATTAGCTCTTCAAGAAGTAAATGAAAATGGAAATTGCCTTATAGTTGTTAATACAAAGAAGTCTTCTCGCGATTTATATCACTTAGGAAAAAATGTCTTAGATGGTCAGGTATATCATTTGAGCACAAGTATGTGCCCTGCTCATAGACGATTCATTTTTGAAAAAATAAAAGAGGATTTAAAAAATAAAAATAAGATTTTATGTATTAGCACCCAATTGATTGAGGCAGGGGTTGATGTGGATTTTGGATCTGTGATCCGATTTACTGCGGGTTTAGATTCGATTGCACAGGCGGCAGGAAGATGTAATCGCAACGGATCTTCCAAAAAAGGTCGAGTCCATATTATAAATCCCCATGATGAAAATTTAGAACGACTGATCTCTATAAAAGAGGGAAAGCGCAATGCTGAGAGGGTTCTTCGTGAATTTGAAGAAAAGCCAAT
>DALYDW010000095.1:0-1159 GCA_031972915.1 bacterium
GCTTCACAACGACAATCTGTAGAAGTGCTGATATCGAATGATCTAACATCTACAGCAGCGACAGGGGGTGGATTTTCTCACGATCAAGACGCTCCGAACCAAGCTTTCGGAAAAGCCTGGTCGACCCACAATCCTTGGACTATGCCCTTAGCCCATGGCGCTATTGAGTTTTGAACAAGTCTATTTTTCGCTGGAAGATCGTCCCCTTCTCCAAGACCTTAGTTTTTCTTTGGAGGCCGGAGAACGATTAGGAATTTTAGGCCCAAACGGTGCTGGGAAAACCACTTTACTGCAATTGATGGCCGGTGTTTTACGACCGGATCGAGGTCGAATTTTTTTTCAAGGTCGTGAATTACATTCCTGGTCGAGGCGAAACCTAGCCCAACATATTTCTGTCTTGCCTCAAGAAACTCAGGTGGATTTTCCCTTTAGTGCGGAAGAAATTGTTTTGATGGGACGAGCTCCCTACTTAAGTCTCTTGCAATGGGAAAGTGAAGCAGACCTTAAAATTGCCCATGAAGCCATGAGTAAAACCGACTGCCTTTCCTTTGCCCAACGGGATGTACGTTCTCTTTCGGGAGGAGAACGAGAGCGTGTTTTTTTGGCCCGGGCTCTTACCCAACAACCCGAATTATTACTTTTGGACGAACCCACCACTCATCTTGATCTCAAGCATCAAGGTCAAATTCGCCAATTGCTACTAACCTTACACCGAGAGCGCAAACTCACGATGGCTTTAGTGCTACACGACCTCAATTTGGCCGCTCAACTCTGCGACAAGATTTTACTGTTATCTCCCCAGCATCGTTTTCCCCTGGGAAGCCCGGAACAAATTCTCACTCCATCGCGATTGCGTGAGGTATTCGAAGTTGAAATCGAGTGTTTCCGTCATCCTAAGACCGGGCAGTTGCATTTTTTTTCCACCTCCTCTGAAACTCCTTCATCACAAGAGTCCCAATCATGACCTTAATTTTTCCCAAAGAACTCCAAGAATTGCTCTTCAATTATTTGAAGGCCACCTTCTATCCCAACACACGAAGAGCCCACCGCCTTGAGAAAGACTTCGACGATGGAGACCTCAAATTTTTTGCCCGTGGCGCGTCCGAGTTGTCCCAGCGTTTCACCGACAACCGTTCCAATTTGCAGCCCGGCTATCTCA
>DALYDW010000095.1:1169-5534 GCA_031972915.1 bacterium
CAGTCGTCCCGAACTTCGTTCCGGTTATCTACTGTATTTTCTTCCCATCAATTTTACCAAAGCCCTATGGGTGTTTTCCCAATTACCCGAGAGCTTTTGGAAAAAATCACAATGGGATCTCCTCGACCTAGGTTCGGGACCCGCTACAGCTAGCCTGGCTTTTCTTTACTGCCTTGGAAAAAAAAATCCAAAAGCCTTGCTGCGAATTCATCTGGTAGATCAAAACAAAGCAGTTCTAAAAGACGGCGAAAATCTTTTACTGTCCGCTCAAAAGCTATTTTTTTCCCAAGGCAAAATTCAAATCGTAACCACCGCCAACGATCTGGGAAAAGGCATCCCTCAAGGAAAATTCGATTTCATCGTCATGCACCATGTTCTCAATGAATTAGTGAAAAGCTCCGCTCAAGACCGTAGCGAAGTCATGCAAAAAAAAGTTCTCCCCCATTTGAAAAGCTCAGGTGTCTTGGCCATTCTAGAACCAGCCTTAAAACGCCCCAACCGTGAACTCATGGCCATGCGAGATCATCTACTTGAGGAGGGAAGCTATAAAATCATCGCGCCCTGCCTACACGAGCAGGCCTGCCCCATGCTTAAAACTACTCGAAACGATTGGTGTCACTTTTACATCGATTGGCAGGAACCGGCCTTTTTGAAGCGACTCGACCAACTGCTCGAACACGACAACCGCTTTTTAAAAGTGGCTTATTTGTTAATGAGTCCACAGAAAAAGATCCAAGCACCTAGCGCCGACGAAACCAGAGTGTTTCGAGTTGTCAGCAATCGAATGACCCGAAACGGAAAATTAGAAGTGATTATCTGTGGAACTCCGGGAAAAATCCGGTTGGCACGCCTCGAAACAGAACGAAGCAGTGCCAACCGAGATCTAGAACGAATGCGAAGAGGCGACTTACTGAAACTGCCAGGACTGACTGACCTATCTTACAATCCTAACCGTTTGCTCCGAGTGCATCGCAACACCCCCGTGCACCATCTCGAAGCCGCAAGTCCGAGTCCCCTACTTGCTCAACAAACGACCTCGAAACAACAACCCCCCGACCAAACCCGCCACCGAGGGAACCAGAAGAAACAACCACAACTGACTCAGGGCTTTTCCCCCCACAAGAAGCGCAGGCCCTAAGCTACGAGCAGGGTTGACTGAAACCCCGGTGATAGGAATCCCGAAAATATGAATCACCACCAATGTGATACCAATGGCCAAGCCGGCGATTTGCGTTGGCACACCCTCTTGCGTAGATCCCAAAATTACGATCACAAATAACAACGTGGCCACAAACTCAAACACCATAGCGGCATGCTGACTGAAACCTCCTAAATAATCAGGTCCCCAACCGTTTTGCCCCAGCCCTTTAACGGCGATATCGTAACCCGCCAATTGCCCCGAAAGAATGCAGGAAAGTACCCAGGCTGCTAACAAGGCACCGAGACACTGAAAAATAACATAACCTAAGAAGTCCCCAATCTTCATACGCCCGGAAGCCAAAAAAGACAGGCTCACCGCGGGATTGATATGACAGCCTGAAATGGAACCTATTCCATAAGCCATACCCAACAGGGCAAAGCCGAAAGCAAAGGCAATACCCAAGAAACCGACATGGGAACCAGCGACCACCGCGGTTCCGCAACCCAAGAGCACCAAGGTAAAAGTTCCGATGAACTCTGCCAGGAATTTTTTCATGTTCTTCCCCCTTTTGAAATTTGAGATTCAGAATTTTTTATTACCCAGAATCCAACAAGTTTCTCAGTCTGAAAAAAACACGGATTTACTCAATATCGAGAAGATCGATCGAAAGTTTGAAAGAGATAACCTTACTTGCCAAGATTTTTTTACACCTAAGCCTGATTCGATTTTTGCGCTGGAGCGTCGTACCATCGATCTCGCGAAACCACGACTTTACCCTCGGGTTGGGATTCGAAAGCAGGCGTCATAATCTGCACCCCATACTCGTTAAAGGCATCTTGAATGTTGGCGTGTAACTCCGAAAGAATAGGGATGCGCTCCACCGGATCCGCAATATGCACTAAAACGTGATATTCCACTCCGAAATCCCCCAAGGATTTTTGCAAGACCCGAGGTTCTGGAGAGGCCTTCACCCCTGAGGTACGCTGGGCTGCCATGACCAACATGGCATGAACTTGGCGCCACGGCGCATCGTAACCAATGGTCACGGCAGCATGGAGAATTGAACCCTCATAACCCGCTAAACGAGAATAATTAATAGTCGTGGTGCTCACCAAAACCCCATTGGGAATGCTGATTTCTTCCTTCCGACGCGTCTTGATCTTAGTGGCTAACATCCCTAACTCCGTAACAATCCCTTCATGCTCTCCCACCCTAACGTATTCCCCCACACTCAAGGAGCGAGAGTAAACAATCACCAGGCCACTCATAATTTGATTAACTAAACCCGTAGATCCTAAGGAAACCACCAACCCAAGAAAAACACTCACTCCCTTAAAGGCATCCGTCTCAGAACCCGGCATATAGGGATAGGCCACGACCAAAGCAAAAAGCCATACCAAGATAAGAACCAAACGTCGCGTCACCCGAGCCGTTTCCGGTTGAAAACCAGGCAAGGCCAAGGTCCGATGCTCGACCATGGCAAAAATCCCTCGAACCAAACGGGTAAAAAAGTGCGCTAAAAGAAAAATTAAGGCCACCGTTCCCAAATTGGGAAGTTCCTCAATAAAACGGGCGAACAAAGAGTAAGAGGCCTTCCAGAGATAGGCACCCAATAAATCACTCCACGGTTTGGTGTAGTAAAACTGGGCAAAAACAAAGGTAATCCAAAAATAGAGAGCGGGCAAAACGATAACCAAGGAGCACAAGCTCACGATTTTTTTCTCAATGCCCACCAAATGAGGACGCAATTGCACTCCAAAGGCTCGCCAATCCGGCAAATGACCGGGAGAAGTTTCAATGCTCTGAAGGATTTTTTTACGGGTGCGACTTACCCCCCATAGCAATAAAACCAAAATAAAAGTGGCTAAGACAGCCACTCCCAATCCCCGCAAAAAATTGGGCAAGTAACGAGCCTCATAATGTTCTTTAAGGACCAAACTCAATTGGTCCGCTGCCTGTTGAGCCGTTTGCTCAAGATCTTTTCCAGAGGCGACGTCGACATCTCCTCCCAAGACCGCAAAAACAAAATAGGGCCCCACAAAAATCATAATGGCATGATGGCCGTGCCGTTCGGCCCTGGCAAAACTCACGGGCTTTAACAAAACCTCCTGAGGCAATTCTGTAATACGTTCCTGGGCCTTCTCGGCACGTTTTTTTGGAGTATTTTCTTCGAAGGAAGCTCGGAACACCACGATCGGGCGATTCCAAACAGTGAGCGTAGCCGAGTCAATTTCTTCTAAGGCCTCGGTCGTTTCTAAATCTTGAGTTACATGGGGCAGGCTCTGGGCCCGAGACCAGGTCCCTTGCATTAAAAACAAAAGCACAAGAAAGCACCGCGCCCAATACAGCATAGCCGCCCCCTGCTCGTCATGGTCGTTGCGGGAAAAACTCTTCCCTCAAATCTCAAAGTAAGAAATGTCGGAAGAGTCTCACAGCACCCCAAGGCTGTCCACGATGCTTTTTACGAATTTTTTCTTGTTGTTAAAAGCCCCCCACAAAAGCGGTTGAGCCAAGCGGAAAAGACCTCGTTCCCCTCAAGGACACGGAGCGGGAGCTGGCTTGGGTCTTTGCAGTTTAACCGCTAAAGATAAATCGCTGATGGTATCGAGCTTTTTAAAACCCGTGGGAGGAGCATTGTCAAAACGCAAGTGAAAGCCCACAACGAGAGAAAGCAGGTCGGTCATTCTCACCTTCAACAACGTATCGCTGTTCACGCGAAAATCACTGGTGTGATTTAAGCTCTCCAAGAAAATAGCATGTTGCCCCACAGTCACCACCTTGTTGAGGTGCTGCTCGTAATCCAACTGCGTAAATAAAGAATGCAAACTGCGGTTGGGATCGGGAGACACGCGGTCTTCGTAGGTGTAGTTATAACCGCCGCCTAAACTCAGATAATAATCGGGGGTTCGCAAAAAATAATGATTAACTCCCAAAAAGGTTTGGCCAGCCAAATCGATCCCTTTGATTTCGTCAGTATAACCCCCAGCACCAAACATAAAAGTCGTGTTCTGACTGAAATAATAATCCAAACGATAAGTACCAAAAATATAATTGGCTAGAGTTCCTTCTGTGACGCCTGTGCTCGTTGTATTGAAAATGCGATTGAAATAGAGCCCTAAATTCCAACTATTTTGAAAACGCCGAACACGCCACAAAGTTTGGGAATTGGCCGAGGCATTGACCGAATTGGTGTTTCCTGTGGTAAAAATCACGCCCGCCATGGT
>DALYDW010000095.1:5544-8275 GCA_031972915.1 bacterium
GGTCGACTTCTTCGGCAAAACCCGATTTAACATCATCTAAAGTGGATAGTTGATCGGCGGCCTGGGCCCACAGCTGCTGGGGCAAGGCCAGTAGAGAGATCAGCAACAAAAGCTTTTTCATGGAAAAATTCCTAAGATTGGGTCTTGAATTTCGATTGAAGCCAAAAAAGGCCACCGGCTCATAAAGGAGAAATAGAGGTGGAGCAAATCATTTCACGACCCTAAGCATAAGCCTGAGGAATTTTTACTAAGGCAACGGTCTCTCCTGAGTAAAAAGGTATTGTTGATTCACACACGACCGCCTGCTTTCCAGCCAACTCCAATATAACCCGATAATGAGGCTGCTTCGCATTGGGACCATCGGGCACTACCCATTCTACCTCCAACACCTTGGCCTTAGGATGATGGTCAAAGGGGGTAGCCGCATCCAACGCATAATCTCGTAAAGAGACGACATGAAAATCCCCGCGCTCCGTCGTTAGATAGGCATTGAGATAGCGAGACGAAATATCTCCCGGCCTTTTTGCCTCCCGCTCCACAGCGGACTGCACCCAAACCTTTTGTCCAACCTCGAAGGGAGCGTTACTGTTGACTCTCAAGACATGGGCGGTATTGGCCCCTTCTTCCGGAAAAAGTTTTTGTACATCCACAGGTGCAACGGATACCTCCACCACATAACCGGGCTGCCCTACAGCGGACTTGACGGAGCTAACAAACGCCGGAACTCCATTACTTTTGCTTAGAGGCATCGCCGCTGCCATGGGAATGATGGCCAAACTGGGACGAAACGGGGCACCATAGGGCACAGGAGTAAAAGAAGGTACCTGCAAAACGTTAACAGGACCCGGCCGTCTATTGATCCCACTAAGCCTTCTTGCAAAAATGCCTGCTTCTTCCTCCCGCGCTCGATATGACTCTTGACGCCTAGGAATTACCCATAGCCTCGTACCCTCTTGGCCTAACCGTAACTTATGAAAATATTCTTCCGCTACGATCAAGGGCTGCTCGCCTCCCCTTGGAGCCCCTGCCGCTTGCCCATCCTGAACAGGACGAGTGGATAAAACATACGCTACACGAGCCCCGGCCTCTTTTACCTCATTGATTTTCCCTGGCAAAATCAACTCTTTTCCACCCCCTGGCCATATTGCCATAATCTCGAATTTTTGTACCTCGCACAGAACCTTGTGGCCTTCTGGCAAATGCAGCACGTGACTCTTATGAACAGGCAAGAGCAAGTAGTCTTTTGTTCCCCGCTTAGCAGAAACCGCGCCATAAGCCGTGGCTGTTCTTACGAGAGGACTCCCCCCAACCTGTCTCCTCCCCGATCCACCCGAAACCAATAAGTTCCCCGGACTCCATGTCCCGTTTCGTTTCACCTTCACCCAATCGCCGACTTGCAACTCGAAGGGCTGGCCTTCCACGAGCGCATCGAGATAGCGAGGCTGCCCCGGTAACGCCGCATCGTACTCTGTGTGATGGACAAATCGAAGCTGCTGGACCCCATCTCCACTATTGAGTTGCCACACCAAGCGAAAATAGGGAGCTCGTGCATCAATGGCGTGGGGACTTGGCTCTACCACAGGATAAACCGTTAAATCGCCGTGCTCGGCGGCGAATGAAGCACGGGCTTCGATCCCCCACGGCGTTCCCTGCACCCATTGATTCACTCCAATGGGCATATTTTCAGAAAGGCGCCATCGCGAGGTCACCCCTTTCGTACTTACCACATTAAGATCAACCCCCTCCCAGTGACCACTCACGGCATAAGAAGGTAGCGCCTGTAAAACCCGAAAACCATCCGAAGCCCCCCCCGACTGGTCTTCGTGGAGGGAAAATTGCCAACGCTTCGCCTGACCGGGCTCGGTTACCAAGGGCTCTGCCAAAAATGGCCGTGATTTCCATGCATCGATGGGCTCGACCCGCCAGTAAGTGCCGACCGGCGCGTTCACCACGCCTGGAGTACGCAAGCGCATGGGGGTAAAGTTTGGCTGAGCCCCATATGCACCAGGAGGACGAAGCGAAATATCCGAAGCGACATCGCTATTCACTAGATCTCCAGTTTGATGGATATAGACATTCCAAGCTGCGGGATCTTCTCCTACCGTCGGAACGAGGCGGACTCGAGTGCGATGAAGGCCACAATCTGCCCAGGCCTCAAAAGGACCCACAGGGGCTTCAGGGAGAGCTAGCTCGGGGCGAACTCTCACCTGTGCAACCGCGGGCTCTAAATCAACGATCGGGGCCTGCTGAGAATCGCCGGATAGGGTAAGCTGAGCCCTGAACTCTTGTTTGCAACGAACGCTTCCCAACCCTATCAAGACGTGCTTGAGGGTGACGCGCTGTTCGTGAGGTATCTCCGTTTTGATCAAGGCCACCAAATTTTCAAAACTCTGAAAGCTCAACACCCAGCGTGCTTCTGCAGGATCAAAAACCAAGGAAAGCTTTTGAGCATTAGAGGTACGACCTGCCGACACCTCACCCGTTGTTAGACAAACATAACAATCGAGGGGACGAAAACTCGCCCCTCCTCGACCCTGCCATTCGTCGGTAAGCCTTTTAACACCCGCGGCGATTTTATCGCTTAAACCGGCCTTACTCCCCGCTCGCACAGCGGTAGGACTCGCTGCAGTCTGTGCCGCGGGATGCCAACTCATTTTCCCTCGAGAATTTCCCGAAGCCCCACCCGCGGCGGCCATGGCCAAGTGACTCACCGATAACTCGTGGGCTCCCT
>DALYDW010000096.1:0-2770 GCA_031972915.1 bacterium
CTCGACCGCACTCGCCGCCTCGCTCTTCCCTAATTCATGCTCTAGAACGCCTAGGGTTTTCTCCACGTCTCCGCTATGAGCTTTGACTCGGGCCGCATCCTCTAAGGCAAGGCCGCGCAAAGCAGCAACTCGTTCTTCGATCTTTTGTAACTCTGCTTGCAGCTCTCGCACATACGCTAGAGCAGCACGCTGTTGAGGCTCATCTCCCACATTTCTGAACACCCGGCCTTGAAATACTCTCTTGTTTAAACCACGCAACTCGTTCATCCACTGTCGATACAGATCAACAGGGATATTTGGATTACAAAGGGCTTGTTCTAAGATGCCTTCAACCCCTTCGGGGTACTCTGCACGAAGCTCATTGACTAGACGAAGAAGCATCCTCGGGGAAACAAACCTTAAAACTTTGTAGAAAAGCAATATGGCAGGCATAGCATTAACCGCCTCGTATTTAGCCTTAATCCACTCATACTGCTCGTTGGTGAGACTGTCTCTTGCCAGCAATTTCAGATAACCGTCATAATCGTGTCTCCGGCCTAGTTCATCGAGCGCGTCCTTCAATCGGTCAAACTGAGCCTCGGTCAAATCAGGACGTTGGGCCAATGCGAGATAGGCCTGATAAACCTTTTCTTGAACACCAGGGACTTTCGAATCTTTTCCACCGCGGGCTGCTTCAAGCTCAGCCACAATCCGCTCAAACTGCCCTTGCGTCAAACCGGGACGCACTCCAAGAGTAGCGTAGGCCTCCACCATAAGCTTGGGGTCGGCTCCAGCCTCGCTCAAGCGTTGCAACTCCTCGACCAAGGCATTGAATTGCTTTGTGGTCACGGGGGCACAGCTCTCCTTGAGACGCACACCGACCTTAGTTTCTGGTCCCTTGCCTATTTGACAGTAGGCCTTAAGTCGCTGCTCGATATCAGCCGCAGTGAGTTCGTCGATTTTCGACTTGAGAAGTAAAAATTCGGCCTCGGTTAAGTTAGGCCGGGCAGTCAAGCGCACATAAGCGTTAACCCTGATTTGCCGCGAGTCTAAACCATCGATATAAGCCAAACATTCGTCAAATCTCTTTTTGGTCCAATTTGCAGAACAGAGCAGATCCAAGCACTCATCTAGCCCCAACTCACAACGCTCGGCAATTTGGTGAAGGTCTTCGACCGTAAGGTTGCCGTCGCTCTTGTATCGTAGGATATACTGTAACTTTACCGCATCGGACGAAATTCCCCCCTCGTCCAAGATGTTCATCATTTCTTGAAAACTCAGCCCTGGCTTGCTCAGTCTCACCTTGAGCAATTCTTCATCTTTCAATTGGGCTAAAATCGAGCCTTCTTCCGCCATCGAACGACATAGGTCGTTTTGATTATTACTCCCAGGCGTCGTCTGAATTTCTATGGCGACCGAGCCCTGACTTGCATCCAGGGCCCGCTGATAACTCGTGTCTTCGTCGTCATTCAAACGAAGCAACTTAAGTTTTTCTTGAATCGCCATGCCCAACTGGGCCTGACGCTGTGCCTGAGGACAAGAAGCCAAAATGGTTAAAACCAGCGCATGGGCCAAGGCCGCGCCCAAACCCTGAGTCGGAGCAAACAACTGAACATAACGACGGACCATGTGAACTTGACGCAAACTCAAGTTGCTTTCTAGGCCATGGGCGGCAAAAAGCGCTCGCAGTTCTATAAAAAGCTTACCCACGGTATAAGGGGCTTCGGGCTCGACATTGTCCGAATTTACAGCAGCGGCTGCCTCGGGTTTTACTTCAGCCGTTTCAGAGCTTGTCGCAGCTTCCTCGACCAAAGGCTCTGCCCCTGCTTCAGTTGCTTCAGAATGTTGAGCGGAAGACTCCTCCAACTCCCCGAGCTTGTGATGAGGAGCTTGAAAGATCCTCGCCACGCGCCATGCGACCAAGCTGAGCAGACCCAATCCCAAACCTAATAAAATTCCCCCCGCCGAATGTTCGGGTTGAAAGGCGTTCTCGACCACGGTCTGCACCGTATTCGCCTCGGCCTCGCTCGACACAAAAAGCATTAAGCCCGCAGCCAAACCTGCCACGGCCCTTTGCCAAGGTGATTGATAAGTAGGGCGAAGCGCAACCACGTTAGTTGGAGCTTCATCAGATAAGGACGCCGCTTCCAGCTCTTCGGCGACTTGATCTAATTCGCCTAAAACAATTTGAACCTCTGGAGATAATGGCGATTCTGATGGAGACAAGGAAGAATCGTTCGTTTCGGCCCCTGATTCCGCCACCAAAATTTGGGGGTTCACCTTTGTTTCTTCAACCAGGGCATGGCTCTCATCGTTTTCTTCTGTTTCTTCTGCCAGGTCTGCAGCGGTTTCTATGGAATCGACATCGCCCGTGTCCCCTTCGCTTCCTTCAACTTCAGGACCACGACCTTCTTGAATCTCGCTGTCTTCACGAGGCGTTTTAGCGGTTTCTTTCACATGAGCCCGGTGGGCTTCCTCATGGGCACGAAGAGCTGCAGCATCTTTCAGAGGCATTTCTCCGCCGCTCTCCTCCACGGCACGACGAGAAATTTCTTCGTGGGTCAACTCATGTTCTAGCTCTTCCCGTGGCTCTTCTTCTTTTTTGGCTTCGTTTCTCGCACGACGCTCAGCATTTCGTTCGCGCACCGCCTCGTTTTCTTTGTGATACTGCTCGTGCAATTCTGCAGCCCGATCTCCACGCCATTCGGCCACGGCCTCCGCATCCGCCACGTAATGGTCGGTAAAACGATTGATCTGCCCCATCATGATTTGGTTGCCGGGCATGCGCAAC
>DALYDW010000096.1:2780-3762 GCA_031972915.1 bacterium
ATCCACTTGCAGGTAACTCATGCCAGTTGCCAAATTGACCATCGCCGCTTGCTGAATTAAATAATTGGCTGCCTGTTTGCCACGAGCCCGTTGACCTGATTTCATGGCAGCCTCGATGGCCTCTTGTCCCACATCAAAATAGTTGGCAATTTTACCGCCCAAGACGCCGCCACCATGAAAGCTCAAGTTGTAAATCGCGTTCCATCCCAAACGTTCACAACTAAACTCACCACCAAACAAGGCCCATTCCATGCCCGTATCCACCACCGTTTCCACGGCGGTTTTACCGATTAAAATTGTACCGCTGTAGCCGACTTTTCCCATTTTCCCAAGGTAGCGAGCTTTCTCACCTTAGACAAAGAGGATAGGCCCTTCGCCACCATGCCGCCGATACCAAAGGAAACGGGAGACATCACTGCCGTGGTGATGACCTCGTCAACAATGCGATCCCACCCAGCAGAACTCACATTGGTGATTTCATCGAAAGGATCGATCATGTCGTAGAGCGCCAGATAGGCCTGTCTTGCCTCGGGACTACTGAACTGGCGAACATCTTTGCGATGCACTCTTCTGAGCACTTCTTTGTCGATTTCTTCCTCTAATTTTTGTTGAGTCGCCGCTTTGACCAAATCGTTGAATTGAGCCTCGCTCGGGTTACCTTCGGGATAAGCCTCGGCAAAGGCCTTGGGATTTTCTTTTTTCTGTGCCTTGAGTTGTTCTTCGATCGTTTTACGTAATTCGTTTTGGGACCGAGAACTCTCCACGTCGGCCTTGATATTTTGCAAAGTACTTTCTTCGAGAGATTGAGCCTCGTAAGCGTATTCTTTTTCGAAGAGCCCACGATAAATTTGTTCTGCCACTTTATAAGAGCCATTGCGCTCTCGAATCTCTCCGGCCAAATCGAGCAAAACTCTCGAACGTTCTCGCGGATCGGCAAGACGCTTCAATCGGTTGTTACGGTTAATTACGCGACGGTATAGAT
>DALYDW010000096.1:3772-8238 GCA_031972915.1 bacterium
CGGCAAGACGCTTCAATCCATCGCGAGTTTCTATCTCCATCAGTCGATGTAAAGTGGGATCGACAAAGGCGAGACGGTCCCAGTGTTGCAAAACACCCTCGTAACTTTCGGGATGCCCTTTCGCCGCATCGGATCGAATGTTTCCGTAATTCTCCGGTTTATCAGTGATCGAGCGCACCTCGTAGTCTCGATCTCGACTAAGATGATCGGCATAGACATGGCCGCCCCCCACCAAGACCACTCGCTCACGCCCCGGGGGAAAGTGATAGATTTTGTCTCCCACCTTAAGATTGCCACCCTCGGACCCAATCACAACCCGAAGCCCTACAAGGCTATCGATATTTTCTAGCGTTCCTCCCGCCAAATATGCCCAAGGCAAATCACTAAAGGCATGCGGATCTCTCAAAGCAAGATCCCAAGGATTGTTTTTTAAAGCCTCGAGACAAAGCCCCTTAGCTCGCATCTGACGTTGACTCGTCTGGCTACCGCTCTCCGGTTTTTCCCAGGGGCCTGCCAACAGCCAACCTGCTTGCACCACCGGGTTTTTTAAAAATTCGGATTTTAGTTTTGCATCGGCCGCTTCTAGAGCAGGTCGTATTTCTTCAAAAGATTGAACCCCTTCACTTCCCACAACCGAAAGCATGGCTTCTAACAAACGCTGGTTTTCGCCGTAAGTGGCCTTATCGTACTCCTGCATCTCGAAACTCTCTTGCCGCTGGGCAAAAGTCATTTCGTTGTACTGCATGAGCCGGAGAATGCCTTGAGCTGTACTCTCCTGCAAAAAGCCGCCGGCCTCCAAGACCATCTGCTGAATTTCAGAATCAGAACTGGTGGCCCCACGCTCCTTGAGACGACCAAAGTTTAAAGTCGCCCGCGCAAAATTTCCCTCGAGCAGGTCCATTCTAGCCTGATAGTAAAGGCGTTTGGTCTCATCGGTTTCTACAGATAACTTGCTTTCGTATTCCCGAGGCGAACCCGCCATGATCAGACATTCTAAGACCTTGATTTTTTCTTCGGCCTTCAAGCGGAAATAAGACTCTTTCCATTTCACCCCTTTGGAAGGGGAAATGCTCACGCAATCAAAAATACTTTTTCCCTCGAGGGCCAAAACATCCTTGCCCTCTAAACTTTCTAACACCTCTCGAGTAATAAACTTAGATTGCGCCATTTGCGCGACACGCTTTTCTTGCATCTGCACAATGACATCGATCGTTACGGTTTCGCGCTGGGCCTCTAGTCGTTGAACCTGGGTGTCGTCCCCTAGGGCCAAGGCCGCCTGATGCTGCTCTTGAAAATAGATCTGAGCCTCTAGCAAACGCCCTTGTTTCTTTAACTCCTCACGATGCTGATCGATGCCCTCGATTCGATAATTTAAGGTCGCCTGATAATTGACCAAACGGCTCCTCAAACCTGGATCCAACCGAACAGCCTGTTGGAGAGCCTGTAAAGCTTCTGTGTAATTTCCACGTCTGTCGTGAATTTTACTGAGAAGCACATAAAGTTCGGGATCTTCTTGTCCCGGCACAACAGGAAATTGGGTGGCCTCTTGAAAATAAGCTAGGGCCTTTCCCAATTCTCGCTCGGCCGACTCGCGCTCCCCAAGGACGCCGGCAAATTCGGCTTGCAATTGATGAACCTGTCCCAAAAGCTTGGCCTGAGCCATAGTGCTGGCCTCAAAGGGATGGGCCTTGGCAAAAGCACGAAAATCTTTTCGAATCGATTTTAACAAACTCTTTGCCGTGTCCGTATCTCCTTGGGCCAAGCTCTCTCGGGCCTCACGTAATTTAGCTTGTCCATTCTCGATCAACCGCGACTTGGCCTCGGGATCTACAGCAGAAAATCCGGATAAACCCTGACGAAATAACTCCGTCATGCCCTCGCTCATTTGGCCAAAGGCCTCCTGCAAAAAACCCGGCTCGACCCCTTTCTGAAAGCCAGCCACCGAGGGGGACTCGGACAACTCGGCTTCACCCTGGTCTTGTGAGTCAGAATTTTGCGACGTAGCCTTTGCCAACTCTTGATGGAGAAAACCTAGACCCTGTTTGATTTTTGAAAACTCACCCATAAGAACCCGTTAAAACAAGCAAGACTCGTGCCTAAACTAAAGAAATAAACGCAATAAAAAACCTTTAAAAAATCAATATTTTCACAGAGAAACGAGCGACTTTTTCAAAAAAATACCCCAACTCAAAAAAGGAAGGAGAAAAAACCTCACCCCTTTTCAAATTGGGGGGGACTCCACTCCCCTGATTTTATCGTGCTAACCCGGGCAAACCCAGCACCTTTACCTCAAGAAAAACCCGCGGGATCCACATCGACATACAACTGCACCCCCGAGGGAAAGCTCGCCTCGAGCCGAGACAGTTGCTCTGCCAAGACCCGCCGAACACCCTCGTAAACCTTGGTGCGAACCATGACCTGCCAACGATACTTGGCTCGCAAGCGCTCCAAAGTGGCAGGTGCCGGTCCCAAGACCAGAACATCGGAAAAATTCTTAAGAAGTTGCCGCAAGTTAAGCGCAAAATCATGCGCCGTTCGAGCCACTTTATTACCATCCAAGCCGGAAATTCGAAACAACACCACGCGGGCGAAAGGTGGATACCCCAAGGTCTCCCGTTGACGGCGCTCCTCTAAAAAAAAGGCCTCGGGATCATGATGCAAGGCCGCCTGAATGGCGTAATGCTCCGGTCGGTAAGTTTGCACCAAAACCTCGCCCCCCAGAGCATGACGCCCGGCTCGACCTGCCACCTGAGTCACTAATTGAAAGGCTCGCTCGGCAGCGCGAAAATCGGGAAGATTAAGCGCCACATCAGCTAACAAAACCCCCACCAAAGTGAGCCGTTCGAAATCGTGACCCTTGGTCACCAACTGCGTCCCTATCAAAATATCCAAATTTCCCGAGGCAAACTGAGCCAAGACCTCTTCGGTGGCCTGGCGACTCCCCACCACCTCCCTATCCAGGCGCCCCACGCGAGCCCCCGGAAACTCCTTACGAAACCCCGCCTCCAACCGCTCTGTACCCGCACCCAGCAACAACAGATTAAATCCACCACACCCAGCACACAGCTCGGGCCTCGGCCCCTGATACTCGCAATAATGACAGCGCAAATGGTTGGCCTGGCGGTAAAAGGTCAGGGCGATATCGCAATGCGGACACAAAACGGTGGTTCCACAGTCTTGGCACAACAGGGTGGGAGCCCAACCGCGACGATTGAGAAAAAACAAGGCCTGCTGCCCTTTTTCTAAAACTTGATGAACTCGCTCGCGCAAGGGTTGGGTCAAAAGCGTCTCGGAATGGGGGGGAAATTGCTTTAAATCGATGAGCTGCACCTGAGGCATGGGGGCCTGGGTAGCTCGATCCCGTAACAGCAAGCGCTGATACTTTTGAGTACGGGCATTCTCCAGACTTTCCACCGAAGGAGTGGCGCTCCCCAAGACGATGGGGATTTTCTCAAGGGCGGCCCTCACCACCCCCATATCCCGGGCATGGTAGCGAAACCGCTCCTCCTGCTTGTAACTGGGATCGTGTTCTTCATCGACAACAATCAAGGCCAAGTTCTCCAGGGGGAGAGCGATGGCTGAACGGGTTCCCACAAAAATTTTACGCCGCCCGGACTTGGCCTCTGACCAGGCTTTGAGCCGCTGAGCTTCAGTCATGCCCGAATGATAGGATCCCACTTGGTCGGGAAAGCGCTGCTGAAATCGCCCCACAGTCTGTGGAGTAAGAGCAATCTCCGGCACCAAAATCAGCGCCCCACCCCCGCGACCAAGCACCTCCTCGCACAAGCGCAAATAAACCTCGGTTTTCCCGCTGCCAGTCACCCCCTGCAACAAAACGGGGAAAAATGTCCCCAGTGCGTTCCGAATCGAAGCCACGGCCTCCGCCTGTTCGGAGCTTAAAATCACCTCCGGAGCCCTACCCAAAATCGACTTCGAAACCCAAGTTTTTGCCCGATCCCCCGAAATCTTGCCCTTGAAAAGTCCCCCGGGAAAGAGGCTCCGTAAAATTTCCCCTTCAGGAGCCAGATAATGAGCCTGGGCCCAGCGCAACAAGGCCAACAAAGGTTCTGCCAAGGCACTTTCCTCAGCGAGCGGCGATAAAATTTCTTTGATTTCAAAGCCTTGTGTGGGTGGCGTCGTGTAAAGCTCCATCACCAGACCCAAAACCTTTCTCCGACCCAAGGGAGCCCAGACCCAATCCCCTACCCGTAAGGTTCTGGGCCAAATCGCCGGAACCCGGTAGGTAAAGGTCCGCCTCAGCGGAACTGGCAACCAAAGTTGGGCGTATTGCGGGGACGAAGTAAAATCCATAGCCAGCTCCCTACTGCCAAGACCTAGCAGTCGCAACAGGATTGCTTCGATAACGGCCCTCCGCCGCCCCCTTTTCAAGCCCGCTTAAATCTTTACCCACCGCGTCAAAACCCCTTGAAAATCTTTCTGTTTTTCTTTCGATATCCACAACCTGA
>DALYDW010000097.1:0-8202 GCA_031972915.1 bacterium
TAGAACCTTGTGCCTCGAAAGGGCGTGGGGGTTCAACTCCCCCCTCTCGCACCAAACATGAGTTTCCTGGCATCAGGAAAAGCATCAGGTTCATCACGGGTTAAATAGTTTAGCCCTTGTTTTATAGTCACTTGTTATCGTTACTGTAAGGAAATCCTGTGAAAGTCGAAATCGAAGAGCTGAGTCCCATTAAGAAAAAAATGAAGATCGAAGTTCCCCACGAGTCTTACCAAGACGCCTTGGAGCGCGCTTACCGTAAGTTGAACAAGACGGTTCAGATCAAAGGCTTCCGTAAGGGGAAGGTGCCAAGGCCCATCTTGGAGAAGTACTACGGGAGTCGTACGGCGATGGAAACCGTGAGCGATTTAGTGGATAAAAGCTACCGTGATGCCATTCAGGTCCACGCCATTATGGCCGTGGGTCTTCCCCAAATTTCCGACCTTAAGGTGGAAGAGAATGCCCCCATCACCTTTACCGCCGAGGTTGAGGTTCAGCCCAAGGTAGTGGCCAAGGATTACGAAGGTATTTCCCTAAAGAAAAATCCAGTCTCGGTGACTGAGGAAGACCTCGACAACGAGTTAAAGTCTTTGCAAAAGTCTCAAGCTCAGTGGACGCCCGTGACGGAAGGTAGCCTTGCCGAGGAAGGTCACTTGGTTACAGTAAATTATGTGGGCACCCTCGATGGTCAAGAGTTTCCTGGTGGTAGCGCGAAGAATGTTGAAATTCCCCTCGGCTTAAAGCGTTTCTTGCCCGACTTTGAAAAGGGCATTTTGGGCACTGCCAAAGGAAAGTCTTCCGAGTTTGATGTGGTGTTTCCCGAGGATTACGGAGTGGAGTCTTTGCGGGGCAAGACCGCTCACTTCAAGGTTGAGGTTTTAGAAATCAAACAAGAAAATTTACCGACACTCGACGATGAATTTGCCAAGGATTTAGGCGCTTACGAGACCCTCGATCAGATCAAGGCGGAAATTCGAGCAAAACTCACTAAGTTTAAAGAAGAACAGGAACGGGTTAGCCTGTTTAAACAAGTGATTGATCATCTGCTTGCAAAAAACGAATTTGAAATCCCCCATGCCATGATCCATCGTGAATTAGATTTTATGTGGAATTCTGTCTTGCAGCAAATGAAGCAACAAGGTGTCAACCCTGAACAGGTGGGAGTGACCCCCGAGGAATATCACCGTCAAAATCACGGTGAGGCTGAGCGTCGGATTAAGGCCTTTTTGCTTTTCGATGCCGTTGCTGTAGCCAATCAGCTAGAAGTGAAATCAGAAGATATGGAGGCTCGTTTGGCCCAAGTGGCAGCGGAACATCAGCAGCCCTTAGAGGCGGTGAAACGATTTTACGAACAGCAAAATTTGTTACGTCCCTTATTCAATCAAATTCTCGAAGAAAAAACCTTGGACTTCATTTTATCCAAGGCCAACATTTCCTAGAGAGCATTTCCGAAATGTTCGGAGAGAAAAGGCGCTAGTCCTATGAATGAAAAGATGCAGCTGGTTCCCATGGTTGTGGAACAAACCCATCGCGGGGAGCGTTCTTATGATATTTATTCTCGTTTGCTCAAAGACCGGATCATTTTTTTAGGAACGCCCATCGACGACACTATTTCCAATTTAGTGATTGCCCAGTTGCTGTTTTTAGAGAGCGATGATCCCGAAAAAGACATCTATCTTTATATCAACTCACCTGGAGGTTCGGTGACGGCGGGCATGGCCATTTATGACACTATGCAGTACGTCAAGCCTGATGTGAGTACGATTTGCGTTGGGCAGGCGGCTTCTATGGGGGCGGTTTTGTTGTCTGCTGGAGCGGCTGGAAAGCGTTTCGCTCTTCCCCATTCACGGATCCTGATCCATCAACCCATGGGCGGATTTCAAGGTCAGGCTACCGATATCGATATTCAAGCTCGTGAAATTCTTCGGCTTCGAGAAATCCTTAACGGAATTCTCGGCAAGCACACTAAACAAACTCTGAAGAAGATTCAGCAAGACACGGAACGTGACTATTTTATGTCAGGTGAGGAAGCCAAGGAATATGGCTTGATTGATGAAGTCGTTGCCTATCGCGGCAAAGACAAGGCCAAGAAAAGCACTTAATCAGGCGCTGTGCGCTGCGTTAGGGGCTTGCTTTCTTGACAGTCTTTCGCAAAGGTATATGATCTTTCTGTAGTCTTTGGTGTTGATTCTTTCATACTAAGGAGCCCCGGTGGCCAAGAATTTTACGGATGATTCCACAAATTTGAGTTGTTCTTTCTGCGGTAAGTCCCAACGCGAAGTTCGGAAATTGATCGCGGGTCCAACCGTGTATATTTGTGATGAATGTATCGAACTTTGTAACGACATCATCGCCGAAGAGACCAACAAACAAGAGCTGTTGAAAACAAAGACCGGTGTTCCGAAGCCCGCTGAGATTAAAAAAGTTCTCGATGAGTATGTGGTGGGGCAAGAGCGTGCGAAACGCGTCTTGTCTGTGGCGGTTCACAACCATTACAAGCGCATCGAAAACCGTGGCACGGGTGAGGTGGAGCTACAAAAGAGCAACATCCTTTTGATCGGGCCCACCGGGTCGGGTAAAACCTTATTGGCCCAAACCTTGGCAAAAATCCTCAATGTGCCTTTTACCATCGCCGATGCCACGACCCTGACCGAGGCGGGTTATGTGGGAGAGGATGTAGAAAACATCATTCTCTACCTTTTGCAGGCCGCCGATTACGATAAAAACAAGGCGGAGCGGGGCATTGTCTACATCGACGAAATCGATAAAATTTCTCGCAAAAGTGATAACCCTTCCATTACTCGCGACGTTTCGGGGGAGGGGGTGCAGCAGGCTTTGTTAAAGATCATCGAGGGGACGGTTGCCAATTTGCCCCCCAAGGGAGGGCGGAAACACCCTCAACAAGAGTATATTCAGATCGACACCTCCAACATATTGTTCATCTGTGGTGGCGCCTTCGTCGGTTTGGAGGACATTATCGAGCGCAGAATCGGAGAGAAAAAGCTGGGGTTTGGCAGCGATTTGCGTTTGAAAAAAGATCGAGATATCGGCACGCTGCTGTCGGAGATTCAGCCCGAGGATTTACTTAAGTTTGGTTTGATTCCCGAGTTTGTGGGTAGGATCCCGGTGCTGGCAACCCTCTCCGAGTTAGATGAGGCCGCTTTGGTGGAGATCTTGACGAAACCGAAAAACGCCTTAGCTAAGCAGTACCAGAGGCTTTTTGAGTTTGAGAAGGTTAAATTAAAATTCACCCAGGGTGCCCTCGTGGCCATTGCGAAGGAAGCCTTAAAACGAAAGTCCGGGGCGCGTGGATTGAGGGCCATACTTGAGCACACCATGCTCGACATCATGTATGAGATTCCCTCCCAAAATAACGTTCGTGAAGTTGTCATTAACGAGGATGTTTTTACCAAAAAAGAACAGCCCCTCGTTGTCTATGAGAAAAAAGCAGAATCCGCCTAAGATCGGGTGGCCTGGGTTTTAAGATTCGGAGAACAATATGAGCGATACGATTCCTGTTCCTCCGCCTTCCGGCGGAGCGAAGGTTAAAACCGTTCCTTTGCTACCTTTGAGAGACATCATTGTTTTTCCCTATATGGTAGTTCCGCTGTTCGTGGGTCGAGAAAAATCCATCAACGCTTTGGAAGAGGCCATGAACACCGAGAAAGACGTGCTCTTGGCTGCCCAGATCAATGCCAAGACCAACGATCCTAAGGCCGAGGATATTTACAAAGTAGGCACTTTGGGCACGATCATTCAGTTGCTTCGTTTGCCTGATGGTACGGTTAAGGTGCTCGTCGAAGGGCGGCGACGTGCGCGGATTCATCGCTACTTGCCCAACGATAATTTCTTTTTGGTTGAGTCGGAAGAAATCGAGGAGAGCCGTGAGGTCACCATCGAAGGCGAGGCCTTGATGCGTTCGGTGAAGGCTACCTTCGAAACGTATGTCAAACTCAACAAGCGTATTCCTCCCGAGATGTTGGCGTCGGTAGCGGTTATCGACGATCCCGCTCGATTGGCCGATACCATTGTGGCCCATCTCACTTTAAAATTACCCGACAAGCAAAAGATTCTCGAATTAGAGTCTCCTGCGGAGCGTTTGGAGCGACTCTTCGAATTGATGCAAGGGGAGATTGAGATTCTTCAGGTTGAGAAAAAAATTCGCAGCCGCGTGAAGAAGCAGATGGAGAAGACTCAAAAGGAGTACTACCTCAACGAACAAATGCAGGCCATCCAGAAAGAATTAGGTGAGGCCGACGAGTTCAAATCAGAAATTCAAGAGCTCGAAGAAAAAATAAAAAATAAAAAGATGAGTGCCGAGGCCACTAAAAAGGTCAAAAAGGAACTCAAAAAATTAAAGCTTATGTCCCCCATGTCAGCGGAAGCCACGGTGGTGCGCAATTACATCGATTGGGTTCTGACCCTGCCGTGGTTTGAAGAAACCAAAGACAAAATCGACATCCAAGAAGCTCAAGAAGTTTTGGACGCCGATCATTATGGGCTCAAGCAAGTAAAAGAAAGAATTCTTGAGTATCTGGCCGAAAAAATGTTGGTGGAGCGCATGAAGGGACCCATTTTGTGTTTTGTGGGGCCTCCTGGGGTGGGAAAAACCTCGTTGGCTCGCAGCATTGCCCGTGCGACGGGGCGCAAGTTTATTCGATGCTCTTTAGGTGGAGTGCGCGATGAGGCCGAGATTCGCGGTCATCGTCGTACTTACATTGGCGCCTTACCCGGAAAGGTCATTCAGTCCCTAAAAAAGGCGGGTTCGAACAATCCCGTTTTCTTGTTGGACGAAATCGACAAGATGAGCACCGATTTTCGGGGCGATCCCTCTTCGGCTCTGCTGGAAGTGTTAGATCCCGAGCAAAATACTACCTTTAACGACCATTATCTCGATCTCGACTATGATCTTTCTAAGGTGATGTTCATCACAACGGCTAACACCTTACATTCGATTCCTTTGCCTTTACAGGATCGTATGGAGGTCATTCGTATTCCTGGCTACACCGAGGAAGAAAAGCTCAATATCTCTGAACGTTATTTGCTAAAAAAAGAAATGG
Source organism: bacterium (assembly GCA_031972915.1). Classification (GTDB taxonomy): domain Bacteria; phylum UBA10199; class UBA10199; order DSSB01; family DSSB01; genus DALYDW01. The sequence goes on from DALYDW010000097.1 coordinate 5,058, forward strand.
AGGCCCATGGCCTCACAAAGGACAACATCGAGGTTTCCGAGGTGGTATTGCGGATGATTATCCGTCGTTATACCAAGGAGGCTGGCGTTAGAAATCTAGAGCGGGAAATCGCCACGATTTGCCGCAAGGTTGCTAAGGAGGTCGCTTTGAAGGGACGCGATAAAAAAATTCGTGTCACTCACAAGGCCTTGGAAAATTTTCTAGGTGTTCCGAAGTTTCGTTTTGGTCTTGCCGAGGAGCAAGACGAAATCGGTTTGGTCAATGGTTTGGCTTGGACCGAATTTGGCGGAGAGTTGTTGACCACCGAAGTTACGGTGATGCCCGGTAAGGGCAAACTCATTGTTACCGGTAAGTTGGGCGATGTGATGCAAGAGTCAGCCCAGGCCGCCATGAGTTATGTTCGATCGAGGGCCATGCTTCTAGGCTTCGAAAAAGACTTCTACCAACGCATCGATATTCATATTCACGTGCCCGAGGGAGCCATTCCCAAGGACGGACCTTCTGCTGGTATCACCATGGCGACGGCCTTGGCGTCGGCTCTGACGCGAATTCCTGTAAAAAAAGACGTGGCCATGACCGGGGAGATCACCTTGCGTGGAAAGGTCTTGCCTATCGGTGGATTAAAAGAAAAATTATTGGCGGCTCATCGTGGTGGCATTAAGACCATCATCATTCCCAAAGAAAACGAAAAAGATCTTAAAGAGATCCCCAAGAGGATTTTATCCACCTTAAAGATTATTCCTGTTGCCAACATGGATGAGGTTTTGCGTAACGCTCTAGCCGTGAAGGATATCAAGCGTCTGTATCCCGGAAAAGAAGAGGGGCATTCAATTCAAGAGTTGATTTATCCTCCTCAAGAAGTTCCGACAGGAGGAACAACTCCTCCTCCAGATACGACTCAGTTAGTCACCCACTAGTGCATAGCCTTGACTTTGGGCGCAGTGCAGGTCGTGGTGTAACTCGCAGGCTGATCCTGTCTTCAAAGGGGTATTATTTCAAGCCAGACCGAAGCGAGCATTACGCTGTGGACTAGTCCCTAGGTTTCGTTTGCCTTGGAGATGGAGTCGATCCAGCGAGCTGCAGGCCAGGAGAGAGCTTGGGGGCCGGTGGCGATTGAGGTTCGTGGATCGCCTTAGATTCGAAGAGCCACGCCCCCCCTGTATTGAGAACAATAATTACTTCGGGAAGGGCGTCTTGATTGATGTCTCCGTAGTACACCCCCGAAACCTCTGAACCCGTTGGCAAGTACTGAGGAGCAGAGTGGGTTGCGGCTACGGCTTCGATGGGTTTGAGATCCGATCCCAGAAGATAGCACTGGTTTAGGGTGTCGGGTTGGCACCAGTCTACAAAGATATTTAATTGAGTTGAGCTAAAAGATTTTTTTTCGGTGATGAGAAAATGTGTCGCCTGTGGAGAGTTTTTGGAGTTGCTTACGGTGCCCTCAAAACACCTCTGCATATTGTCTTCGCATAAGTCCTCTTTGGCTTTACTGAGATTGGGGTCTTGGAGATAGTCTTCGAGTATCTCCGGATCGTTGAAATAATAGCTTTTGAAAACATAGAGCATAACAAGTGGTTTGCTTTCCTCGGAAGGGCTTCCCAAAAGGTTGTGAGATTTGCGTGATTTTATGACTTGTACTCTTGATCCTCTTTGCCTTCTGGCTTAAGGGAAGCCCATGTTCCAGCAACTTAGCGAACGTTTTAATTCGGTTTTAGATCACCTTAAGGGTCGGGGCAAACTCGACGAGTCCCAAATCGAAGCGACGCTTCGGGAGATTCGGCTCAATCTTTTGGAGGCCGACGTTAATTTTCGTGTGGTGCGAGAATTTTGTGAGCAGGTAAAAGTTCGAGCTCTAGGCTCCCAAGTGCATCAGAGTCTCCGACCCGATCAGCAATTTTTAAAATTTTTTCATGAGGAACTTATCCGTCTCATGGGGGAGACGGGAGAGATTAGTTTTTCCTATAAACCTCCCGTGGTCATTTTGTTGGCGGGATTGCAGGGGGCAGGAAAAACCACCACAGCTGCCAAATTGGCTTTGCATCTCAAAAAAGAGAAGGGGCGTTTTCCCTTCTTGGTGCCAGCAGATGTACAGCGTCCTGCCGCCATCGATCAGCTGAAGACCTTGGCTCATCGCTTGGAAATTCCCGTTTACGATACCCACCCTAAAGATGATCCCATTAAGGTTTGTCGCCGAGCTGTAGATTTTGCCAAGGATCAAGGCCTGGATACGGTGATTCTCGATACGGCGGGACGTTTGCAGATCGACAAAGACATGATGAAAGAATTGGCTAAGATCCAAGACAAGGTTGAGGTGCATCACAAAATTTTGGTGGTGGATGCCATGGCTGGCCAAGAGGCCGTCAACGTGGCGCAGAGCTTTAACGAATTTTTAAAAATCAGCGGTGTCATTTTGACAAAAATGGATGGTGACGCTCGTGGTGGAGCGGCGCTTTCCGTGCGGTTTGTTACCGGTGTGCCCATTCTCTTTGCCGGTATGGGAGAGAAGCCCGAAGATTTAGAAGCCTTTTATCCTGATCGCGTTGCTTCACGAATTTTGGGCATGGGCGATATGTTGAGCCTGATCGAAAAGGCCCAACGAGAGTTCGATCAGGAAGAGACAAAAAAAACCACCGAAAAGATCCTTAAAAATACCCTTAACTTCGAAGATTTTCTTACGCAGTTGCAGCAGATGAAGAAACTGGGGTCTATGGATAAAATTCTCGGGATGTTGCCTGGTGCCGGTAAATTGATGGACAAAGTCGATCCGCAGCAAATTGAGCGAGAGGTCAAGCGCAAGCAGGCCATCATTCAATCGATGACGCCCCAGGAACGGCGCAATCCTCATTTACTCAATGGGCGTAGACGGCTTCGGATTGCCATGGGAAGTGGCACTCAGGTCAGCGAAGTCAACCGATTGGTGAAAGAATTCGAGCAGATGAAAAAGATGATGAGTCGTTTTAGCAAGTTTAGCCTCAAGGGAATGAAAGGCTTAAGGGGACTCTTTCCCGGGGCCTGAGCGTAATGCTTCCTTCTGTTGAGAAAGGGCTAGGAGATACTTTTCTATAGATCTCACAAAAGGCCTTGATCTCTATGGCCTTTACCGGTAAGAGGGCAGCCCACTTGGAGAGATCCAGAATTGATTTAG
>DALYDW010000098.1:0-4036 GCA_031972915.1 bacterium
ATCAACATCCACGGTAACATCGGGGATCTGTGCCAAGAAAACAATCCAAAGCCTGAGCTTCGCATCTGCGCCCCCACGGGCCCCAATAATAACCAAGGCATTTGCGTTGAATTCACCAGCGGTTGTGAAGACCGCGTTGGGGGCTGTTTAGACGCCTCTTGCACCTTGTCTCCAGCAGATCGCCTACTTCAGGCCGGGGACAACCCTTTCAAATACGAAAAACCTTCTTGTAACGTTACCCCTCAACCAGGCGAAACCTGTAACGACAACAACCCCTGCACCACCGACGATATCTGTGTCTTCGACCCTCAAGGCGACACCATTGAGTGTGTGGGCGATCCTACTTTCTGCAGTACTTTGGTCACCCCTCAAACTTGCGCCGTCAATCAATGCAATCCCAACACAGGTGTCTGCGAGAGCGTTCCCTACCCTAATGGAACCCCCTGCACCGTGCTCAACAAATGCCAACAGGGTGAATGTCAAAACGGAGCTTGTGTCGGGGTACAAGACATTGCCCCTCCCCCCGCAGGAGCCTGCACCCCTCCTCAGGTTTGCAATCCCAACACAGGTCAATGGATCGACGATCCCAATTGGGTGCCTCAACCCGATTGCTGCACCACCGACGATGATTGTAATGGCTTTGACGACTCGTGCAACGTGGGGGTCTGTAATTTACAAACTAAACTTTGTGAACAACACGCCAAGAATCCCCTGCCCAACCTTGCCCCAGCCGATGCCTGCACCAACGTGGTCTGTGTGCCTCAACCCGATGGCACGGCTCTGAAAGAACCCGTTCCTATTCCTGATCCACTGCCCCCTCAAGGCGACAATCCCTTCTGTAAACTCCGGCATTGCGACCCTCAACAGGGTTGGATTTGGACAAACGAAGGCATCGCCTGCGACGATGGATCCCAGTGTTTGGAGGGCTCCATCTGTAAAGAGGGTAATTGCCAAGGCGGTGCCCCGGTCAACTGTAACAACAATGGCCCTCTACCTAACCAATGCACCCAGTGGGCCTGCTCCGAAGACGTCGAGGGTGGTTGTTACCTCATGGCCATTGAGGGAGAAAACTGCTGTCAAACCGATGAAGACTGCGCTCTGCCCAACTCTTGCTACGAAGGCGCCCAGTGTGTGAATAACGAATGCGTCTACGACCCTGTGGAGGAAGGCACTCCCTGCAACACCGATAACAACCTTTGTACTATCGAGGCTTGTCGTTTTAACAACGGCTTCTCGGATTGCCACTTAGTAGAAGACGTTCAATGCGGCACTGACGAACCTTGTAAATACAGTCGCTGCACCCCGGAAACCGGGGCCTGTCAGTTGTTTAACCTGCCCGATGGCCCCAATCCCACTTGCGACGACAATAAAGCTTGTACCGAAGAACAATGTGTCTCGGGGGCCTGTCAACCCACCGATGACAACGTCTGCGACGATGTCAACAATGGCCCTTGCGTTTGTAAGGAGGTTCCCGCCAATCCCAATCTTAACCAGGGAGCAACCTACGAATGTCAATATGGCGATGCTTGTCCGCTTCCCGAATGCGGCGAGAATCTCCCCGAATGCAACGACAACAATCCTTGCACCAAAGACGAATGCGTTGCCAACGCCTGTCAATTTACGCCGGACAATAACGGCGATGAGTGCGACGACGGTAACGTAGATACCTGTACTGACATCTGCAAAGAAGGACAATGCACCGGAACCCTAGTTCCGCTTAATCCCGATCCTTGTTTCCAAAACATCTGTACCCACAACTCGGTGCAACAGATTCCCCAACCGGGTTCTGTCTGTCACACCGGAGACATCTGCACAGAGGGTATCTGTAATAACGCCGGGGTCTGCGAAGAATTTCTCATCCCCGGTTGCGGAGGAAATGAAGCAACCCCGACTCCCAATCCCAGCGCAAGCCCCACTCCAGAAGACGAGTGTGAATTTGGCTGTGGTCCTGGCGAAGCGACCCCCACGCCCCAGAGCACCCCGATTCCGGGCAATAACCCCAACCCCTCGCCAATTCCCGGACAAGGCAACATTCCTCCTTGGATCAGTGGAGGCGATCCCGTCCCCGGAGCCGCCACACCTCCCCCACAAGGCACAAGACTGTGGCTAGAAGGAAGCGGATGTAGCGTTCTCCCCGGGAAGACTCGGTCTTCCGGTATGGAGTGGGTTGCCTTAGCCCTTATCGGCATGGCTGGAGCCTGGAGCTTGCGAAAGCGTAGAACTCCCAAGAGCAACTAAAGACCCCACAAGAAAAATTATTTTCTCAAAAAAATTATTAAGGGCAGGAGAATTTCTCCTGCCCTTTTTTTGAAAACGCTCTTTCCGCTGTAAGAAAAAATCTAGCGAGCCTCTCTTCCCCCTAGGCAAGGCCCTATCTTCTCCCCCATAATGACGAAGGCTTGAAATTCAAACTCACCCGGTCATGAAAAGAGCAGTGGCTTAGGATGAGATCTTTCTTATTAAAAAAATGGGGGTTGCTGGGAATGGTCGTGCTTTTTCTCAGCTCATGTAGCGGTAGCTCCCCTGATTTAGCAGCAGATCTTACAAACACCGCAAACGGCTCTCAAGCGACTGACGTGCTTAAAGCGCAAATCCCCCCAAGTCCCAAACCAGAAGAAAACTCAGCTGAAATGAGGGCCAAAGCTTCGCCGCCCGGTTTCCGATCTTTGACGCCATGGAAAGAGGATTGCGAAGATTTACCGGCGGAGTCGATCGCTTCCCCTCAAAACCAAGCCGAAGAACCTTGGGAAGAAATACTGGACCCCGCCACATCCGCGAGCCCCAATCCCCAAAAACTCATCGAAACCACCGATGCCGAAAGCCTAAAAACTCTTCTCATGATGCAGGAAGAAGCCCAACACCTTTAAGGGACAGCCAGTTCAACGAGAACCAGCTCGGTGGTTAAACTCGCCGCTCTTCTTCGACGAGTTTTTTCAAGGCCCATTTATTTTTGGGCAAATGATATTTTTCGAGAAGATTGTAGAGATGCCTAGAGGTGATTTTAAGTTCTTGCGCCGCCTGTCCCTTATGAAAACCCGCATTAGACAAGGCGTCTAGCAAGGCCTCTCTTTGGGCATCCACAGAATGCCCCAGGGAATGACGAAGAACAGGAGATGGCGCCCCGCGCCGCTCCATAAGCTTCATCGGCTCGAAAAGCTCTGGCTTGAAGCCCAAGGTCTCACTGCTAATCATCTTACCTTCACTAAACAACACTGCGTTACGAACCGTGTTTTCGAGTTCACGGATATTCCCAGGCCAATCATAACGGGCCATCAGACTTAAGGCATCTTCACTAATCGTATTAGGAATGAAGCCATTTTCTTCTGCCACCTTTTGAATGAAGTGCTGCACCAAAAGAGGAATATCTTCCTTTCGCTCACGCAAAGGAGGTAACTCGATTTTGATCCCATTAAGTCGAAAAAATAAATCCTCGCGAAATTTTCCTTCCTTGACCATACGAGGAAGATCTTTATTAGTTGCTGAAACTACCCGAACATCGACAGGCACGGTTTCATTCGAACCCACGCGACGAATCTCCCCCTCTTGTAAAACTCGTAATAATTTAGACTGCATGGGCAAGGGCATATCGCCGATTTCATCGAGAAAAATGGTTCCCCCATTGGCTGCTTCGAACAGCCCCATCTTATCGCGGTCGGCGTGAGTAAAAGCTCCCTGACGTGCCCAAACAAAACCGACTCCAAAAGATTTTCGGGAATCGCACTGCAATTCTCGGTAATGAAAGGCTGATCCTTTCGGTCGCTATTAAAATGCAATGCCTGCGCGATGAGTTCTTTTCCCGTTCCCGAATCACCTTGGATCCACACCGATACAAGAGTGTCGGTAATACGATCGAGCAACTTCAAAATACGAATCATCTTGGGAGAATGTCCGATGATGGATTCATAACCATACTTAAGACCGGATCGGGCTTCGCGTAATTCGACCTCCATTTTTTCGATACGGGCACTCTGACGTTCTACCCGAGTTTCCAAGGCAAGTTTAGCTCGGCTTAACTCGGTAAGGATTTTAGCCTTTT
>DALYDW010000098.1:4046-8131 GCA_031972915.1 bacterium
CTTGATCAGCGAAAGCCTTGAGAAAGAGCAATTCTTCTTCCGAGAAACTTCCCATTTCGAAACGATGATCAAGATACAAGGCTCCCAGACATTCGGTTTCACCGATCAAGGGCAAAACCAAAATCGACTTGAGCTGATAAAGACGAACGGACTCGGATTCTTTAAAATGAGGGTCGGCTTGAGCATCATCGGTAACAAGGGCAACTCTACGGCGAATCGCTTCTTCCACAACCGAAAGTCCGATTTTAAATTCTTCGGAGTTGATATTTTCTTGCTTGAGATTACGGGCCGTTTCCACACGAAATCCTGGAATCGGAGAATGATCTCCAGAAAATGACTTTACCAAAAGAAATCCCCGCTCAGCCCCTACTAGAGCCATGGAGGCGTCCATCACCTGTTGGAGAATGGAGGGAATATTGGAATCCTGACTGAGGCGCTTATTAATGCGAGCAAAGGTTAGAAATCGCTCGCGAGAAACAAGCCCTCTGGATTTTTTCCACCTTGATCCGATGAGACGTTTAAAATCTTGGCGTGTTTCAAAGCCCAGCTGCATTTCCTCGGGGAGCGATCGATGCACAGCCTCAATCCACAAAAATGCCTTGCGCTTCATCCATTGAGCCCCCGCTTTGTCGGGAACGCGCAATAAAATCTCAAACAACGCCAATAAGGTTAGCAAAACAATTTCTTGTTGCCCATCGAGCAATAGAGGTGAAATTCTGTCTTCCAAATCGTTTTCGTGAAGCGGAGTTTTCAATTCCAAAAACTCTTCAAGCAACCGATGAATAAGCTTCACAACTCCCTCAACGGGATGACTTTGATCCCAAGCCTCCAACCACTTTTTCGCCATGGGCAGATCTCCCGCCCAACACTCGGTAAGAGCAAGATAAAGCAATGCTAGATTGGCTTCCTCGGGATTCGACTTTAAAAAAGCTTCATAGGATCGAACATAGCATTCTAAGGCTGGTTTGAATTGCCGCTGCAACCGATGCGCTTCCCCATGGAGGTGATACAGCTTTCCCAGCAGGGAGGAGGACTGAAAGCGCTGGGCTAAACTACTGAACTCTTCTTCACGAAAAGCCTGACCATGGCCCAAATAAACAGAAATACTTAACGACTGAAGGTCATTGCATAATTTTTCCTCGGAAAAACTGGGATGGCTAGCATGGAGAGTCTGGATACGTTCTGTTTGATGCAAGGCTCGTGGGTAGTCCGCCATCTCCAACAATACCGAAACCATTTTATTTAAAACTCGAACCTTCTTCAGGGGATCAGTCATCTTCTCTGCCATCTCGGCGGCTCTTTCGTAATGCTCGAGAGCTTGAGGACGATGGCCTTCGCTTTGATCGAGACTTCCCAACGCATAAGCCGAATCCATAATTCCCTCTGAAAAATCCAGTCGGACGGCCATCTGAAGCGCTGATTGCAAACTGAAACGCGCCTTTGTCTTGCTGCCATGATTGAACAACAGCAATCCCAAGCTATTTAATAAACAAACCCGCTGGGGAGAGTCTCGCTCGACCAAGGCCAAACCCTCTTCATACACACGCAAGGCGGATTTAAAATTTTTTTCCCGTTCGTACAACTTACCCAACAGAAAATAGCATCGCATCTGGAGCGGCAAATGAGATTGCTGCGAGCCATCGGCCGCCTCCAAAGCCAAATGCAGTTGTTCACGAGCAAGATCTAATTCCCCACCCTTGAGATAAAGCTCTCCCTTGAGACAACAGTACTTCAGGGTACGTAGACCATCGCCATCTTCTTCGGAGCATTGGTACCATCGGTCGTAGGCACGTAACGCCGCTTCCATTTCGAATAAAGCGGCATGGGATTCTCCAAGATAAAAATAAATCGACTCCTGTTGCCCTTGGGTAGGATTTACCTTCAGTAAAGATTCGCAAAGCTCTATGGATTCCCGAAATCGGCCCATCTCTAACAAATGTTGTGCGGCACGAATTCCTATCTCAAGAAACTCATGGTAACGGGCTCCCCCCCATGCCAACCGAGCCAACAAAGCCAAATCCGAAAACTCTTGGCGTTTCAAAGCCTCAAATAATTTGGAGTGAAGTGCTTGACTGGATTTTTCTCCAAAAATTCCCTGAAGAAACTTTTTATAGGCAGGACGTAAAAACTCTATCCCCTTGGCTTCCTCGCGAATCCATGCGGATTTTTTTAATATGTCAAAGCCACGAATTCTCTCCTCGTCGGAAAGTTCTAATAAGCGCCCATAGTCTTCGGAAGAAAAATCTGATCCCAACACCGCGGAGGCCATTAAAAGTCGTTGGGCCGATTCTGATAAAGATTTCCACTCGGCACGAGCAGCTTCACGCAACACCAGCGGCAAGATTACAGAAGCTAAGTCGCCCTCGCTCAAGCCCAGTTTCAAAAAGTTCGCCCCACCCCGCTGTAAAACCAACCGAGCCACCTCCGACAAGAGAGCAGGATTTCCTTCGGAAAACCGATGCAACAATTGATGCACTTCTTGAGGAAAGGGCCCATCGAAAAATACCTCTTCGATAAACTGGCGACTTTCTTCTTCAATAAAAGGATCAACAGAAAAAAGCTGAATCCCCTCAATTTGCAGGGCCTGTTGAAATAAGTTTTCTAAACTCTTCGACGAACAAACCTTACGAAACTCCAATACCAAACCCAGATTACGGCCTTTGACGGTATGCTCTGCCAAAAGACGCTTGAGTAAATTCCAGTCAGAGGCACCACGCCGATGGAGATCAACAAATACCCAAAGGGTTTTCTCCCGCAAGGCATCGCGCTGCACCATGAGATCTTCTAGGGGATCCACGGGGTGAATTTCACGCGTCGCAAAACCCCGTAGAGAAGCTTGCCATACAATTTCTTGTAGCAGGCGTGTCTTTCCAACGGCAACCTCCCCAGAAATCAATCCTAGAGGAGCGCGTTCCTCTCCACGGTGCCATCGAGTAAGCACAGACTCCCAATGGGAGCGAAGTTGCTCGCGCCCCACGATGGGCATTTTTTTGAGAGTGGTTTCCCATTCTCCAGATTCGCCCCATTCGTATTTTTTACGAGAAAGAAAATTCAAAGCCCGTAGTGCGTTACGCGCACTGGAAAAACGCCGTTTGGGATCAGGGTGCAACAGCCGAGCCACCACAAGGCTCAATGAAGCCGGGATCTTTTTTTTCAATTCTTGGAGAGTCGGCGGCGTACTCAAAAATCTATGGTGAGGATCTCGCTCGAGCGGGTAAGGAAAAGCTCCCCCCATGCACCGGTAAAACACTACCCCCAGGGAGAATAAATCAGAAGCTACCGAGGTCTTGCCCGACAAAGCTTCGGGAGCTAACCACTCCATAGAACCACGTACCTCAGGAGAAACATTGCCCAAGTGTCGAGCCAAACCAAAGTCAGTGATTTTTAAAATATGTTTTTTATTTATGCGGAAACTCGTCGGCTTCAGATTTCCATGCAAAACATCCCGTCGATGCAGATAATGAAGCGCCGCAAGTGCTTGAGCTAAAAACTCCTCCCAAACGTCGTAGGAGAGTCCTTCTTCGAGATCACTCAGACTCGTTCCTTCGACAAATTCGAAAACAATACCGGGCCCTGATTCTGTCATTCCCTGTACTCGCTGAACTTGGGGCAATAAACCATGAACCCGAACCAAATGGGGGTGGTGCAGTCGAGCGAGTCGCTCAGCATCTTCCTCTAAGGCCACCAGCATGGATTTTCCCTTGGTCTTGAATACCTTGAGGACGAAGTCCTCCGCCCTCTGATTATGGATTCGGTAGACCTTCCCCAAGCCGCTGGATCCCAAAAGCTCGTCACAAACATAGCGAGATGTAAAACGCTCAGTCATAGCTCGGCCCATTCTAGCCACTCTTCTGTAAATTTCACTATATTTCAGGTTTTTAAGAAATTTTAGGCCAAATTGAGGTCTCTGCCCCCAAAGTGGGGCGCAATCTCCATTGCCTCTTTGAAAAGAGAAACAAAAAAACCAAACAACTACAAATGCTTATGTTTTTTTTATTGTAAAAAGAAATGTGGCACATGGTTTGCTATTATTTAAGTTCAGTTCTTTTCAATAAACCAATGGAACGATGGAGCCAGCGGGTCGT
>DALYDW010000099.1:0-8072 GCA_031972915.1 bacterium
CGCTTCGGGTGACCTTAGTGGGATCGATGATTCCCGCTTGGATCAGGTCTTCGAACTTTTCCGTGGCGGCATTGAAACCGAAGGCGCCTTTGCCATCCTTCACTTTGTCGATGACGACGGCGGGTTCGATGCCCGCATTCTCGGCAATTTGACGTGCGGGTTCTTCGAGGGCGCGCTTGATAATGCGCACGCCGAAGGCCTCGTCTTCTTCAACCTTAATTTTATCCAAGGCCGGGATGCAACGGATCAAGGCGATACCGCCGCCAGGGACGATGCCTTCCTCTACCGCAGCGCGAGTCGCATGCAAGGCGTCTTCGACGCGGGCTTTCTTTTCTTTCATTTCGACTTCGGTAGCAGCGCCCACGTTGATGACAGCGACACCGCCAATCAACTTAGCCAGTCGCTCTTGCAGTTTTTCTTTGTCATAGTCGGAGGAGGTTTCTTCGATCTGCTTGCGGATCAACTTGACACGACCTTCGAGGTCGGCCTTTTTACCGGCTCCGTCGACGATGGTGGTGTTGTCCTTGTCGATGACGACGCGCTTGGCACGGCCCAGGTCTTGAAGCTGAATGCTTTCTAACTTGAGGCCCAATTCTTCGGCGATGCATTTTCCGCCGGTAAGAATGGCGATGTCTTCGAGCATGGCCTTACGGCGATCGCCAAAACCAGGGGCTTTGACGGCGGCGACTTGCAAGGTTCCGCGCAATTTATTGACCACCAAGGTGGCGAGGGCTTCGCCGTCGACATCTTCGGCAAGGATGAGCAGGGGCCGGCCCATTTTGGCGACTTGTTCCAAAATAGGTAACAGTTCTTTCATGCTGGAGACTTTTTTCTCGTGGATGAGAATCAAAGCATCGTCCAACACGGCTTCCATGCGCTCGGGATCGGTGACGAAATAGGGAGAGAGATAGCCGCGGTCGAACTGCATACCTTCGACCACGTCTAAAGTGGTGTCGAGACCTTTGGCCTCTTCCACGGTGATGACGCCCTCTTTGCCGACTTTATCCATGGCTTCGGCAATGATATCTCCGATGGTTTTGTCTTGATTGGCTGAAATGGTGCCGACTTGGGCAATTTCTTTGCGGTCTTTGGTGGGCTTGCTGATTTTTTTCAGCTCGGCCACGGCGGCCTCTACGGCCTTTTCGATACCACGTTTGATGGCCATGGGATCGTTACCGGCGGAAACGATTTTGGCGCCTTCGCGGAAGATCGCTTGAGCCAATACGGTAGCGGTGGTGGTTCCGTCTCCGGCGACGTCGCTGGTTTTGCTAGCGACCTCTTTCACCATTTGCGCGCCCATATTTTCGAATTTATCTTCGAGTTCGATTTCTTTGGCCACCGAAACACCGTCTTTGGTGATGGTGGGTGAACCGAAGGACTTTTCTAAAACGACATTTCGTCCTTTGGGACCTAGGGTTACTTTTACGGCGTTGGCCAAGGTATTGACCCCGCTGAGGATCTTGCCTCGGGCCTTTTCGTCAAAGGCGATAATTTTAGCCATGACTGACTCCTTAGATAATAAATTTTGAGACTTAAGCTGAAACAGGGAATTTCAAACTTAAATCACGATCGCTTGGATATCGGACTCGTTCAAAATCAAGTAATCGATATTGTCGATTTTGATTTCGGTACCGGAATATTTGCTGAAGAGCACCTTGTCTCCGACTTTTACATCCATGGGAATGATCTTTCCGGAGTCATCCACACGGCCGCTGCCTACGGCAACCACCTCGGCTTCTTGGGGTTTTTCCTTTGCGGAATCGGGAATGATGATGCCTCCCTTGGTTTTCTCCAGTTCATCGGCCCGCCGGACAATCAGGCGGTCTCTGAGGGGCCGAATATTAAGCTTCTTGGCCATAGGTTTCCTCCGTTGGAAGTTAAGTAAAAGTAAAAGTGTTTGAGAATATTAAGAAATTCTTAAGCCACACTCTCAGTGTTCCCTTGTGGAAGATTGAGAGCGGTGTTCCATATAGGCTTGCGTTGTTCTGTGTCAAGGTGGGGTCAGGAGAAAAATCCCAGATTTTTCCGGATCTGGCCTGAAGCCGATTTTATGGACAATTTTAGTAGCGTCGTCGGATGGCTTCTTCTTCGTAATATTTCTTGTACAAGATCTCCCATTCCGGACTTCCAGGAGAGACCCCCCGTTTTAGGGAATGAATTTTCTTTTGTACGGCTTCATCAATGATTTCGTCCACCTGAAAGAATTCTTGTAGAGCCCCTTTGATTCCGCGCAATGCTTTTTCTTCGTCGGGGTAGTCGACGAAGTCGCTGTGGTAGAGCCCGTCACAGATGAGATGGGCAAGGTGGTTGAGGCGATCTTCGGAGGCTTTCATAGGAAATCCTTACAGGACGAATTTTTTCTTCTTCGCCAATTCTTTTTTCATTTTTAAAAAAAGCTCGGCCTCGTTGATTTGACCAGAACGGATCTGGGAGCGAAATTGGGCGAGCAGTTGATCGACTTCGGTCTCTAGCTTTTGTTCGTCGGCCAGATTTTGAGTGATGACGGCTTGAATCTTTTCCAGAATTTTTTCTTCGGAGGTTTTCAGTTGAGCTAGGCTTTGGGATTGCAGGCGATTGAGGATGCGCTTGCTTAAGTTTTCAATTTGGTCTTTTCTTAAACGCATGATCGCAAGATAGGGTGATCTTGGGCTAGGGGCAATCCCTAAATTTTGAGGCGATAGGATTTCGCTCAATTGAATTTCGAGGTAAAGGCGTGGTGCATTCTCTTTCTTCTTCAGAATCTTCTCTGGCTTCTTTTCATGGCAAGCGGGTTTTGGCCCTTGAAAGTCGTATGTCTGGAGCCATGGAGAAGCTCATTCTTCGTCATGGAGGCCTCGCCCAAGTGGCGCCTTCGCTTCGGGAAGTTCCTTTGGAGGATGACTCGGAGGTGTTCCGCTTTTTTGAGGAGCTTTCTCAAGGACGCATCGAACTTACCTTGTTGATGACAGGAGTGGGGTTAAGGGCCTTGCTTAAAAACTTGGAGCAGCGTTTTTCCAAGGAAGAAATTTTAAAAGCCTTTCAAAAAACCCGAGTGGTGGTGCGTGGGCCCAAACCCACTTTGGTGTGCAAGGCTTACGGTATTTCTATTGCGGTGACCGTGCCTGAGCCCAATACTTGGCAAGAAATTTTACAAACTTTGTCTGAGCAAAGCTTGTTGGGTGGCGCTCGTTTGGCCTTGTTGGAGTACGGGAAATCCGATCCCCATTTTGTCAAGGAATTGGAGATTCGTGGTGCGCAGGTGCAAACGGTTTCTGTCTATCGCTGGGCTTTGCCCGAAGATGTGACTCCCTTGTTGGCGGCGGTGCAAAGTCTTTTGGCGGGACAGGTCGATTTTCTTTTGCTGACGAATACGGCTCAGATCGATCACTTGTTGCAAATGGTGCCGGACCCTTGGCGAGAGTTGGAATTACGCAGGGCGTTGACTCGAGTGGTGGTGGTGTCCATTGGACCTACGACTTCGGCGCGATTGAGAGAACTACAAGTATTTCCCGACCTGGAAGTGTTTCCCAATAAGTTAGAACAATTGGTAGCCCAGGCAGCAGAACACGGCTTGGATCTACTCTCAAAAAAGCGGGAACATGCAACGAGGTTAGAGCTACGGCTCACCGACGATGCCCGATACTCCAAAGAAGAGCGTGAGCGAGCCTTGTTGGATTCAGATTTTTATCGGGCGTGTCGCAGACAAAGCGTGCGGCGTACTCCTGTGTGGTTGATGCGTCAGGCGGGACGTTACATGGCCGAGTACCAGCTGTTGCGTCAGGGTAAAAGTTTTCTCGATTTTTGTAAGGATCCCGAGTTGACTTCTGAGGCGACCTTGGGTGCCGTTGAACGTTTGGGAGTCGATGCGGCCATTCTTTTTTCAGATATTTTGCCCATCATCGAACCCATGGGAATGGGTCTTACTTACCGAGAACTCGAAGGTCCGATTATCGGAAACCCCCTACGCAGCCGTATGGATATCGAAAAGCTTCGTCCGGTTGTTCCTGAGGCTGATCTCCCTTTCGTATTGACCACAGTTCGTGAGGTGAGGCGTCGTTTGCATCCGAAAATTCCCCTCATCGGATTTAGCGGAGCCCCTTTTACGCTGGCTTCCTACATGATCGAAGGTCGGGGGTCGCGTAATTACTTGCCCACAAAAATATTGATGGGTGAGGATCCTCAAGCTTGGCATCTTTTGATGGAGAAGCTGAGCGATGCAGTTGCGATTTATTTGCAGGCCCAGATTGCGGCCGGTTGTCAGGTTTTGCAGATTTTTGATTCTTGGGTGGGATGCCTTTCTCCTTCGGCCTATCGCGAATATGTCTTTCCCCATATGCAACGATTGTTTCTTCAGTTACCAAAGGAAGTTCCCGTGGTGCATTTCGGTACGGGTAACGCCACGATTTTGCCGTTGATGAAACAGGCCGGGGGCTCGGTCATGGGGCTCGATTGGCGTATGTCGATCTCAGAGACCTGGGATCAGTTGGGTGAGGCGGCCATTCAGGGCAACCTAGATCCTGTGTTGCTGTTTGCCGAACCTAAGGTCTTTTTGGGTGAAGCGGAACGGATTCTTAGAGAGGTGGGAGGACGCCCCGGGTTTATTTTTAACGTGGGGCACGGGATTCTTCCCGAAACCCCTGTAGACCATGTGATGACCCTGATTGATTTTGTGCATGGTTGGAAAAACGACGCTCCAACGGACCTATCGAGAGAGTGAGGTTGTGGAAGTGAGGATGGTTTAGTGGCTTTCGCCGCGGATCATGGCGCTGAGTGCCCGAATCCATGGAGGAAAGTCATTGAGCGAGGGGATCAGCAACAGGTCCTCGCCTCCTTGGTGGATGAAGTCTTCTCGGGCTCGTATGGCGATTTCTTCGAGAGTCTCCAAACAGTCGCAAACAAAGCTTGGACAAAAAACGGCTACCTTTTTTTTGCCCAGTTGCGCCCATTCACTTAGTAGTTGGTCGGTAAATGGGGTAATCCACGGAGTTCGACCTAGGCGAGATTGAAAACTAATCGTGTAATCCTGGGGAGCAAGCCGCAGCACGCGAGCGATCCCACGAGCCGATTGTACGCAGTGGGCTCGGTAACACATTCCATTGGCCGGAATCATTTGCTCGCAGCAATCATCGCGTTTTAAGCAATGGGCTCCGCCGACGTCTTCCTTGACGATCTGTCGAACTGGCAATCCGTGAAAACTAAAAAAAACATGATCGGGCTTGAAGGTCTGCAATAAGGGTTCGGCCCGTTCGGCAAAGCTATTGACGAACGCGGGATGGTCGAAAAAGGGCGGTAAAAAACGTAATTCGGGAAGACCTTTTAGTTTCTTGTCGAGGGCCAAGAGTGCGGCTTCGGTGGATCCCGTGGTGCTGGAAGCGTATTGAGGATACAATGGCAACACTCGGATTTCTTGTACTCCGCGACTTTGAAGTTTGAGCAAGGCCTGTCGAAGTGAAGGTTCGCCATAGCGCATTCCTAATTCGACGGCATATTCCGGGCCCAATTCTTGTTGTACGCCTTGGGTGAGGGATTGGCTGTGAACGGCAAGGGGTGAACCTGCTGGAAGCCAGACTTTTTGGTAGCTTGCAGCGGTTCGAGGCGAACGAAAGGGAGCGATGATGGCGTTGACCAAAAACCAACGGCCCACGGGATTGATGTCAATGACACGAGGGTCGGAGAGAAATTCTTTGAGATATTTTCGGACGTCTCGCACCGAAGGAGAGGCTGGAGTACCCAGATTGACAAGTAAGACACCAATCATAGTTTAGCTTCCTAGATGAGGCTTGAGGACCACCAAAAGAATTACGGAAATCAGGATCAAGGTGGGAAATTCGTTGATCCAGCGGCATTGTTTTTCGGAAAGAAAAAAATCTCCCTCGGAAAAGCGTCGATGGGTGATAGCGGCGAAAATCTGATAAGCGATCAGTAAAAATACCAGCCCTAGTTTAATCAAAAACCATGGGGCGATTAGTACTGAGGGATTTTGTGAGATCAACAGTAAACCCATCAGCAGAGTCATGAACATGGCCGGATGCATGATGACATAAAGGAGCTTGCGTTCCATTAGGGAGTAGGCCTTGCCTAGTTCGGCTTGGTCTTTAAATTTAGCGTGATAGACGAAGAGGCGAAAAATATAAAAAAGGCCGGCAAACCAGGCCACCATGAAGATCAGATGAAAGGCTTTAAACCACAGGTAAAGTTGCATAAAAATTCCATAATCGTGGCGGGTTTTTCGGTCAATGGTTCTTCTTGTCGGGATGATTCGTGTTTTTTTGAGAGCCGAACTGGGTGCCTCCTCCAGCGTGGTCGCGATTTTTTATGGCTTGGGTTGTTGGGTTTAAACGGTTTTAGAAAAGACTGGCGTAGGAGCTTCTTTTTGAATTTTAGCGAGATAGGGATCGAAGGCCATGGCGATATTACGCAAGAAGAGATGGCCGCGTCCGATGGCGCGTAATTCGGTGGTGTCTAAGTGAAGCAATCCGTCGTCGACAAGCGGTTTAAGGGTGGGAAGATTTTTCGCAAAATAAGCGTGAAACTCTACCCCCCACTTTTGATGCCAGTCTCGCAGATGAACCCGACCGAGGCACATGATTTGGGTGATGAGGTCGCGGCGTAGCGTGTCTTCATGGTTGAGTAAGTATCCGCGGAAAGTGGCGAGTTCTCCACGATCGAGGGCAGCTTCATAAGCTGGGAGTTCTTTGCGGTTTTGAAAGTAATGTCCGCCGACAAAGGAAATGGAGCTGACTCCCAATCCTAATTGATGAGCCTCAGCCCGCGTTGAATAGCCCATAAAATTGCGATGAAGGGTGTCGTTGTCGAGGGCTTGACTGAGTTCGTCTTCGGCCATGGCGAAATGGTCCATCCCAATTGGTCGATAGGTTGCGGCGAGCAAGCGCTCGTAGGCCTTAAGAAATAGAGTAATTTTTTCTTCACCATTGGGAAGGTCGGAATCTTTGAAAGAGCGTTGCACCGGGCGCACCCAAGGTACATGGGCGTAGCTATAAACGGCTAAACGATTGGGCTTGAGTCCTAGTACTTGGTCTAAGCTTTTTTCCCACCCGACCTGGGTTTGCCCGGGGAGTCCGTAAATCAAATCGAAATTAAAGGAGTTGAAGCCCAAGTCGCGTAGTTGTTGGAGCATCGCGGCCGTCATTTCGTAGCTTTGATCGCGATGAATCAGTTTTTGCACGTGGGGGTCAAAGTCTTGCACCCCTAGGGAAATGCGATTGAAATTGAGTTGAGCCAAGCGTTCGCAAAAGGCGGCTGTGCTGGTTCGGGGATGCATCTCGATGGCCCACTCTGCATCGAGGGTGGGTTTGAAATGATGGTGAATCGCCTCGACCAACTCGGTGAGTTCGTCGGGTTGTAGAAAATTGGGAGTCCCTCCGCCAAAGTGGATTTGACATACGGGAAGTCGCCTATGTTCGAGCAGTTCCGAAATTTTTTTCATCTCCAGCAGGAGTCGACGTACGTAGGAGCGTGAACGACTATGGTCTGTGGTGATAACCTGCATACATCCGCAAAAGTGACAAAGTCGTTCGCAGAAGGGGAGATGAAAATAAAGAGAAAGGGGTGCTTCGGAAGGTAGCTGGGTCAATTGTTGTTGATAGTCGAGGGGGCCCACTTGCTCGGACCAGGCTGGCACCGTGGGATAGGAGGTATAACGCGGGCCAGGAATGTTGTACTTTTCTAAAAGTTTGCGTAACTCGGCTTCCATGGAAGTTTCTTAACCTCGGCGCTTTCTCTCTTTCAAGGCCTAAGGTGAGGAGTTAGTGAAAAGGGGTGTTCGCGAAGACCCGTTTCGATTTTGGGATCCAGCCGGATGCCCTGTTAGGAAGGGAGTTCGGAGGAGTTTTCGGAACTAGAGTCTAGCTCTTTCAGTCGTCGAGATGCAATTTTACCCAGAAAAAAGAAAAGCACCAAAAGTAGGCTGAGGCCCGCGAGCAAGAAAGCTAGTTTTCCAGCATGAGCCGAGGAGGCATAGGTGAGTTTCTTTGCGGAGAAGCCAAAGTAAACTCCCAGAGCCACTGTGCAGAAAGTTCCTAGGGTGCCGATGAAATAGACTTTGAAGGGAATGTGGGTGGTGCCCAGATAAT
>DALYDW010000100.1:0-7186 GCA_031972915.1 bacterium
AAAGCCCTTTTCAGGCTATGCAACAACTGTTGCGCTAGAAACTGGTGACCGCCTTTAAATTATTAATATCTTTTTCTTTTCCGGTTTTCTGGGTATTTTTCCATGTTTTAAATTCAATGCAAAAATACCCTTGCTGTCCTTGTGTTTGCTGTTGTCTTCCGTGAACTATTAGATCAATATATTTTCTTTTTTTTGTCTTATCAGGTTGGAGAATTTTTTTACTAGGAATCCTTTTCCCTTCTTTATTTGTGGAGGCATCATAATCACAGTCTACATAATAAATGTCTGAACTATTTTTTTTGGATAAATTACAAAGATAGTTTTGTAAGTAGTGGGCAAAGCGAAATGTAAGACATCTCTCACATCTTGTTCCGTTTTTAAAAAGTTCATGGTCATTTTGATATAGTTCTTCAAGGCATGAAATGACTAAAATTTTGATATCTTTTTCTTCCATTACT
Organism: bacterium; assembly: GCA_031972915.1. Taxonomy (GTDB): domain Bacteria; phylum UBA10199; class UBA10199; order DSSB01; family DSSB01; genus DALYDW01. Next base: position 459 of record DALYDW010000100.1, read on the forward strand.
TTTTGAACTTTATCAGATTTTTAATAGATGATGCGTTTGATTTCCTGATTTAGGCCGATAAAAGGTTCTTCTTATTGATTAAAGATTTTTATTGCTAGAGTCCTTTTCAATACACATGAAGCCGTTACGTATTACAGGGTTTGTTCCATTGACTCATCTTATTTTGGGCTAAGTAGTTTTTTTTGTGGATCGAGTTTGAGTTCTCTTCAATAATTCGCATATACATTGTGCTGTCTTCACATTGCATTACTACTTGTAGAAACCATGTTATGGAGTTGACTCGTCAATAAGAGATCGGTTAACGCGCAAAAATTTCTGTTAGAAATTACCTGGGACTCATCATGTTGATGGGCCTCATGTTGGGCGCTTTCATTGTAGTTGTCAATGCCAGGCAGATAAAGCATTTCGGATCCCACTAGCTTTCTTGATATGAATCTAGAAGGATAGTCCCCTTCTTTCCAAAAGCCACATTGAGGGAAAGTTGGGTGTTGGATTTCATTTTCTATTACTGTCCCTGTTGCTCTGAACTTAAAGACGGTTTCTGTTTAATGAGTACAGCCTAACCATATCCGACCAAATTTTTTTTCTACTATCTGACGTAAGTTAGCATCGGACTCTGGCGCAATTTGAACACCCCATCCTAATAAAATTGGGTTCTGCATATGTTCAACCGGATCGTCATTAAGAGAATCAAGGATAACAGGGTCACATTCTTTTGGATAAGATGCTCCATTATAAACAGTCGGGCGTATAAAAAGAGAGTGACGTAAAGACATCAATAAATGCCAGCTCAATGGAGCCATAGTGTTTTTAGGATAACCAGTATTCGATCCACTAATATCAATAATCTTTTCTTTTCCATACGCGGATTTAATAATTTGCCCAAAACTATGAGCAATTGCATCAGCAACTTGAATGCCAACGCATAACTTTGAGTTCTCTTCAGCCAGAATTTGACTTTCTGCAAGAAAGTGAAAAATTTTATGTAAGCGATTAGCCTCTCTAGATGATGGAAATATTTCACTATCAAAATGAATAATTAAGGACCAAAGAAAACTGCAATTTTAGACTTTGCATTAGCTAATGAAATTAATTTAGACCTTGCAGTTGGCATTCTTTGATCAAGATCCATTCTAGCGCTACTTTTATACTCTTCTATCAAAGGTTCGAGACCAACTTCTTGTAGAGTATCAATTACACATTTTTCAAACTCCGAGTTTGTAAATACAAACGCAAGAACTACGATTCCCAATGATTCATAGATACTTTCATCAACGTAGCAATGTTCAAAAGAGTTCATCTGTTTATGTGCCTTTAATAATGAAGTACGAATAGAAAACTGACTTAAGCCTTCTGAAACAAGACTTAAAAGGTTTTTATAGCTCGTTAAAGCTAGAATGCTTTTTTTATCCAAAATAAAAACGGAATAATCTTTTACGGAGCGAAAATTTCTTTTGTCAGTGAAACAAGGGAAGCTGGATTAGGATTTGTTAGAGATGGATATTCTGGGTTCGTAACTCTCTTCGACGATTGCCTTTTTCACCTCCAAGGCCCCCACCTTCGACGCCCCACTCGGGTGATGGTCTCTTCTGCCTTCTCCTTAGAACTAGTCATACGACAAGGCTTAGCTTAAGAGTCAACTGGACAGCTCTAAATGGGGGCTACTACACACCTCACCTACGAGGTTCTTTAATTTATTTCAGAGGTCTAAAAATCATTGATGACCAATCCTCTAAATTCATTTTGGCTCCAGCTCGCACCGGATTCCCCAAAACCTTATATTCATCCCGCCGATCAGGATTTGCTCAAGAAGCATTCCCGATGGGTGGCCAACTATGCCGCGTGGGATGAGTTTATTTCCGATCCAGAATGGAACCGCCCGAAGGTGCCAGCAAAATTACAAGTTTCGTTGGTCCCCGTTCCTTATGTGGGAGATCTGCTAGGGGCAAAAGTTTTGATACTGATGCTCAATCCCGGCTTTCTTCCTCTCAATATTTGGGCCGAGGGTGCGGTGCCGGAATGGCCAAAGATTTTATGGAAAAATCTTCATCAGTCTTTTGACAGCAGTCGTCCTCCATTCGTCTTCCTTGATCCAGAGTTTGCTTGGCACCCTGGATTTATTTATTGGTCATCAAGGTTCAAAAAAACTCTCCTGCGCATCATGGAGGTTCAAAAGCTTTCTTATCTCGAAGCTCTCAAGTGGCTGGCCACGAAGGTCGCTATTCTTCAGCTTATTCCCTATTCTTCCGCATCGTGTGATTTACCAGAAAAGATGATCCGTTCGCTGCCGTCGGTTCAAACTGTTCAAGCCTTTGCACGCGAAACCCTTTTTCAGCAGGCCCTCAGCGGAGAAAAATTATTGATCGTAGCCAGGCGTGACAAGATTTGGGGCTTACCCTCTCACGAAAATATTATCCGTCTCTCGAAAGTTGCCGCACGAGGAGCCCATATAGAAAATGATCCGCAGGTGAGAGCTCACCTATGGGAAAAGTTAGGACTATGAGGTTCCGGTTAAGTGATTTTCGTAAATTATTTTTGAGTTCTCTTCGAGGTGCCGCGTTAAAAGTTCCATATTCAAATATTTTTTTCGAATGATCCATCTTTTGTGGATTGAGTCTTCTCATCTTTATTGATGAGGTGTGGATTGAAATACTGTCCGCGCTGCAAGTGCTCAAACATTGGGGGGCGGCCGCTGTTTTATTAAGATCAGCGTCTAGGAGATATTGACAAACGATTTTACGGTGAAGGCCAATAGCCCTTGGGATGCCACTGCTACTGAGGCCTTGTTGTCTGAGTGCTTGGATTTGATTTTGCACAGGGCGACGGGTTTTTTGTTTAGCGATGGTTTCCTCTTGATAAGGAAATCGCTAGCAGAACCTCGCCTACGTCGCTCTGGGGGTGGGGCCCATTGTTGAAAATAGGTGGTCTACTTCTCTAAAAACGCTTGGAGTACTTCGTTTGAAATCGATCAAATAATTTAAAATAATTCAATTTTAACAATAATAATTTGTTTTATTAGTATATTTCTAAATAAATTATTGTTTATAGTTTAACAATATTCTATTTTAACAAGAATGACTGGTGAAATAGGAACAAAATTAAATAAACTTCTCAAAGACTGGCTCAGGGGAACGGTTGGTGTTTCCCCATGGCTTGAGAAGAAGGGTGTGTACCAGCAACTCGTCCATGAGTACGAAAAGTACGGCTGGTTAACAAGAATAGGGCAGGGAGCATTTATTCAAGCCGGAGACCGCGTTGAGTGGCCTGGTGGCCTATTCGCTATTCAAGATCAATTAAAGCTTCCGATTCATGTCGGAGGGAAAACTGCTCTGCAGTTATTGGGATATGGCCACTTTCTGCCTTTAGGTAAGGGGCAGGTCGTAACTTTGTTTGCCGTCCCGGGAGTAAAACTTCCTCAGTGGTTTAAAAAGTATGATTGGGAAGTTAAGGTTCACTTCAAAACCACAAGATTATTTTCCGACGCTCGCGCTTCCCTGGGATTGACCGAAAAAGGCATGGGGACTTTTTCCATACGTTTATCCGTTCCGGAGCGGGCAGTTATGGAAGTTCTCCATTTAGTTCCAAAAAATGAATCGTTTGAAGAGAGTGTCTTGTTGATGGAAGGGCTCACCACTTTGCGTCCCAAATTGGTTCAGCAGTTATTGGAAAAATGTAATTCGATAAAAGTGAAACGCCTTTTTATGGTCCTTGCGGAAAATGCTAAGCATCCTTGGGTTAAAAAACTCGATCTTTCTAAAATCAATTTTGGGACGGGAAGTCGAATGTTAGTTAAAGGTGGCCATCTTCATAAAAAATATCAGATCTCCATACCCGAGTCCGAAATTCCGCAAAGGGAAGGCGCCCCATGAAAGATAGCCCCTATTATCCTCAAGTCCGACTTCTTCTAGAAGTTTTGCCTCATATTGCTAAAGAAACCTGTTTTGCCCTCAAAGGCGGGACTGCGATCAATCTTTTTTTATGGGATATGCCTCGCCTATCGGTCGACATTGATCTGACGTATCTGCCTTTAGAAAATCGGGAAACCTTCTTTGACAAATTAGAAGAGAGTCTCCAGCGAATTGAAAATTCTATAAAAAATACTATTCCCGGTGTTCAAATTCAAAAACTGAGATTCAATGAACGTGGAAGGCAACGAACATACAAATTAATGCTCAAAAGGTTGGGTGCGCTTGTCAAAATAGAGCCTAATTTAACTTTGAGAGGATCAGTTTTTTCTTGCGAGGAACGAGAACTCGTTCAGGTAGCCCAAGATACATTCGAACTTACTACTTCAATCACCACCCTATCCCAGGAAGACATCTACGGCGGCAAAATTTGCGCGGCCCTTGATCGGCAACATCCTAGAGATTTTTTTGATATCAAAATTCTTCTCGATAAGAAGGAGCTCACGGAAAAAGTAAGAAAGGCCTTTGTCGTTTATTTAGCGAACTCTGATAGGCCGATGAGTGAATTGCTAGAGCCAAAACCGCAAGATTTTAGAAGGATCTTTGAAAGTGAATTCTTGGGAATGACATTGGCGCCTGTCACCTATGAAGAGCTTGTCGAAGCAAGGAGTACTTTATTTTCTAAAATAAAAGCCGAATTGTCTTTTAAGGAGCGCAAATTCCTTTTGTCGGTGAAACAAGGGCAGCCGGATTGGGGGTTGTTAGAAATAGATGGCATCGACAAATTGCCTGGCATTCAATGGAAATTAATCAACATAGGAAAGATGGATAGGAAGAAACACCAGGCGGCCCTAGATAAATTGCGTAGAGTTCTGGAATTATGAAATTGGACAATTTTCGCTTCATCTTGTCTTCATTTATCTTTTTTGAGTTTGAAAATTCCATCTAATATTTCCGAATCAATTTACCATCCTTTCCCCTTATTAAATATTTCCCAAATCTCCTCGCCAAAAGAATTTTTATTATTAATGCAGAGTACTAGTAAGGAAAAAATGCTGATTATGAATAAGTCAAAAAGAAGCCAAAAATAATAAATTGCAGTTTCGATTGCGGGCCCGCCAAATAAAGATAGAAACAATAGGTGGATTGGCCCCAAGACGACACCGAATACCAAACCAAATATAATAAAAAAAACAAAAACTCTAAGAACCTTTACCCAGTTTACCTTTTTAAAATAATACAAACAGCCAGAGAGAAACCCTAAAAAAAGAGCTACCAATATCAATGGAAAAGTATGTGGGTCGGCTTCCTCATCCAAATTTGATCCAAGTAAAAATGCTCCAATCGTACTCACAATCATGGAAGTAACAAACCCGATAAGAATAGAGAGCAAGGTTTTCACGGGATTAATCTTATTAAAACTTTGTTAGTGCAACAATTGATTAAATTGGACACTGAGGCCTTGTTGTCTGAGTTCTTGGATTTGATTTTGCACAGGGCGACGGGTTCTTAGTTTAGCCATGGTTTCCTTCTGATGGAGGAGCCGCTAGCAGAACATCGCTTACGTCATCTGAGTAGAGATGGGGCCCATTGTTGAAAACACCTGGGGCACTTCGCTTGAAATCGGTCATCAAATAGAATGTTCACGATCCATCAGCATTGAGCAATTTCGCAAAAATTGGGAAATTAAAAAGTTGGCGGAATGGTGCGGGGTTTTAGATCCAATTTGAACTTGATTGCTTGTCATCTTCCAAAACATTCCCGATCGGGAATATTTCATCGTCAAAAACCGATATTTTACTAATTTATTCCCGATCGGGAATGTTTTATTGTTTTTCCAAGATAATCTGTATTAATATTCCTGATCGGGAACATTGAAGGAGGCTGCATGGCGATAAGCCCCGAACAGATTGGCCGCATGATCAAAGACACGCGCAAGCGGCTCGGTGTGACGCAAAAAGATTTGGCGCTGACATCAGGCACGGGTCTCCGTTTCATGATCGACCTAGAAAAAGGCAAGTCCAGCTGTCAGCTCGGCAAGGTGTTAACGGTATTGCAGACACTCGGCATTAAGTTGGATCTCAGCCTGCCCAACGGAGAGGTATAGTATGGCTCGTATCCTCGATGTCTATCTTAACCAAGATCGGGTTGGTGTCTTGATACAAGACGATGATGGCCGGATGGCGTTTGACTATGCCGAAAGCTGGCTAGAGAATCCCAAGGCCATGCCATTGTCTCATTCCTTGCCGCTGCGTCCTGAGCGCTTTAAGAGCAACGAGTGTCGAGGTTTTTTTGCGGGTATCTTGCCCGAAGAAGGCAAGCGGGAAATTATTGCTCGCAATCTTGGCATTAGCGCTCGCAATGATTTTGCCATGTTGGAACAGCTCGGCGGCGAATGTGCTGGTGCGGTAACTTTTATGCCAGAAGGCGAACCCCTACCTGTACCCGATTATCATTACCGATCACTAACCGATCAGGAGCTAGCCGCTATTCTTCAGGAGCTGCCACGTAGACCGCTTATGGCCGGCACAGAAGGTGTGCGTCTCTCCCTTGCCGGAGCACAGGATAAAATCGCAGTACATGTTAAGAACGGGAAAATCTCCATACCGCTCGGTAGTGTACCCAGCACGCATATTCTTAAACCTGCTGTCGAGCGCTTTGCAGGAGTGGTGTTCAATGAAGCTTTTTGCATGAAGTTGGCGGTCGCCGTGGGGATTCCGACCGCTGCCGTCAGTATTCACCAAGTGCAAGGCATGGATTACCTGCTGGTAGAACGTTACGACCGCACCTATGACAAAGCAGGTTATGTGCATCGACTTCACC
>DALYDW010000100.1:7196-7996 GCA_031972915.1 bacterium
TCTGTCAGGCACTAGGTATTACGCCTGAGATAAAATATCAAAGCGAAGGCGGACCCGGTATCCGTCAGTGTATGGAATTGCTGAGGTCTGTATCCTCAATGCCGGTCATTGATCTTAGTAGGCTATTGGACGCAGTAATTTTTAATTTTCTTATCGGGAACAACGATGCGCACGGTAAAAACTTTTCATTGCTCTATCGTGGCGAGGCGATTCGGCTAGCGCCGCTTTACGATGTACTGAGTACTGCCTATTACCCGGAGTTAAGCAAGAAGATGGCCATGAAGATTGGTGGCGAGTCTGAGGCCGATAAAACCTTTCCACGTCATTTTGAAAAGCTCGCCGAGGAAGCCGGGTTGGGCAAGGCGCTGGTGAAAGGTCGCGTTTTGGAATTGGCCGAGATAGTATTAGCCAATCTGGGTAAGATCAATATCATGCACGCGGTTACGGCCAGGTTGACTGAACTGATCGATAAGCGTTGCCGAACGGTACTAGGGCGCTTCGCTAAGTAAAACGGTGTGAAAGAAAGTATCTCCCGCAGGCACTCTTTTCTAAACATGTCTGTCTCGGGGAGCATAAAAAAATCCTTGGAAACCAAGGGCGTTTTTATTTTGTGAATTGAGCCCCGCGCTTAATTTCGTTTCAATGGTTGGTAAACGTGTCGGATCCAGTTTTCCTTTGTTTTGTTTGCAGGGGAAGTTAAAATTTCTCTCATATGAAAAATAGCAGGTCCTTTGTTTTTTTCCTATTGGCCTTCGCCTTTTCTTTTACTCCTTTTTTGATGGGGAATGATGGATCGGGTG
>DALYDW010000101.1:0-6660 GCA_031972915.1 bacterium
GTCCAGTCTAACCAAGATTGAATCTCCGAGCGATTGCGTTGCTCCAAAGATTCGAGCCAGGTACGTTGGGCCGTAAGTACATCGAGGTTATTGGCTCGCCCAATTTTAAAGTCTTCGTTTTGTAATTGAAAATTTCGAAAAGCCAGAGAAACCGCTTCGCGGTATTTACGCAATTGTTCTAACGAGGATTGTAGTTCGTCATTGGATTTTTTGATCTGGTCGACAGCGATGCGGCGAATGTTCTCAGCTCGCATTTCGGATTGTTTTTCCCTAACCTTGGCTTCATCCAGTTTTCCGAAATTGGCATAGTTGAATACAGGCACCTCGAAGCGAAATTCGGCGTCCCACAAAATGCCCTGTTGAAAGCCGCTACGAAGGGCATAGACGTTGGTTTCGGCGTCAATGGTGGGAAGAAAGTCCCCTCGAGCAATTTTAACCTCGTCTTTTTTGATGAGAATCTCCTGTTTTGCTGCCTTTAAATCGGGACGGTTCTCTACCTGACCAAGATAGTAGTCCAATTTTTTTTGTTCTGACGGAATGGGGTTTTGCCAGGCGATGGGAGGCATTGGATCTAATCCCGTTAAAAAGGACATCATCTGGTAGGCAACGGTTTTTTGTCCCAGCTTTCTTTGAAGGTCTGCTTCTAGTAGGGCGTGCAAGGATTCTTCTTGGGTAAGCTCTCCTTCCCTTGATTTTCCTAGCTCGATTCTTGCCTTCAGTTCGATAATACGCTGTTCGACCACGCCGATGATTTTTCGAGTGGTTTCGATATCTTTCTCGATAAGCGTAATCGTGTAAAAAGCCGTGGCGACGTCTTGAAACAAAAGTCTTTCCACATCTTGATAGTCGAAGCGGGTTCTTTGAATGTTGGTCTTGGCTAATTTTATGCGGGTGATCTCTCTTAGTCCTCGAAACAAGCTCTGTTTCGCGTTGAATTTAATCTCTGGGCGACTAAATTGAGTAAAGGTCTGCCCGACATTATCGTCGGCAAAGTCGGTGCTGCTATCTTGCAGAAACTCACTGGCTCTAAAGCTGATGAGCGGAAGCACTTCTGCCAAGGCTTGTTTGTAATAAGCCTGGGCCGCGGCGATGTCTTCTTCTGAAATGGAGACTCTTTCGCTGTAGTTTTTAGAGATTCGATAGCATTCTCGAATGTCCAATGAGCTTTGGGCATGGAGCAGACTTCCCCATAGCAAAATTAAAACTACCAATACGGATTTCATAGGGATTCTAGGCCTCGCAGCAGGGTATCGACGAAAAATTCCAAGGTTTTTTCTTGGGAAGCGCCGTATAAATCGGGAGATTTGTAAATTTCCTTAATGAGTAAGTAGTGAAAAAGCATGGAAAGAAAAGTGGTGCTAGCCAATACAGGATGAACGCGGCGAATTTCTTTTTTTTGAATTCTTTCTGAGAAAAAATTTTCCATGAAGACATTGAGAGGCAAGGGGCGGCTCAAAAAATGCTGGCCCCACTTAGAGTCTTCGAGGGCGGCATGCAGCATGGTGCGCATTAAGGTAGAGTCTTGGGTGACATAATCGACCACGACCTGACTGATACGAAGTAAGGCTTTTTTTAAAGAAAGTTGTCTGACAGGTTCTAAGATAGGTACCACTTCGGTACGCCATTTTTCGAGCATTCGTTCCAACAGAGTCTCATAAAGGCATTTTTTGTTGGGAAAATGCCTAAAAAGCAGAGCTTCATTGATTTCACAGGCCTCGGCAATCGCTTTGGTAGTGGTGCCGCTGTACCCCTTGAGCGAGAAAAGGCGTGTGGCAACTTCCAATATTTTTGCTTCGCGCTCGGATGCGCAAACCCGTCTGCGTGGTTCTAAAACAGCTTTCATGAAGTAAGCGCTTACTTAATTTTTAGGAAAGGTCCAGAGCAAAAATGCCACCAAGAAAAATTTCAAGCCTTGGGAAGGGTGGAATGTGAGTCGCTATCATGGGAAGTGCTACTGGGAGGGCTGCTGATATGGAGACCCACGAGGCGGGCAACTAAGACCGCTAAAAATAATTGCCCACATACCGCTTCGAAAGAGGCAAAGGTCCTGGCGGGAATGCTCATGGGCAAGATATCGCCGTAGCCCAGGGTAGTGAGGGTGACGAGGCTAAAATAAAGAAAACTGATGAAGCTTTCTCGTACAAAAGAAGCGGAATTCACCCATTCTTCTGGATTGGAAAATAAAAAGGACTTTGGGGAGAGCATCTCCAACATGACGTAAATGAGGGCCCACACTATGGCGATGAGGAGGTAAACGCAGAAAGAACCAAAAATGGTATCCAGGGTAACCCTAGACTGTTTCATAATTTGAAAAAGAAGCAGAACGGTTGTCATTGAAAAGAATAATAATCTGACAGAGAGATTGATGAGGAAGAGTACCTTCAAATCTATGCCCCACAGATCAATCTGTCTTTCGAAAAAAAGATGTAAGCTCCAGGTCATGACCAGATCAATGACTACGAGCGCCAAGGCGATGAAAAGGAGAGTGCGGCGTTCTCGAATGGCGTAACTGCTCGAAACAAGGAGTAGGGTAAAAAATACGTCCATCAGGGGTCCCTTTTCGAAAACAAAAGGGAAAAAAAGAAATAGAGAAACAAAGGAAAAAAAAAGCAAAGTGAATTTTCCCCTAAGACAGGACTGTAAAGAGGGTATCAAAATAGTTTTTCCCATATTGGGCTGCAGGGTACTCGGTTTGGAATGGATTGAAAAACGAAAATACCGATGAAAATTTCGTTTGTTTTCACAAGAAAATTCTCGAAGCCGTATAAAATTCGTCGTAAGATTGCCAACGCAAAGGGGGGTTCGTATGGATCAAGAATTAAAACAATTGGCGTGGAGTTGGGAACCCATTCGCTGGGTGGCTCGACAACGGCTCACTGAATCGCAGAGCGTGCAATCGACCTTGTCAGGCGGGGGGGAGCTTTCTGCTAAGCTCTTTGCCAGTTCTTTAGCGGGCGGGACGGAGGCCTCCGACTTCCGGGAGAACGACGCCTTTTCTCAAATCGTTTACGGCCTCGGTCAGGCCTTCCACCGTTAGAGGATACATCTTAATCAACTGGGAAATAGCCCGGATGGTTGGGTGATAGTCCCAAGAATCTCGAGGTTCTGGATTAAGCCAAACAATCGAGGGGAAGTGCTCGCGTAATTTTTTAAGGTATTCAATGCCAGGAGCCGAGTGTTCTTCCCAATAGTCAATCGATCCGTTGGCGGCAAAAAGTTCGTAAGGATTCATGCAGGCGTCTCCCATGACGACTACATGAAAGGAGCTGCGGTACTTACGATAGACTTCCTCCGTATTGACCCAATGTCGTTGTGTTATGTCGGTGTAGAGTTTTGTATAAATGCAATTGTGAAAATAGTAGTGACGAAAGGCTTTGAAATGAGTCGAAGCATGGGCGGCGGAGAATAGGGCTTCCATCAAGTGAGAGTAGGGATCCATGCTTCCTCCTGAATCCATCAAGAGCAATAATTCTACCTGGTTTTTTTTAGTGGCTTCGAAGATGAGTTCAATTTCGCCAGCGTTTTGACAAGTTCGCTGAATTGTTCTCGTAACGTTAAGTTCTTGAGGCGCGCCTTCCGACTCCAGGCGGCGCAGGCGTTTGAGTGCCACTTTGAACTGTCTCGTGTCTAAAATCTGGTCTTGTCGGTAGTTTTGAAAGCGGCGTTCTTCGGCGACTTTGACAGCCGAACGGCCTCCGCCAGGTCCTCCCAATCGAATTCCTGAGGGATGGCTACCGGAATGTCCGAAGGGGGAGGTTCCTCCGGTTCCTATCCAAAAGTTTCCTCCATGATGAGCTTCTTTTTGCTGTTGAAGTCGTTCTAAAAATTTTTTGCGTAATTCTTCTAGATCTAAAGGACTTATTCCTGGGGGAAGCGCAGGACGAGTTTTTCCTTCCAGGGTTCGGTTTAACCAATCGAGTACTTCGTCGCGGATAGGGAAGTTTTTTTCCATATCCCGGAAGCACGCCAAGAAAGCTTGATCGTAGGCGTCAAAGAGAGCTTCTGATTTTACCAACAAGCTTCTGCCTAGATAATAAAACCTCTCCAGAGACGATTGGTGAAGGTCTTGAGAGAGGGCCTCCATGAGGTAGAGCCACTCTTGGGTTCCCACAGGAATTTTGAAGTGGCGTAAGGTGTAAAAAAACGGGAGCAGCATTTTATCCCCCGGAACGTCGAACAGAATGAGTTCCGAGATCTTGTTCGTTTTTTAATAAAACCCCTAGGAGCGGAGTTTCTTTTTCTAGGTTTTTGGGATCCACTCCCAAGGCTAGTAGGGCATGAATCCAATCGATCAGTTCGGAGGTCGAAGGGGGTTTTTTTAAATCCTTTCGGGATCGGATCCGATAGAACCTCTCCAAGGCTATTTGTAAAATGCGTTTGTCCAAGTCGGGAAAATGTACGTGGACTATTTTTTTCATCAATTCGATGTCAGGAAATTCGATGTAATGAAAAACACAGCGGCGCAAAAAGGCATCCGGCAATTCTTTTTCGGAATTAGAGGTGATGATCACCATAGGGCGTTGGCGAGCAACGATCTCTTCATCGGTCTCGTGAATGGTAAAGCGCATTTCATCGAGCTCGGCCAAGAGATCGTTGGGAAACTCTAAATCGGCCTTGTCGATTTCGTCGATGAGTAGAACGGCAGGCTCTGAACAAACCAAGGCCTCTCCTAATTTGCCCAATTTGATATAGCGACCGATGTCTTTGATGTTGCCATCTCCGAAACGGGCATCGTTTAAACGTTGTACCGTGTCGTAAAAATAAAGACCATCAATGGCCTTGGTAGTGGATTTGATATTCCAGCGAAATAGCCGTCTTTGCAATGCTTGGGTCACTGAGGAAGCTAGGAGGGTTTTGCCAGTACCGGGTTCTCCCTTAAGAAGCAGGGGGCGTCCTATGGCAAGGGCGACGTTGACCGATTGCAATAGTTCGTCGGCAGCTACGTAATCGTCGCTACCTTGATATGTGGAAAAGTGATTCATGCCGGCCCCCCTAGCTTAATTTGAACAGCGTGATCAATGGAAGATTGGTAAAACGTACTTTCTGTTTTGTTTTCTTGTTTTGAGGACTCAGGTTCGAATTGAAAAATCCTTGAAAGGAGTCTTTTCTTCAAGAAAATCGATCTATTCGGGAAATAGTTCACGAATTTTCTTTTCTCGATAAGAAAAAATTTTTTTTAATTCTCGGTTTACCCAAAGCCAATGAGCCAAGCGCCCCAAAGGGCCCAAAGGTAGAGAATATTCTACTAGGTCTTCGACTAGAGTTCCGTCAGGAACTGCCGAGAAGGTGTGGCGATGAACCCAAGACTGATAGGGGCCATGGAGTTGAAGATCGGTAAATTCATGGGGTGGGCGGTAGTCACGGATTTTTGAAATCCACTTTTGCCGCAATGGTCCTAGGCGAATGCTGTATTCTATGGTGCTTCCCTCCGCCATAGTAACGGGAGAGGGGCTTTTGAGAATAAAGTCCAGTGAGGATGGAGTGATTTTGGCGAGGTTTTCAGGGCGATTGAAAAACTCAAAAACCTCCTCGAGAGGGCGGTGGACCTTTTGTTGGCAGTGTAGGTAAAAGAAGCCATTTTTTCGGTAATTCTTCATTGACACCTCGAATAAGCAATGGGACGCTGGTCCGGCATTACCTAAGTTTTAATAAAAATCAACCAGTGGGGTTTTATGATTCAGAATGGCTCAAAGGTTTCTTTACATTACACTTTAACCGTAGAGGGGGAGGTCGTCGATTCTTCTGTGGGCGAGGAGCCCTTGGTTTATCTTCACGGGGAAGGAGACGTTCTCGAAGGTTTCGAAGAGGCGACGCTTGGTTTAAAGCCGGGAGATAAAAAGACTTTTCAAGTATCCCCCGAAAAAGGCTACGGACCCCACGATCCCGGGGCTATCGAGGTGTTGCCACGCAGCGCCTTTCCCGATCCCGAAGACATCGAAGTGGGTCAGGTTCTTTCGGGGGAAATTGGTGGCCAACCTTTCCAAGCTACCATTGTTAATCTGACCGATCAGGAAGTAACTTTAGATCTTAATCATCCCTTGGCAGGAAAGGTTTTGGATTTTGAGATTCAAGTCGTTTCCGTCGAATAAGATGGGTTTCCAAAATTGAGTTAAAAAAACGATGGCGCGGTAAGACCGCGCCATATTTTTATCTCCTGTTTTGTTTTACTGTTTCGTGTGTTTTGTAGGTGTCTTGATGAGGAAATTTAAGAGTGAAGCTTAAACTGCTCAATTTGATTACCCTCCGTTGGTACGCCATCCTTGGGGTGTTTTGCATTTTGGTGTTTTCGCTTCTCTTCAAAATTTATCCGGTTTCTAACTCCAGTTTTTACGTGGCGTTTTTTATGCTATTGAGCAACGCCCTCTTGCCTCTCGTTGCACGGCAAGTTTCTGAACCGTGGATCGAGTTATTGATTTTTATTTGCGTCCTTTTGGATATCGTCTGTTTGAGTGTTTTGCTAATTCTTAACGGCGGAGCGCACAATCCTTTTTCCATCCTATTTATTGTGCTTTGTGCCGTGGCGGCCATGAATTTAAGTCTCCCTTATTTGTTGGGGGTTCTCGCAATCAGCTTGACCGCCATCGGAGTGATTTATAACCCTAAGCTATTTCATGATCTATCCCACCATGCCATGGGACACGACTATGGTTTTCATCTCAA
>DALYDW010000101.1:6670-7932 GCA_031972915.1 bacterium
CAAAGGGATGGGATTCGCGAACGCGTTGGGGCTCTGTGTAGTCAGTTTTTGGGTATGGCATCTCAATCGACAAAAAGAGCAATTGGCCAAAAAACAGGAAGATACCCATCGGATCTTATCCCATCTCGAAAAAATGGATTCTATGGGGCGTATTTTGGCCTCTGCAGCTCATCAATTAAATACACCTTTGGCCACCCTGCAATTAGGCATTAGCGAGCTTTCGGACGAAAAAAATCCTTTGGGAAATCTCGAAAAGCGCCAGTGGTTGCAGGATTTACAAAGAGCGATTGAACAAATTAGTCACATCCTTGTGGTATTGCGGCAGGAAGAAAAAAAAGAATCACAAAACCTGCAAAAACTCGAGCCTGAGTTTTCGAGCTCCCTAGAAACCGTCGCTTTGCGTTGGGCCTCGATTCGCTCTTGTTCCATTGAGTTTATCCCCAGTGTAAAAAATTATTTTGCCTCGGGCAATTTCTTAGAAGATTTCATCCCTTGTTTGGAAGCTGTCCTGGAAAATGCCCTAGAAGCAAGCCATGAAAATTCTCTGCTCAAAATCAAATTGACCGTAGAGGATATGGATGACCTTCTACAAGTCGTAGTGCGAGACAACGGCATCGGTATGGACCGGTCCACTTGTCAACGGGCCTTAGAACCTTTATTTACGACTAAAAAAACGGGAACTGGACTTGGACTTTATATTTGCCATCAGACAACCCAAAAATACTCTGGGGTATTGTCGATTGAGTCTTCTTTAGGTAGTGGAACCCAAATCAGCATGGCTTTTCCCAAAAAGATTTTTTATGAGAAAACTTTTGATAGTTGAGGATGACGAGGTGTTTGCCGCAGGTTTGGTGAGGACTTTTTCTCGTCGAGGTTATTCGTGCTTTTTGGCTGACAGCAACCGAGAGGCCATTGTCCTTGCTCAAGAACAGCAACCCGGCAATCTATTGCTGGATCTCAATTTGGGAAAAGAGACGACTCAAGAGTTAATTCCTCAGTTAAGAAAATTGCTTCCCGACTCCGTTATTGTGGTTCTTACTGGATTTGGTTCGATTCCCTCCACCGTTAGGGCCATTAAGGAAGGGGCTAATCAGTATCTTTGTAAACCCATTGCGCCCGATCTGATCGAACAGGCCTTCGAAGAAAGGGGCCTTATTCAAGGTGAAGCGCTTCCCCTTTGGGACTTAGAAAATGACCATATCATCAAGGTCTTGGAAAAATGCGGGGGTAATATTTCCCAGGCAGCCCGGCTTTTGGGCTTG
>DALYDW010000102.1:0-5776 GCA_031972915.1 bacterium
ACCGCTGTTACAAAATCTTCATTTTGATAATCGATCACCCAATGGGCTCCCAGGTTTTTGACATGGGTGTGGTTTTTTTGGCTGGCGGTGGTGAAAATTTTTACCCCGAAGCATTTTGCCAATTGGATGGCGAAGGACCCCACTCCTCCCGCTCCACCGTGGATGAGTAGCGTTTGGCCACTTTGGACCCGCAAGCTTTCGAACAGGGTTTGGTAAGCGGTGAGTGCCGAAAGTGGAACGGAAGCCGCTTCGATGAAGTTTAAGTTTTTGGGCTTGGCCGCGACTTGATTGAAATTGAGGTTAATGGTTTCGGCGTAGGTGCCCCATTGTACGGTGGAACTTCGGGCATAGGTATAAACGGGGTCCCCTATTTTAAATCCGCAGCTACTGTTTTCGACGGCGGTGACGATGCCAGCCCCGTCCCATCCGGGAACGATGGGAAAATGGTGGGGCATACGACCAACCAAAAGCCCTTCACGAATTTTCCAATCGACGGGATTGAGTCCGGAAGCTCGCAGCGAAACAGTGATCTGTCCTGGGGTGGGTTTTGGGGAAGGAAGTTCAGTCATTTGCAGCACTTCGGGGCCGCCAAATTTTTCGAGTACGATAGCCTTCATCTTATCCTTGCAATAATCGCAAGGGAGGCAAAGAATCAATCCTAAATGCGATGTCATCTCAAGCAAACTCGTTGGGGGCTGGGCTTGTTTTTTTTCTTATTTGCTTCTTTGACGACGGCGGAGTTGGGGGCTCGACAGGAGACCTTGAATATCATCGGTGGGGTTTTTCAAGTGGATCGTTTAGATTTGCGTGCAGGAGACCAACTTAAAATTTGTAATCAAGACTCTTATCGCCGCCAACCCTATCTCCGTGGTGCTTTCAACGATATGGGCCGAAGAACAAGTGATATTTTAGAGTGGGTCAGAAAAGGAGAGTGTCGTGACTTCACTTTAAAAAATCCTACCGACCATTTTTTGAAAGTCACCGTTCATGACGCCATCGCCTCTAAGGCTAAGCTTCATCTTCGGGTTTTTCCCGAAACCCACTGAGCCTTGTCTCGTAGTTTCATTTGTTTAAACGTTCTTCTTTAATTTTCTGCACCTCATTTTGCCACGAGGGAGAAACTCCTTCTTGCTATTCCCGTGATGGTTTCTCTAAAAGGATTCATCTTATTTTTTGGGAGGCTGCATGAACTCGATCAATCGTTGTTTAAAGGCGTTACTTCCTTTTGTGGTGATGGGTGTTGTCACCGCTTGTGGTGGAGGGTCTGTTGTAACCGAGGGGTTTGGTCTCGGGGTGACGGGTAATTTGCAAAAAATTTCCATTGAGGATGGCGCTGTGGAGGAAATTCCTTTGGAAGGTAGCGCTCACCTTGTTGTGGTGCGTGAGTCAGGGGACGCCTTGTTGGTTGCCGTAACAGCCTTTTCCGCATCGACTCAGAATTTTGAGGGACAGTCTATTGAGGTTTTATTGACTCCTGACCAACAAGGACAGGGGATTCTCTACAAGCATAATAACAATGCGGGGGGGCGCCAGCATCAGATTCAATTTCCTGCCGATTTGATTTTCTCTAAAGGAGAAGTGTTTTGGCTTGGGGATTTGTTGCTTACCGGAGAGGCCTTGACGGCCACTGAGCTTAACTTGGCGGCATTGCCTGATCCTGTTGTGACTGAATTTTCGGATGGGGAAAACACCTTTCAGTTGACGGCTCTGACTTTAGACCTCAGCTCCCAAGTCTTGCGAGTTTTGGAGTAGATTTACTCGTCTTTTTTACTGACGAGCCTTGCAAAGTGCGAAGAGTCGAGGTGGGTTTGTTTTTCTTCGAAGGTAATCAGAATGTTAACGATAGTGCCATCATGGGTTCTGACCATGGAGGTGTCTACTAAAAGCTCAATGGTAAGTGGTGAGCCCTTTTTATCTTTGAGGTGAAGGGTTAATGCTTGGTTATCGATTTTTTCTTTGGTGTTGAGGCATTCAACGCAGAGATCCTTGATGGCCTGGGGCAGGGGGGTATGTTCCAAGCGATAACCTTCGATTTCGCGAGTATCCAAGCCGAGCAGTAAATAGAGTTGGCTATTGATAAATTCGATAACCCCTTCTCGTTTTAAAACCATGACACCGTAATCCACCATATTGGCCAAGGTTTCGAAACGACGCCTTTCAAAGGCGATTCTTTTGATTTTCATTTCGTCGAACTCTTTGAGTTCGTAGATCATGTTGTTAAGAGATTTGGCCAGGGTTCCAATTTCGTCGTCGGCGTCGACAGGAATGGAAATGTTGAGTTTTCCGGTACGTACCTCGTTGATGGCTTGGACCATTTTTTTGAAAGGGGTGACTACCAAGTTTGGAGCGACAAAGCCCAAAGCCAAACCGCTCAGTAGCATCAGTAACACCACGATAATCATGTTGCGTTGGGCTTCGCTGCTTAAATGAGCCACTTGCTTTTGGTGAAGGTCGAGTTCTTTGTAGCGGTCCAACTGAATTTGTCGATTGAGGGAACTGATCTTGATGAGTTTCTCCCGAATGATATTTTTTTCTTGGGCGGAGTCGGGAGTCAGAATTAATTTTTGGAGAGCGGTTTCGTAGTCTTCAGTGAGGGTTTTTATCTCGTTGTAACGATCGATATTTTCTTGTTTGAGGCTAAAATCGCTCGCCCGTTGGGTCAGACTTTTGAGATTTTTGGTTAAGTTGAGAATGTCGACTAGTTTTTGGGGATCAGTGCTTTCTGCGAGGATGCGCCGCTCTTGTTGAAAGATTTCAAAAGTAGTGTTTTTGATTTCTTCGGTGAGGCGGGCTAGGCGAATGTCTTCTTGGACGACGCGTTCCAAGCCCTTGTTGAGTTGGTTGATGTAGTAAAAAGAGAGAAAGCCGATGAGCAACACCATGCCGATGGCGGCGACAAAGCTCATTTGAATGCGATTGGCGATCGTCCAGCGTTTCACTTGGCCTCCATGATTTTTTCGATCCCTTCATTGGCACCAACGAGAACTAGGGTGTCGTTTTCGTGGATTTTATCCGCTGGATCGGGAGCTGGCTGCACTACGGTTTTCATGAGGGAGTGGCCCTTGTCGTCGATGGCGGGGACTTTTCTTTGGATGGCGACGCAAAGAACTCCGTACTTTCCTCGTAGATCGACGCCCTTGAGGGTCTTTCCAACGAAGGAGCGGGGGGCCGCAATTTCGATCAAGGTATAACCCGCCGGAAAGGCTATGTGTTGAAAGACGTTGGAGGTCACGAGGCTTCGAGCGACCTGTTCTCCCATCTGTTCTTCGATTTGGACTACCCGGCTGGCACCGATTTCTTGGAGAACTTCTGCATGTAGCGGAGAGATGGCTCGGGCAATGATCTTGCTTACACCTAAACGTCGCAGAATGGCCGTGGTCATGATGCTAACTTCGACGTTTTCACCGATAGCGTTTACGGCAGCGTCGACTTCGTGCACCCCGATAGAGCGCAGCACTTTTTCGTCGCTAGAATCAGCGATAACCGCGTGATGGACTCTTTCTTTGATGTCTTCAACGAGGTTGGGATTGATGTCGATGGCAATGACTTCGGCCCCCATAGAGGCCAGGGTGGTGGCGATTTTATAGCCAAAGGTACCCAGTCCGATCACGGCGATTTGGCTCATAGGCGATCAACCTACCACGATTTTTCCCGTAGGCAAGTCATATCCTTTTCCGGGTCTCTGCTTTGCCATGAGTAAGGCCACGGTGAGAGGTCCGATGCGTCCCATGTACATCAAGCTGATGATGATAAGTTTTCCAAGGGAGGAAAGTTTTGGGGTGATGCCCAGGCTTAAACCGACCGTACCAAACGCGCTCACGACCTCAAAAAGAATTTCTTGAAACGAAAAGGGTTCAATCATGGCTAGTCCGAGAAATCCCACGACGACGATGCCACCCGCGATGAAGGTGATGGAAATACTTTTACGAATGATGTCCCAAGGGATGGTTCTGTGAAAGGCCTGTACGCTTTCTCTGCCCGAAATCATGGAGCGCACGGTGAAGAATAGTACGCCTACCGTAGTGGTTTTGATACCACCTGCCGTGGATCCAGGGGATCCGCCGATGAACATAAAAATCATCATCATAAAAAGCGTGGCCGAGGAAAAAGTGGTGAGGTTCCAGGTGTTGAATCCGGCGGTTCGTAGGGTAACCGATTGAAACCAGCTGACCCAAAGTTTTTGCCCTAGGGAAAGATGAATAAGAGCGCCAGAATACTCTGTGAGAAAAATGAAGAGAGTACCTCCGAACAACAACAGTAAGGTAACGCTCAGGGTCATTTTGAGATGAAGATTCATTTGTCGTGGTTTCGGTTGGGATCGATAAACCACCAAGCCGTGCACTACGGAAAATCCCAATCCTCCGAAGATGATCAAAAAACTTATCGTGAGATTGATGAGTGGGTCTCCGTAATAGTTTTCGAAGGAGTTGGCCAGAAGACCCAACCCCGCGTTACAAAACGCGCTAATGGCATGAAAAACTCCGTATCCTATCGATTGGAAGACATCGCGCTGTTCAACGTAAAATCGAGCGGTGAGCAGTAAGGCTCCGATGCCTTCAATGACGAAGGTCATTTTAAAGATACTCCCCAAAATTCTTCTAAATTCTTGGTAATCGGTTTCTTCCATGACGTTTTGCATGAAGAGGCGTTCTCGAATGCTCAGCCGTTTACCGATGACCATGGCGAGTGAGGTGGACATGGTCATGATTCCCAAGCCTCCCAATTGCATCAATAAGACTAGAA
The DNA here is from genome assembly GCA_031972915.1 of bacterium. GTDB lineage: Bacteria > UBA10199 > UBA10199 > DSSB01 > DSSB01 > DALYDW01. The sequence continues at coordinate 4,744 of DALYDW010000102.1, forward strand.
CGGCTTGGCCAAATGGGGTGAAAAAGCTACCTGTGTCTTGTACTGCGAGTCCGGTCACACAAGTGGCTGAGGTGGCCATGAAGAGCGCATCGACGAAGAGGATTTGCTTTCCCACCGTGGCGACGGGGAGGCTGAGCAGGATGGCACCCGCGGCGATAATGAGAGCGAAACTCGAAGAAAGTAGCAGTTCAGGTTGGGTGCGGAGTCGATCGAAAAAACGAGCTACCGAGGCGGTGCGCATAAAGTGACGGATGCCGCGAAAGACTTCTTCAAGAATAATCAAGCCCGCTGCCAAATCGGGTTGGGTGTAGGTGATGGCCAGGGCCCCGAGAATCACTACCTTGACGATCAGTTCGTAGCTTTGGAGGATGCGAAATCCACGATACAAAATAAGGCTGAGGGCTTGAAAAACATACAGGCCCATGAGGAAATAGCAAAGAAGTCTAATGAGAAATTGCGTTTGGGGAGTGAGTGGATAATTGAACTTGAAAAGCAAAGTGGCCAGAACGAAGAGGGAGAAGTAGTAAAGAGATTGCCGTAACAGCTCCGCGACTTTGCGAATCCCAGAATCTTCCAAGGCCATGTCGTTGTCCTCTCCCCTTAAAAACCCCTAGAGCGGTTTTATCATCCGCGGTTTATCTTGGGGATCGTTTCGGGTGATTTTAATGACATCTTTGTAAAATTCGGTCAATTCTATTGGTTCTTTCGGCCCTCGACGAGAGTTGGTATCGAAACGGCATCTGGATGGAAGTGAGTGGGGCTATGAGTACAAGTGCGTTGCAAGATAAAGTAAAAAGCTTTCCTAAAAACCCCGGAGTCTATTTGATGAAGAGCTCCAAAGGGGAAATTTTGTATGTGGGGAAGGCCTCGAATTTACGCTCTAGGGTTTCATCGTATTTTTCTCGCGAGTCCGATGGTCGTTATCAGGTACAGTTTTTGATGTCTAAGGTGAGGGATATCGAACCTATTCTGACGGATACCCCTAAAGAGGCGCTGCTCTTGGAGCATACCCTCATTCAAAAACATCGACCTC
>DALYDW010000102.1:5838-7898 GCA_031972915.1 bacterium
TGATTTTATCGAGCGGCATTTTCGACTAAGGACCTGTTCAGACCGAGAATATAAAAATCGCATCCGACCTTGTTTGCAATATCAGATCAAGCGTTGTGATGCCCCGTGTGTGGGAAAAATTTCCTTAGAGGCTTACGGAAAATTGGTGGAGCAGGCGCGTTTGTTTTTAGAGGGGAAAAACGACAGTTTAAAAGAAATGGCTCGAGAAAAAATGGAGCAAGCCTCTTATGAAGAAAACTTTGAAACTGCCGCCCGTTATCGTGATTTACTTCGTGATATCGAGCTTACTCAAGAGCGCCAAAGGGTAGTGAGTCATGAGCGAATTCATCGAGATATTTTTGGTTTTTATCGGGAGGGAGAGCGTCTCTTGCTTTATTGTATGCCGGTGCGTTTTGGAAAATGGATGGATCCCCAAATTCGTATTTTCCATACCTTCGAGTCTGACGAGGACTTTTTTAGTTCTTTTCTTTTGCAGTTTTACTCGCTGGCTTTGCAAATTCCCGAAGAAATTTTAATTCCCTTTGCTATCGATTCTTTGAAAGATTTGTCGGAGCTGCTCAGTGAGCGGGCAGGTCACGCCGTGAGGATACTAGTGCCTTTGCGTGGCGAAAAAAAACAATGGGTGGAGCGCATTCAAAAAAATGCCACCGAAGCCTTTGTGCGAGAGCTAAAGACTCAAGAGGATTCTCAGCGGGTTTTGGCGGATTTACAAGACAGGCTCGGCTTAAAAAATTTTCCCAGCCAAATCGAATGCTACGACATCAGCCACTTTCAAGGAGCTCAAACCGTGGGTTCTCGGGTGACTTTTTTTGCGGCGCGTTCCGATCCATCGGGTTATCGGCGTTTTCATCTTCGTCAGGTAAAGGGAGTCGATGATTTTGCCTCGCTCTACGAAGTGTTACGGCGGCGTTTGCGACGCGCGCACGGCGAAGCCATGCAAGCTTGGGCCTTGCCTGATTTAGTGGTCATCGATGGGGGTAAGGGACAATTGCATGCCGCCGAGCAAGCCTTTCGAGACGAGGGGGTCGAAGGTGTGGATCTAATTGCCTTGGCCAAGAGCCGCCTTTTAGATCAGTCCGTACCAGGATCTGGTCCCCGTTCACGGAGCGAAGAGAGGGTTTTCCTCTTGGGGCGCAAGGATCCGGTGTTTTTACCGCCCCGTTCTTCGGCCCTGTTTCTTTTGATGCAGGTGCGTGACGAGGCTCATCGTTTTGGTTTGCAAGCCCATCGTCAGTTGAGAAAAAGCCGAAGCTTGGAGTCTGCCTTGGACCAGGTTGAAGGTGTGGGTAAGGTGCGTCGCCAAAAATTATTGCAGACCTTCGGTAGTTTAAAAGAAATTCGGGAGGCCCAAGTAGAGACCATTGCCCAGGCTCTAGGTGTGGGGCTCGATCTGGCGCGACGCATTCGAGAGTCGCTCTAAAATTGTCAAATCTTTGACGTTGGGAAGGGGGGCTTGACGGTTTTTTCGTGTTTTTAAGGTGGGGTTCTTTTATTGTTTTTTAGAATTTTTTCTAAGTCCATGAAATAAAAAGATTTGTTTTGTACATGAGTGAATGTTTCTTTTGGCACATGACTTGCTATCTTGAGAGGGTGTGGATTTTGCATCCACGGAAAGGTGGCTCCATGGCGCTTTCGAAACACTTGCTTTGCGGTCGAAGAGTGGAACGCGGTGCGATGACTCCCATCCCAGCTCAAGAAATTTTGCAGGAACAGGGCGCTATTTTTTCTTGTGGCGGGGTTTACCTGGGACTCAATCGCATGCCTATTCGAGAGCTCGATCATTTTCAATGTCTGCATTTGGCTCGCCCCCAAGGAAGCGCCTTGGTGCTGAACAATCTACGACCTTATCGCAAACCGGGGTACAAAGAAGTCGCGGGGAACCTAACTTCGCAAGAGCGAGAAAGAACCGAACAAACCTTACAACGCTTTTTCAAAGAGAGCCTCAACTGACGAAGTGGGGCTCTAGAGGTAAGAAAGCCATCCTTCGTATTTTGGATTCTCACCACGGACAATCGAAAAGAAATTGTTTTGCACCAACTGGGTGATGGGGCCGGGTTTTC
>DALYDW010000103.1:0-698 GCA_031972915.1 bacterium
ACCTTTGAAGCACAGGCCGATCTCTTAATCAGCAGGGGAATGTTGGGAGATCGCGACTTAATGATCGAACGTTTTTCCCGAGTCAATTACTACCGATTAAGTGGGTATTGGTTTCCCTTTCGTAATTCCGACGACACCTTTCATCCAGGAACAAACTTTGAGACGATTTGGGAGCATTATGCTTTTGATAGGCAACTGCGGCTTTTAGTGATCGACGCTATCGAACGCATCGAAGTAAGCGTTCGTACTCTATTGGCCTATCACCACTCCCATACTTACGGCGTTTTTGCCTATGCCCAACAAGCTAGTTCCTTGCCTGAACAACCTGCAAAAGATCGAAACTTCTTTTTGAAAAAAATTACGACTGAAACCCAGAGAAGTAGAGAGACCTTTGTTACCCACTTTCAAAGTAAATACGGAGCAACGCACACTCCCCTTCCCATTTGGATGGCGATAGAAATTATGCCCTTTGGGGCCATGCTCACTTTTTTCAAAGGCGTCTCCCCAAAAATAAAACAAGAGATAGCCGACGACTTTGGAACTTCACCCGAAGTTTTTGAATCATGGTTACTCTCCCTCAACACTATTCGTAATATTTGTGCCCATCACGGAAGATTATGGAATCGCGTTCTAAGAATTAAACCTAAAATTCCCAAAACTAAAAAATACCCTCAATGGCACCAGCCCTTCTCCATAGA
>DALYDW010000103.1:708-4403 GCA_031972915.1 bacterium
AGAAAATAACCGTCTTTTTTGCATTCTTACCCTTTGCCAATATTGCCTGACCAAAATTGCCCCACAAAGTCTTTGGAAAAATCGTCTTCAAGACCTCTTAAAAAAGTATCCCCAAATACCTATAGAAAAAATGGGATTTCCCAAGAATTGGATGGAGTCGCCTCTTTGGAATGGAGTTAGTGATGGGTGAATGGAAGGAATATACATTAGGAGAACTGGTTAATAATTTCGATGGACAAAGAGTTCCTATAAGAGGGGCTGATCGCCAATCAGGTAATTACCCATACTATGGAGCTTCTGGAATTGTAGATTATGTAAATTCGTATATTTTTGATGGCGATTATCTCCTCATTGCAGAAGACGGGGAAAATTTACGCACAAGAAATACGCCAATTGCTTTTCTCGCTAAAGGAAAATTCTGGGTAAATAATCATGCTCACATCTTACAAGGCAATCTAAAGGCTGATACTCGTTTTTTAATGTATGCTCTTCAAAGCATGGATATAAGCGGCTACCTCACAGGTTCAACAATGCCAAAACTTACTCAAGGCAACATGAACCGTATTCCTATTTTTGCACCAGAACTTAAAACCCAACGCCGCATCGCCCACATCCTCGGCACCCTAGACGACAAAATCGAACTCAACCGTAAAATGAACGAAACCCTCGAAGCCATGGCCCAGGCTATTTTTAAGAGTTGGTTCATCGATTTTGATCCCGTCAAAGCTAAAGGCCACCTTGCTGGAAAATATCATGGCGATGATATGCCCCGTGGGCGCGCTGAAAAACTTCTCGGCCAAATGGATCCAGAGGTGGTGAAATTATTTCCAGAGGATTTTGAAGATTCAGAGTTGGGGAGGATTCCGCGGGGGTGGAAAATCTATAAACTTGGTAATTTAATTGAGCTAGCCTATGGAAAGGCTTTAAAGGAAGAGGACAGATTAGCAGGCAACATACCTGTATATGGATCTAACGGCCAAGTTGGTTTCCACAACGAAAAACTTGTTTCTGGGCCAGGGATTATTGTGGGCAGAAAAGGCAATCCGGGTACTGTTACCTGGTCTCCAACGGACTTTTTTTCCATCGATACAACATTTTATGTGGTACCAAAAAATAGATATTCAAGCCCTTATCTGCTCTATCATATTCTTCGCAATCATCACCTTTCTTCATTAAGTGCTGATTCCGCCGTTCCAGGCTTAAACAGAAATCAGGCATACATGAATAAGCAATCTATTCCACCACAAGATCTGGAAAATGCGTTCGGACTCATTGTAAAAAAACTTTTTAGTTTAATTTATCGAAACGAAATTGAATCTGAAATTATAACCACACAACGTGAAATCCTTTTACCAAAACTTATGAAACAAACCTAAATTTGAGGGCATAGCGGATGACCTTAGAATTGACCCAAGCAGAAGCAGATGTTCTTCTCAAAATGGAAAAAATAAAAATCGATAATTCTCCACATGACTATCCAGATACCGGTGAATCATTAAAAATTCCCCTCACCTCACCTGACGAAAGGGAAAAATTTTTCTTGGATATAAGGAGGGGAAGAATAGAGCTTCAAAAAAATACATTCCAAACAAGAGCAAGAAAAACGGTAGCCCTTGCCAGAATTGACATGGGAGGTGCTCCCCATAGAAATCCTGATGGTAAGGAAATAGGATGCCCTCACTTACACTTATATCGTGAAGGCTATGACACCAAATGGGCTATTCCACTCCCAAAAGACTTCAAAGCACCTGATAATTTTTGGGAAACTCTTCAAGATTTTATGGAATACTGTAGCATCAAAGAGAAGCCTAATATTGTCAGGGGGTTATTCACATGAAAAGTGAATTTAAAGGTTTGCTAGAGAGCTATTTCCTTTGGATTAAGGACAAAACCGTTCTGTCTGATGTTAGCCGTAATTCAGATTGGGCCAAAATTACGACACCTCATTTAGACCGACATAATGATTGTCTAGAGTTTTATATTAAACGGGAAGACAAGGGGTTTTTACTTTCCGATGACGGATACATTCTGGAAGACCTTGAAGCTTCAGGCTGCGACTTAAGCACCCCAAAGCGTCAGGAGCTTCTTAAAATCACTCTGGCAGGCTTTGGAATTCAAATAGACGGTAAAAAGCTTACAACACATGCAAACCAAGAAACATTCCCAATAAAAAAACATAATTTCATTCAAGCAATGCTGGCCGTTAACGATCTTTTTTATTTAGCCTCCCCTCATATTGCCAGTCTATTTTATGAAGATGTAGTTTCATGGTTAAATCTTTGCGAAATACGCTACACTCCAAAAATCAAACTTACTGGAAAAAGTGGCTACGATCATATGTTTGATTTTGTGATCCCCAAATTTAAAACAGAACCTGAAAGAATAATACAAACTATCACTCACCCAACAAAAGACGCCACACAGTCATTGATGTTTAAATGGTTGGATACGAAAGATACTCGTAATACACAGTCCAGATTATATGCATTCCTCAACGATGGGGAGAGTAGAATTTCCAAAAGTATAATAAGTGCTTTGGAAAACTATGATGCTGTACCAGTTCCATGGTCTAAGCGAGAAGATTATAGACAAGAACTAGCTGCATGAATTTATTTACCGAATCCACCATCGAACAAGCCGCCCTCGCCTGGCTCTCCGACCTGGGCTACTGCACGGCTTACGGCCCCGAGCTGGATCCCGAAACACCCAAGGCCGAGCGAAAGAGTTTTGATCAAGTTGTTCTCGAATCACGATTACGCAAGGCCTTAAGCTCCCTCAATCCCCAACTACCGTCCGAGGCCCTCGACGAGGCCTTTCGCAAACTCACTCGGCTCGACGCGCCTTCCCTCATCGCTAGAAACAGAAGCTTCCATAAAATGTTGGTGAACGGGGTTGACGTTGAAATTAAAAAAAACGACGGAACACTCTCGGGCGTCCAAGCGCAAGTTTTAGATTTTGAAAACCCCGATCGTAACGATTGGCTTGTGCTCAATCAATTCACGGTTACCGAAAACAAACACAAGCGCAGGCCCGACCTCGTGGTGTTCGTCAACGGTTTACCTCTGGCCGTATTCGAACTTAAAAACGCCGCCAATGAAAACGCCAACATCGATGGGGCTCTGCAACAATTGGCAACCTATAAAGCAGAAATTCCCCATTTGTTTGATTACAACGAGGCTCTGGTGATTTCCGATGGCATCTTAGCTCGAATGGGTACGCTCAGTGCCGATCGCGAACGCTTCATGCCTTGGCGCACCATTACGGGAGCAGAGATTGAAAAACCCACCGTGGCAGAACTCGGCGTTCTCATCAAAGGTGTTTTCGAAAAGAAACGTTTTTTAGAAATGCTTCGCCACTTCATCGTCTTTGAAGAAAATGACAAGGGCGAACTCCTCAAAAAAATGGCGGGCTACCATCAATTTCATGCCGTGAACGTAGCCTTGCAAGAAACCCTGAGGGCCGCCTTGTCCTTACAAAAGCCGCAAACTTTAACCCATGGCGGTGATCCTGGCGACCAACGGGTGGGCGTGGTGTGGCATACTCAGGGCTCTGGAAAATCCCTCACCATGGCCTTTTACGCGGGGCGAGTGATCCTGCATCCCAAGATGGAAAATCCAACCGTTGTGGTCATTACCGACCGCAACGACCTCGACGAGCAACTCTTTACTACCTTTGCCCGGTGCAAAGATCTGCTG
>DALYDW010000103.1:4459-7852 GCA_031972915.1 bacterium
ATTCATGTCCGAGGAGAAAGGCGATCGCTACCCGCTTTTATCGAAGCGGCGCAATATCATCGTCATGGCCGACGAAGCCCACCGCAGCCAGTACGATTTTATCGATGGCTTCGCGCGCAATATGCGCGACGCCTTGCCCCATGCTTCTTTCATTGGATTTACGGGCACCCCCATCGAACTCAATGACAAAAACACCAAGCAAGTTTTTGGCGATTACATCAGCATCTACGATATTCAAAAGGCGGTCGAAGACGGCGCCACCGTTCCCATCTATTACGAAAGCCGCTTGGCAAAACTGCAATTAAAAGAAACCGAAAAACCCAAGATCGATCCCGATTTTGAAGAAGCTACCGAAGGCGAAGAAATTTCCAGCAAAGAAAAGCTCAAGTCCCAATGGGCTCAATTAGAAGCCCTGGTAGGCGCCGAACACCGCTTGGCTATCATTGCCGAAGATATTGTCAGGCATTTTGAAAATCGTCTCGAGGTCATGGAAGGCAAGGCCATGATCGTGGGGATGAGTCGGCGCATTTGCATGGATCTCCATGATCAAATCATCAAGCTTCGTCCCCAGTGGTATCACCAAGACGATAGCGAAGGCGTGATCAAAGTCATCATGACAGGCAGCGCCGCCGAGGGTCCACGGGTAGCAGAACACGCCCGAAACAAATCCCGGCGCGAAGCCTTGTCCAATCGTTTCAAAAAACCCCAAGACCCGTTGCGCCTCGTCATTGTGCGCGACATGTGGCTCACCGGTTTTGACGCTCCTTGCCTGCACACCATGTATGTCGATAAGCCCATGCGCGGCCATGGACTCATGCAGGCCATTGCCCGAGTGAATCGAGTTTACAAAGATAAGCCCGGCGGCTTGATCGTGGATTATCTGGGCCTTGCCGACGAATTGCGTAAAGCCTTGGTCACCTATACGGCCAGCGGCGGAACTGGAAAAACCGCCATCGATCAAGAAGAAGCCATCGCAGTACTGTTAGAAAAATACGAAATTTGTCAGGGACTCTTTCATGGCCTAGATAGATCCCACTGGACCCATGGTAAGTCCCAAGAAAAGCTCGATCTCTTGCCCCTGGCCCAAGAGCATATTCTAGCGCAAAAAGAGGGCAAAGAGCGTTTACTCAAAGCCGTCACCGAATTATCCCAAGCCTTTGCCCTGGTGGTGCCTCACGAAGAAGCGTTGCGCATTCGAGACGATGTCGGTTTTTTTCAAGCGGTGCGCTCGGCCTTGGTAAAAACCATTGCGGTCGATCAAAAACCACCCGAAGTACTCAACCACGCTATTCGGCAAATTATTTCCCAATCCGTAGCCGCCGAAGGCATTGTCGATATCTTCGCCGCGGCAGGTTTAAAAAAACCTGATCTCTCCATTTTATCCGACGAGTTTTTGGTGGAAGTCAAAAACATGCCCCAAAAAAACTTGGCCGTGGAAGTGTTACGAAAACTTCTTTTAGGAGAAATCAAAACACGCTCCCAAAAAAATGCGGTTCAAGCCCGGTCTTTTTTAGAGATGCTAGAAAAAGCCATTCGCAAATATCAAAACCGCGCCATCGAAACCGTGCAAGTCATCGAAGAATTGATTCAGTTGGCCCGTGAAATGCGCGAAGCCAAAGCCCGGGGGGGAAAAGCTCGGTCTCAGCGAAGACGAAGTCGCCTTTTACGATGCCCTCGAAATTAACGACAGCGCCGTCAAAGTTTTAGGTGAACCCACCCTAAAAATCATCGCCCAAGAACTCGTCGAAACTATCAAAAACAACGTCACCCTCGATTGGACCTTGAGAGAAAATATCCGCGCGCAACTTAGGGTCTTGGTAAAACGTATTTTGCGAAAATACGGCTATCCACCCGACAAGCAAGAGCAGGCCACCGAAACGGTTTTGCAGCAGGCCGAATTACTTTCTGCCGAGTGGGCATGGGAAACGTGCTAACGCCCCAAGAGTAGACAGGACGCACCTTTAAAAACATTTCCTTTCAAAGCCCGGACAAAGCCTTTCAATAATTATCATTGTATTTCAATTAGTTATGTTTTTATTTCGATTATTGCGATTTTCGATTATTTCGAATAAACTACTCTGCGTGAGGGGCGTACTGACCTATTTTAAAGAGGTAACTCATGGAGCATAAAAATCAAAAACTCCAAACCCTTCCTTCCGACGAAGATATTTCACTCGCTCGAGCCAGCGCAAAAGAATTGAGCCGCCTTCTCGCCAAACGGCCACAAGCCGATAGGGCACGAGTGCAAATGGACCAGCAAGATTTAATTTTGCCACGCCAAGCATTAGCTTTGCTCCGCGACTTACTTGCGGAAATGGCCCAAGGCAATGCCGTTAGCATTGTGCCTACCCACCACTTACTTACCACCCAAGCAGCCGCCAACATTTTAAATGTTTCCCGTCCTTTTTTTATTCAGCTTTTGAAAAATGGGGAAATTCCTTTTTCAAAGGTGGGCACCCATCGGCGTATCCGTTATCAAGACTTGATGAAATATAAATCCAAACGGGATCAAGAAAATCAAAAAATGCTCGATGAGTTAACGAGTCAAGCTCAAGAACATGATATGGGGTATTGATGCGATTCGTCGTTCTGTTCGATGCATGTGTACTCTATCCTGCCCCCTTACGAGACTTTTTGCTGCGCTTGGCAAACTCAGGATTATTTGCCGCTAAATGGAGTCTACACATTCAAGCAGAGTGGACAAAAAATCTTTTAAAAGATCGGCCCGAACTCGCCTATCAAATTGAGCGCACTCAAAATTTAATGAACCAGTCGATACCCGACTGCCTAGTCACCGGATACGAACCCCTGGAAGAAAATTTAGAACTTCCTGATCCTAATGACAAACACGTTTTAGCAGCGGCCATTTGTTGTGGTGCTCAAGTTATTGTCACTTTTAATCTTAAAGATTTTCCCTCTGAAAAATTAGAAATCTATGGAATTGAAGCGATGCACCCTGATGTTTTTATCGAACATCAAATGAGCCTTCATCAGGCTGCGGTAATCACCACAGCAAAAAAACACCGCGCTGCTTTAAAAAATCCGATAAAATCAGCGGAAGACTACATTGTCACCTTAGCTGCTCAAGGACTCGTCGTAACGGCTGATAAACTTCGTGAATTTATCGATTTGATATAACTCTATTTTTCATATGCCACCTATCCCCTACCTCACCGCCACCGACCTCTTCAACTACGCCAAATGCTCCCATCGTCCCTTCATGGATTTTTATGGCGATCCAAAGCTAAAAGTCGAAATCCATCCCTTGATTAAACTCCTATGGGAATCGGGGGTGCAATACGAGGCGCAAGTGCTTGCCTCACTAAAGCAACAACATCCCGATAAAAAATTTGCGGAGATTCCCAAACAGCCCCTCTCCGAAGAACTGTTTTT
>DALYDW010000104.1:0-7585 GCA_031972915.1 bacterium
AGGCCATTTCAAAAACTTTTTCAGGAACAACCTGCGCCACCACCACAGGAACCTGCGTCAAACCCGCCAAACGGGAGGCCTTTAAACGTCTTTCTCCAGCGATCAACTCATACTTCCCCCCCTCCATACGCCGAACAATCAAGGGCTGTATCACCCCTTGTTCCCTAATGGACGTCGCCAACTCTTCCAAACTTTCTTTAGAAAACAACTTACGCGGCTGGTCTCGACTGGGCAAAATATCTTCAACAGGACACTGAAAATAACCCTCCGCCGAAACCGATTCCACCTTAACTTGTCCGCTTGGCAACAAAGAAGCCAGACCCTTTCCAAGGGCTCTATTCTGGTTCATGATCACTCCTTAAGAAATTTAAAGGACGCAAATACCGCACAAAAAAACTATTCGCCCACCCCTTCAAAAAAACCAAAACCAACAATTCGCTGAAAAAACAACACCCCCAACCCCAACCCCATCAAGAGCCCGTATTTTCTAGCACCCCACCCCCCTCAACACCCCCCGAGTCTCGATCTAACAAAAACAACTCCTCTCCCCAGCGTTCTTTTTCCCCACCTTGCCGCATCAACTCCGCTGTCAACTGAAGATAACTTTGCGCCCCCCTAGACTGCACGTCGTACATGATCACCGACTTCCCATGACTGGGGCTCTCGCTTAATTTCACATTGCGCGGAATCAAGGTTTTATAGACCTTGTCACCAAAAAACTGCTGCACTTCTCCACTCACTTGGCGAGCCAAGTTATTTCGCCCGTCGTACATCGTTAAAACGATCCCCTCGAGACTCAACTGCGGATTAAGGTGGGTTTGTACCAACTGAATGGTTTTCATCAATTCACTCAAACCCTCCATCGCATAATACTCGCACTGAACAGGAACCAAGACCGAAGTCGCCGCTGTCAACGCATTGAGAGTGAGCAAATTCAAGGAGGGCGGACAGTCAATCAGAACGTAGTCGAAAGGGAACTCCAATTTTGTCAGAGCGTTTTTAAGACGATTTTCTCGGGAAAGCGCAGAAACCAACTCCAACTCAGCCCCCACCAACTGGGTGTTGGCCGGGGCCAAAAACAAACAAGGCAAGCTCGTCGGCAACAAAACGGAGTCTAAAGACACACCATCAACCAACACATCGTAAATACTCTGTTCTAGCCCCTCTTTAGCCACCCCAAGGCCACTCGTGGCGTTACCCTGGGGGTCCAAATCAATCAACAAAGTACGACGCTCAGCAGCGGCCAGGCAAGACGCCACATTGACCGCCGTAGTGGTCTTCCCCACCCCTCCTTTTTGATTAACTAGAGCTAAAACTTTCATGAGCGCCTCCAGAAAGCTCACTTGGATATATCTCAGTACCAGCACCGTCGCAACAAAAACATTATTTGTAAGGCAATGTAGGGCAATACATAGCTAAAACCGACTCAAAAAACACCCCAGGCCCACCAGCATTCAACACCCTGCGCCGAAAGATCTCTCAACGCACTTATTTTGAACTCGGCAAACGAGACAAAACCGTCATCAAACCCGTCCCCTGCTGAGACACGTAAGGCTCATAAGCACGTTCGTAGCAAAACACTTCCGCCTTTAGAGCAAACTCAAGGGAGTCACGATGAAACTGCTCTTGAGTTTTTTCTGAAGAAAATACAAACCAGTATTTCCAAAAAAAGGGTGCCCCATGGGCCAAACGAAGCAAACCTCTTGGATCCGCCGTTCCACGTGAAACAACATAAAGACTATCCGCCTCGCCCCCCATCTCTTCCTGATGAATGGAATCCGAGGGCGGAACCAGAATATTTCCCCAATCCTTTTTTAAATTCAGATCAAGACGCTCTATCAAACAAGGAAAAACCTTTGTGTTTTTGAGAAAAAGCAGAGAAATGGCGCGGTCTAAAAACGCTGCCTTTTTCTGTCTTACCTCTACCAAACCAAAACGAGTCTGGGGCCACAAAATAGCCCAAGGAATTCCGGGAATTCCCCCTCCAGATCCAACATCCAACCAAACACCATTCTTCAATTTATTCTCATTTTTTAAAATTATTTCGTCCTCTCCATGAATAGCGAGCTGAGAATCCGCCGATTCGAGTTTATAAAAATTTTTTTCCAAGGCCAACTGAGCACAACAAACATCCAAAAGATGATGAATATAAAAGTCTTCGGGATTAGCGGATCCTGTTAGATTAGTTTTAGCATTCCACTGAAAAAGCAAGTTCACATATCGCCCCAACAACTCAAGCGTTTCACGTGGAACGTGAGAAAGCAGGCGTTCTAAAACAAGCTCTCCTCGTTCTATAAATTGATTATTCAATAAAAAATCCTTAGAAACCTCAACCACCATCTTTATCCCTCCAACAAAGTCAAATAACACTAAACTCGCCCTAAACATTTCAATCTTCGAATTTTCAGTTTTCAGAACACAATCGCCACACCGGCATAAAAAATTACCAAGACCTTATTCAAGGTGAGCAGGACAAGCCAAAAACCAAAGACGCAAGGCCACCGGCACCACTGTTCTAAACCCACAAATCCAGAGACTAAGCAAATCAAGCAACATTAAAATAATATTTAACTTCAATAAGATAGGGAAAAACGAGAAGCGGGGCGGGGGGGGGAGACCAAAAACAACATCCTGCACACCTCAGGCTAAGAAAAGACAAACAAAGCAACTCGCATTATCACAAGACGGTATCGAAACCCATTCTCAAACCGTCAAATATCACAGGGCGCGAGCCATATCCCAGCGCTTCAGATAAAGACTCAAAATAGAAATCGCAGCGGGAGTCACTCCTGAAATACGACTCGCTTGGGCTAAGGTTTGGGGGCGTATTCGATTAAGTTTTTCTATAACCTCAATAGAAAGCCCAGGAATTCCTTCAAAAACAAAGGCCTCAGGAATAGACATCCCCTGAAACCGCTCCATACGCTGAATTTCTTCTTCCTGACGGTCAACATAACCCGCATATTTTATCTGAATCTCAGCCTGCTCCAAGGCCTCTAGGCACAAAGTCTCCCATAGAGAGAGATGCTCTGGGAGCACCCACTTGATATCCTCAATCTTCACCTCAGGACGTCGCAACCATTGTTCCAAACTCAAAGGCTGTTCTAAAAAACCATGGCCCCTAGCCGCTAGGCGCTGCTGAATATCAGCCGTGGGAAGTATTCGAATGTTTTTAAGTTGTTGTCTTAAAAACTCAACTTGTCGTTTTTTTTCTTGAAATCCACCCCAATCCCTATCATCGACCAAACCTAGACGACGTCCTTGTTCTGTCAAACGCAAGTCAGCATTATCTTCTCGCAACAACAAGCGGTACTCGGCCCGGGAAGTAAACATACGATAAGGCTCTCCCGCGGTTCCATGGGTTACTAAATCGTCCACCAAAACCCCAATATAGGCCTCGGATCTCTTAAGAACCCACGGCTCTTGACCACGAACCTTTAAAACCGCATTAACACCCGCCAATAACCCTTGGCCAGCAGCCTCTTCGTAGCCTGAAGTTCCATTGATTTGCCCAGCATGAAATAAACCCGACACCCGCTTTGTCTCCAACCACGGATAAAGCTGGGTGGGCGGCACATAATCGTATTCAATTGCGTATCCCGCCCGCACCATCTCCGCCTTTTCTAAACCGGGGATGGTTTTCAAAAAATTGAGTTGAATATCAATCGGCAAACTCGTGGAAAGCCCATTGACATAAACCTCATGGGTCTCCAACCCTTCGGGCTCCAAAAATAATTGATGACGGTCTTTGTCAGGAAAACGCATCACCTTATCTTCTACCGAGGGACAATAGCGGGGCCCCACACCCTGAATTTGCCCCGAGTACATGGGACTACGATGAATGCCCGAACGAATGGCCTCGTGGGTGGCCTCATTAGTGTAGGTGATATAACAAGGCAGTTGAGGCAACTCGATACGATTGTCAGAAAAACTGAATTTACGCGCCGGAACATCACCATCCTGTCGTTCCAACTGAGAATAATCAATGGTCCTACCATCGATACGTGGGCAGGTTCCGGTTTTTAAACGACCCACTTCAAAACCCAAGTCGCGCAAACTGCCAGAAAGATGCAGGGCAGGGGCGTCGCCCGCACGCCCACAACCACTTTTATTTTCACCGATATGAGCTAATCCGTTAAGAAAAGTTCCCGTCGTAAGCACTACGGTCTTAGCTGGAAAAAAAATTCCCAAAGAAGAAAGCACACCCGTGATTTTTCCATCTTCAACCCCCAAAGAATCGGCAAAAGCCTGCTTGAGGTGAAGCCCAGGAGTATTTTCCAAAACCCATTTCATGCGCTTTTTGTAAAGAAGCTTATCCGCCTGGGCCCGACTGGCCCGTACCGCCGGCCCCTTACGGGTATTGAGAGTGCGAAATTGAATACCGGTGGCATCGATGTTTTTTCCCATCTCTCCACCAAGGGCATCGATTTCTTTTACAATATGCCCTTTACCCAAGCCGCCAATGGCAGGATTACAGCTCATATGAGCCACGTTATCCATATTAGAGGTCAAAAGCAGGGTCTTCGCTCCCATGCGCGCCGCCGCTAAGGCGGCTTCACAACCCGCATGACCACCGCCAACAACAATAACGTCATATTTTTGATCGTAAATTAACATGCTTATATCTGTTCCACGTGAAACACAGAAGAGGAGCTACCCTTGTCCACAAAAATCGTTCACCACAAGAAAAAAAGATAAATAAAACAACACACTGTGTTGATTTATCACGCTTAAATTATGTACATAAATTTCGCCTGGTTTAAAAATACTCTTCTTGCAAACCAAGAAGGCCCCTAACTCCAAACGATTCAAAAGGTTCTAAAACAAGGCTGGGAGCATATCCGCACACATAAAGCTTTGAGCAGACTTGTTACTTTTTTAGCCCTCGCAACAACTATCCATCACAACTCACCCATAATTTAAAATCGTATCTATTCAGCAACAAAACCACTCAAAAAACGCGCAACAAGAAATACAGTGTTAAAAAAGACCCCAAAGACAGATACTTCGGTCTCCCGCCTAATATCGTCTTTATTTTGGGAAGGTTTTCGATTGTTTTCCTATTTTATCAAGTTTTTTTTCACAGCTTTCCCACAGACTGTGCGTATCTTTTCCACAACCACGCACTTCATTCTAAAACTTTTGTCCAGACGTTCTCCCTCAGACCCGACCCCCTCATCAAAACAAGACCCCATCCTGCACGCCGCCTACGGTTCAGGGGCCTTCCCAAGATCTACACAACGTTATGTCCTTGCATGACAGAGATAAGACGTTCAAACGGCAGCGCTGATTTTATAGCCCTGTTATTACATCGATTGAACCGTAACCGCCTCGGCAAAAATATTCCAATCTTCCACCGGCGAGCGAAACTCTTCTTCGGTGAGATCCGAATTGAGTAACAAGAGGGAAGAGGGCAGCTCAGCAATGGTTTCTACAGTCACCGTTTCAATGACGTAAGAGCGATATTGGTAAATGCCGACGGCAACCAAGGTAAGAATGGCCAGGACAGAAGAGAGCACGAGCCCCCATCGACGAAGGCGCACCTGCCAAGATTTTGCGGAGCACGTTTCGATTTTTTTGCAAAGCCTGGCGTATTCTGTGGCTGGCGCTGGTGGGGGAGTAGGGGCATGCGTTTTTAAAAACGCACCAAGTCGCTCGTCGCTCAAGTTTTTCGATTCTATAGACATCACAGCACCCCCTCTCGCTCAAGCGATTCTCGCATCTTTTGCTTGGCGTAGTGGAGTCGCGATTTCACTGTTCCCACGGGCACCTCTTGAATCGCGGCAATCTCTTCTAAAGAAAGCTCCTCCATAAAAAATAAAACCAAGACACTGCGATGTTCAAGGGAGAACTCGCCAAGCAAATGACGCACCCAATTTTGGTGAATCATGCGGTGCTCTTCAGAGGGCACCTCTATTTCTTCTAAAATACTCTCCACCTTTTTGTTTTTTCCCTGGCGCAAAGCGTCGATAGCCACCCGATGGGCAATCTGAAAAATCCAAACTTTTAAAGAAGAGCGCCCTTCGAAGCGGGGCAGCCCTTTCCAAATTTTAACAAAGACCTCTTGCACCGCATCGTCCAAAGAACATTGGGGAAAGATTCGATAAAGCAATCCGCGAACTGGACCCGAAAACTTTTCATAAAGCTCGCGAAAGCCACAGCATTCGCCATCGGTAAACTGCGTTATTTTTTGATCGATGGAGTGAATCAATTTTTACACTCCCCTTCATGGAGGCGAAGGGCCAAATCCATCGGGGCCTGGCCCCATAGGCCCCTCCGGACGATGGTGATGCATTCTTCCTCTAAATTTATCACGACGCACTTCTTGAAATTTTTTCCTCTGCTCTGGAGTTAAAATTTCACGGACCGCTAAGGCCTGCTCAAATCCAAAACTCATCATCGCATCGCGCGCTTTTTGTAAGGCATGAAAACGTTTTCGAATTTCATCGGGAGACCCATCGCCATCCATGGCCTCGTCAAAACGAGTCTTGGCCTGGTGCATCGCTTCTCGATCTTTTTCAAATTGAGGCCGATTGCTTTCATGCAAGGCCTTAATTTTTTCGCGCTGGGCCTCACTTAAATTCAACTCCTCCATAAAGGGCATTTTACTAAAATCTGGTGGCGACATATCTCTTGGCTGACCTTGCGCCTGAGTTATACCCACCACCATCAACATCGTAAAAAACCCTAAACGAAAATACTGTCGCATATTTCCTCCTATTTTTGCCCCTGATGAGGTCCGTGGTTTTGCATGTCCGAAACCAGCTGTGAGAGTAATGCCGAAATCGAGATACCTTGGCTTTCTGCAAAATCATTCAATACTTGTGGTGCTTGCGATTCCAGCCCACTCCAATCGGCCCCGCTATTTTTAGAAACTTCCATGAGCTGATCAAAAAATTCCTTCATACCCTCCTGTCTGGGATCGACACCTTGGCTTTGAAAAAATTCCATCATCTCGGATTGTAAAGCACTGGGCTCTGGCCGCTGTCCCCTATGTTGGGCATCGTTTTGAATAAACGCCTCTAGAGAGACTCCTTGGGAAGAAACAAAATCTTGCAACACCCCAGGTGCTTGATGGGATAATTCTGCCAGTTGGGCCTCGCTCAAAGCTTCTCCACGGGAGACTTCGATTATTTTTCGATGAAAGGCGTGCATCGATTGCCTATCTTCCTCACTCAAGCCTTCCATCCATTCAAAAAAAATCTGCGGATCCATCTCCGATTTTTGAGCCTCTCCTGAAACATCGGCAGCATCAAGCTGCTCGATCAAACTTTGAAGCTCCACATCAGAAACCATGAGCGGAGAAGATGGAGTCGCCTTGTCTGATGCCAAAGTAAAAGAGCTGCTGTTATTGGAATGAGAATAGGTTTTAGCGACAAGCGCCTGATTACCATTTTCTGTAACAGGGAGCGAAGCCGAAAGGGCTTCCCAAACGGGTGGCGCATACTGAGAAACTTTCATGGGGTCCTCCTTAAAAAGCTCCATCCGGGAGCTGTGCTTTTCAAGAAAGACGGAAGGCATTTCCCAAAGGTTCATGCTTCAAAACAAATCTTGGGCACTACGACAATCCTAGCGAGGGGCCATT
>DALYDW010000104.1:7595-7819 GCA_031972915.1 bacterium
GAGCGGATTCTTGACCCACAGAAGAGGAGGGAGGGCGCGATACGGCCCAGGCCTTGACTTGTTCCAGGGAAACTTCCACGGTTTTTTGCCTACGCAAACCATCAAGTTTTTTCACCAATGCGGCATCGGCAAGCAATTCGGGATGGTCTGCAAGGGCTTCTCGCAACTGTTCTTCAAATCCCTTTTTTCCGTAGCGATTGGGATGCAAAAGTAAAGCGTCTCCC
>DALYDW010000105.1:0-7776 GCA_031972915.1 bacterium
GCTGTGCCATAAATTAAAACCTTAATCCTGCTTCCCGAGCACCATCAGCCAAAGCCTTGATGCGACCATGGTAAAGATATCCGTTTCGATCAAAAACGACTTGTTCGATTTTTGCGGCTTTAGCCTTCTCCGCCAAACGACGTCCAACTTCCTGGGCGCAAGTTTTATTGGAGCGGCCCGGCTCAGCCCCGTTCTCAAGGGTTGAGGCGGAAACCAAAGTACGACCACAACTATCGTCAATCACTTGAGCATAAATATGCCTTTGACTACGAAAGACCGTCAGTCGAGGGCAGTCAGCCGTCCCCGAAATCTTTTTACGGATGCGCTTTTTTCTATGTAATCTGCCAAACTCTTTTTTCAGAGGC
Organism: bacterium; assembly: GCA_031972915.1. Classification (GTDB taxonomy): domain Bacteria; phylum UBA10199; class UBA10199; order DSSB01; family DSSB01; genus DALYDW01. The sequence continues at coordinate 366 of DALYDW010000105.1, forward strand.
ATGACCAAAACTCCTATTTGCCGCCCTTACCACCAGCGGTTTTACCAGCTTTCCTACGAATAACTTCTTTAGAGTAACGAACACCTTTGCCTTTATAGGGCTCTGGAGGCCGAATTCTTCGAATATCAGCCGCCACTTGTCCTACCAAAGCCTTATCAAAACCACTGATAACAATATGGGTCTGCTTATCAATTTTTGCAGAAATTCCGTTCGGTAAAGGAAATTCCACGGGGTGAGAAAAACCCAGAGCAAAGTTGATTTGATCTCCTTTGACCTCCGCACGATAACCTACGCCAGTAATGTCCAACTCTTTTTGAAAACCAGCAGAAACCCCATGAACCATGTTGAAAATCAGGGCCCGAGTCAAACCATGATAAGCTCGACTCTGGGGAGAATCATCTTTACGCTGAACTTGTAAGGTATTCCCCTGAACATCAATCTCAACCTCGGGACGAAGGGGCTGTGTAAGTTTCCCTAACGGACCCTCAACAACAATCTGCCCCTGATCTAAGTTAATCTTTACCTTATCTGGTATAGATATCGTTTTTTTTCCAGTTCTGGACATAATCGCCTACCAAATACTCGCTAAAAGTTCGCCGCCCAATTTCTGTTCTCGGGCCATTCGATCTGTCAAAATTCCCTTGGAAGTAGAAAGAATAGCCACCCCACTCCCGTTAAGAACAGGTTTTAAATCTTGATATCCTAAATACTGTCGACGTCCAGGCTTACTGATTCTCTTCAAACCGATGATGGCTGGCTTACGTTTTCCCGTATATTTTAAGTGAACCAGTATCTTCCCTTGACCTTTGTAATCAGCCACATGGAAGTCTCTAATGAAACCTTCTTCCTTCAAAATCTCTGCAATATGCTTTTTCATGTTGGAGAAGGGAATCTCGACAACCTCATGGCACTTAGCCAAAGCGTTTCGGATTCTTGTCAACATATCGGCAATAGGATCAGTCATGATTTTCCTCTTTATCTCTTTACCAAATCTCTTACCAACTCGACTTTGTCACTCCCGGCAACTCTCCTTGCCGTGCTAATTTACGAAAACACAAACGGCACATACGAAACTTTCTCATAAAAGCACGGGGCCTCCCACAAAGGGGACATCGATTATAAGCCCTCACTTTGAACTTGGGCTCACTAACGGACTTAAGTCTTAAGGACAGTTTTGCCATAAACGATCTTTTCTTTCTTAAACTTCGATTTGCTTGCCAAGGACGAACCAAAGCCGGCTATCTCATTGAGATTAGTTTCTGAAGGGCATCCCCATATACTTCAAGAGTGCTTTACCTTCTTCATTGGTTTTGGCGGTGGTCACCATCGTGATATTCATCCCACGAATTTTACTAATTTTATCGTAATCAATTTCAGGAAAGATAATCTGCTCGGTGATTCCCAAAGAATAGTTACCTTTTCCGTCAAAAGCGCGACCACTAATACCACGAAAATCTCTTACTCGAGGAAAAGCAATATTACAAAGGCGGTTAAGAAACTCGTACATTCTCTGGCGACGCAACGTCACCATAACGCCGATTTTTTGACCTTCTCTAAGCTTGAAATTCGCAATGGATTTTTTAGCACGCGTCATGACCGGCTTTTGCCCTGTAATTGCCATGATCTCCTGAGCGGCTTCGTCTAAAACCTTTTGATTTTGCAGGGCCTCACTCAAGCTCACATTAACCACGATTTTTTCCAAACGTGGAACCTGCATAGGGTTTTTATAGCCAAACTCCTTGATCAAGGCAGGCACAACTTCTTTGCGATATTTTTCTTCGTAAGTTGATTTTAAAGTTTCCACAGTTACTTCGCCTCTAAGGTTTCGCCGCTTTTCTTACTCACTCTTACCTTACTACCATCGGCTAAAATCTTGTTTCCAACCCTCGTCCCTTTTCCTGTTTTGGGATCCAAAGGCATGACATTTGAAAGATGAATACTCATCTCTTTTTCTACAATTCCGCCTTGGGGATTTTTCTGACTCGGACGGGTATGACGTTTTACAACATTCACCTTCTCAACATAAACGCGTCCTTCCTCAGGAAGCACACGAATCACCCGTCCAACTTTACCTTTGTCTTTTCCGGTAATGACTATCACCGAATCATTTTTTCGAATTCGGGCCATGGCTACAAAACCTCCGGAGCCAGAGAAATAATCTTCATAAACTTTTTGGCTCTTAATTCGCGGGCTACGGGACCAAAAATACGTGTTCCCAAAGGCTCACCCGCATCGTTAATCAACACGATAGAATTCTGATCAAAGCGAATGTAAGAACCATCAGGACGAGCAATCTCTTTTTTTGTCCTAACAATAACCCCCTTCTTAACATCCCCTTTTTTAACTTTGGAATCAGGCAAGGCTTCCTTGACCGAGACCACAATCACATCGCCTAATGAAGCGTACTTCCGACGAGTTCCTCCCAGCACTTTGATGCACATAAGCTTCTTTGCGCCGGAATTGTCTGCTGAATCTAAAATGCTCTCCACCTGAATCATAAAATCTACCTACCTTAAGCTCTGTCTGCTGGATCACCTTGCAACACAATTTTTTGCACAGCCCACCGTTTTGTTTTCGAAAGAGGACGCGTTTCGACAATCTCAACAACATCCCCTACGCGACATTGACCCTTCTCATCGTGAGCTTTAAACTTCTTACGTCGCTTATGATATTTTTTGAAGACAGGGTGTAAAACTAAACGCTCGACCTCCACAGTGACTGTCTTTTTCATCTTGTCACTGACGACTGTCCCCACTTTTGTTTTTCTTTTATGAAGCTCTTTTTCCATAAGTTTTATCAACTCACTTACTTTGGCATATCAGAACACACCATAGAAAATCTCATAGACAATATTTATTTTGTCTACCCTCAGATATTCTAATTTTAAATAAACCCGGTAGAATTTACTTCTGGACCTGCAAAGCCAGCTTTTGTCCAAGCACCGTAAGCACACGAGCAATGTTCTTTTTAATCTCGCTCAGACGATGGGATTTTTCTAACTGCCCTGTACCAGCTTGCAACTTCAAGCGAAACAATTCTTCGCTCAAATCTTTTTTTAAGGCTCGAAGCTCTTCTAAGGATTTTTCCCTTAATTCTTTAGGCGTCACGGTAACCCTCCCGCGTCACAATTTTAGTGCGAAGCGGTAACTTGTGCTTTGCCAAAGTCAAAGCTTTTACCGCCGTTTCTCGATCTACCCCCTCCATTTCAAAGAGGATACGACCGGGTTTAATCACCGCCACCCATTGCTCTGGATTGCCTTTTCCTTTACCCATACGAGTTTCCAAAGGCTTTTTGGAAATCGGCTTATCAGGAAAAATACGAATCCAAATCTTACCACCACGTTTGATACAACGACTGATCGCAATACGAGAAGCCTCAATTTGACGACCAGTAATCCATCCACACTCTAAAGATTGGATGGCAAAGTCACCAAAATCGAGATTACAGCCCCGATAGGCCTTACCTCGCATCTTGCCTTTCATTCGCTTTCTGTACTTAACTTTTTTGGGCATCAACATGAAAAAAAACCTCCGGAATTAGCTGACCTTAACGACGTCGAGCAATTCCCTTTCTTCCTTACGGAGAATCTCGCCCTTAAAAACCCAAACCTTGACCCCAATAATTCCATAGGTAGTCTTAGCTTCGGTAAAACCGTAATCGACATCAGCACGCAAAGTATGAAGAGGTACACGTCCCTCACGATACCATTCCGTTCTGGCAATTTCAGCTCCACCCAAACGGCCTGCCACCATGATCTTAATTCCCTGGGCGCCGAACTTAAGGGCAGACTGAACAGCCTTTTTCATCGCACGACGAAAAGCAACCCGGCGCTCCAACTGCATCGCCACATTCTCTGCCACTAACTGGGCATCTGTCTCCGCCTTACGAATTTCGTAGATATCTAAAAACACTTCATTCTTAGATTTTTTTTGCAATTCAGCACGAAGAGCATCAATGCCAGCACCCTTCTTACCAATTACCAAACCAGGCCGGGCCGTATGAATCACCACCTTAACTTTATTGGCTGCTCTTTCAACCATCACACGAGAAACGCCCGTAGAATAAAGCTTCTTCTTAATCTGCTTACGAAAATCTAAATCTTCGTGCAAAAACTTTGCATACTTGCCTTTGGCATACCACTTAGAAAGCCAAGGCTTGTTAATGCCTACTCGAAAACCGTATGGATGAACTTTCTGTCCCATAAAAACGCCGATCCCTATTTTTCGTCCAAGACTAAAGTGATGTGACTAGTTCGTTTCTCAATCCTTGAAGCTGATCCCCTCGCTCGAGCAGACCATCTCTTATGAATAGGTCCACGGTCTACCGTTACCACTTTTATGTAAAGGTTATCAGGATCCATTCCACCCTTTTGCTCCGCATTGGCTAGGGCCGATTGAATCAACTTACGAAAATCACGAGCGACATAACGCTTCGTAAAAAGTAAGAAATCGAGAGCCTCTTGCACTTTTTTTCCGCGGATCGCATTAGCAACCACAGTTGCCTTACGAGGAGTCACCTGGAGAAATCGAATTTTAGCAAGCGCTGACATGATTATTTTTCCTTAACTTTCCGGTCACCGGAATGCTGATGGAAAGTCCGAGTTAAGGCAAACTCTCCCAATTTATGTCCCACCATATTTTCGGTGACGAACACAGGAATAAATTTACGACCATTATGAACCGCAAAAGTAATCCCGATAAAATCTGGTGTAATCATTGATCTTCGAGACCAAGTCTTAACAACTTTTTTAGATTTTTGTTCCTTTTGAATATCTACCTTTTTTTGCAAGGAGACATCGACAAAAGGTCCTTTTTTTAACGAACGAGCCATAATTATTTCACCCGCCTCACAGAGGCCCAGCCAACTAGAACTTAGACCGGCGGTCCTTAACGATGAACTTCTGTGTACGTTTATTGTTACGCGTCTTGTATCCCTTAGCTGGAGTTCCCCAAGGGCTAGAAGGATGATTTCCTCCCTTACCGCAAGCTTCACCACCACCATGAGGATGATCAACCGGGTTCATGACCATACCGCGAACCGTAGGACGAATCCCCAACCAACGGGTTCGCCCGGCCTTACCAATGGAGATATTTTCGTGCTGTGGGTTACTCACTTCTCCTACGGTAGCCATGCACTCGATCAAAACCTTACGAACTTCACCTGAAGGCAATTTTACTTGAGCATAACGCCCTTCCTTAGCCATCAACTGAGCAAAGGTGCCAGCTCCTCGGGCCAACTGCCCACCTTTTTTTACTTTTAATTCCACGTTGTAGATATTGGTTCCAACAGGAATACAACGCAATGGAAGGGCATTTCCGGGAAGAATCTCTGCATTCTCGGAAGCTACAACTGTTTGACCGACCTTCAATCCCTGAGGAGCAATGATATAGCGCTTGTCGCCATCAACGTAATATAACAATGCGATGCGGGCACCACGATTAGGGTCGTACTCCAAAGAATGAACTTTGGCAGGAACGTCCATCTTATCCCAACGTTTAAAGTCGATGATCCGATAAAAACGCTTGTGACCCCCACCAATATGACGAGTCGTGATGCGACCGGTATTATTGCGACCACCCGTTTTCTTAAGGAAAGACCTTAAACTCTTAGGGACGGCTTGCCCCCGACTGAGATCAGAAAAGTCTTCACCTGTCATGCCACGACGGCCAGGCGTTGTCGGATTATATTCTTTCAACGGCATACTTAAACCCCTTCAAAAAACTCGATCTTCTCACCCTGCTTAAGGGTAACCAGAGCCTTCTTCCAATTGGATCTTTTTCCTGTACTACGCCCAACCCTCTTGATCTTACCACGAACAATCAAAGTGCGGACCTGAGTCACATGAACATTAAAAAGCTGTTCGACTGCGCCCTTGATCTGGTGCTTATTAGCACGACGATCTACCTGAAAAGCATAAGTTCCATGAATTTCCCTAAGAACAGCGCCCTTTTCGGTAACCAAAGGTTTTTTAATAACTTGAAAGGTTTCCATATTCTGAATCCCGATATTAGGAGGCTAGTAAATGTAAGCGCCCAAGAATTTTATCCATGGCCCCCTCGGTCACCAAGAGGTGCTCATGATTGAGAATATCGTAAACATTAAGCCCAACCACGGGGATCACTTTAAAAAAAGGTAAGTTTCTCACTGATTTTTCAAACTGAGTTTGCTCAGAATCCACCACAATCAAGGCTGATTTAACATCTAATGCCTTAAAAAATTCAGCAGCTTTACGAGTCTTAGGCTCAGAAAGATTTGGCAACTCAACCAGAAACATTCTTTCTTCTTTTTTCTTCAATAGCAAAGCTGACTGAAGACCACGACGCCGGGCTGTCTTAGGGATGGTGTATGAATAATCACGAGGATGAGGACCAAAAACTTTACCCCCCCCCACAAAAATCGGGGCCTTGCGATCACCATGACGGGCACGCCCTGTCCCCTTTTGTCGATAGATCTTTCGAGTGGAACCCGCCACCATTCCCCGAGTCTTGCTGGAATGGGTACCTGCGCGACGAGAGGCCAATTGATAGCGAACGATATAATAAAGAAGTCCTTTGCGCACCGGTCCCGAAAAGAGTTCCGGATGAACTTCGACTTCTTTAATCTTCTTTCCCTCTGAGTTGTAGAGCGATAATGCACCCATGGCCAAAACCTTCAAAATTCAGATTCTATTCTTGAGACGTTTCGTTTTCTGCGACCGCCGCAGCGCTTTGCTCTCCTGACGAAAGAGCTCTTTTAAAGAAAACCTCTGGATTAAGGCTCTTCACCATCACCAAAGAATTCGTAGCTCCAGGAACGGCCCCCTCAACGACCAAGTAGTTTTTTTCTGGAACAACTTGAACGACCTTGAGATTACGAACCGTAATTTGTCGATCTCCCATATGCCCAGGAAGCTTCATTAATTTAAAGACTCGCCCTGGCCATGTACGTTGACCAATCGACCCTGTCGAGCGATGAAAGGTCGAGCCGTGACTCGCAGGACCACCCGCCTTATGGTGCCGTTTAATAACACCCTGAAAGCCCTTACCTTTCGAAACGCCTGTCACATCAACTCGCTCTCCCACTTCGAAGGAATTTACAGTCAGGGCCTGGCCCAACTGAAACCCCTCATCTTGAGAAAGACGAACTTCCTTTAGGTGACGAAAAGGACGAATCTTTTTCTTTTCAAAATGACCGCGCTCCGATTTGTTAAGGCGTCGCAATTCTATCTCTTGGAAACCAAGCTGAACAGCGTGGTAACCCTCACGGGCAGCCGTCTTAATTTGAGTAACTACGCAAGGCCCAACCTCCAAGACGGTGACACCAAAACGGTCACCCTCAGGACTAAAAATCTGGGTCATGCCAACTTTTCGGGCCAAAAGCCCTGGTTTTATCACTTTGCTAGTCATACCATTCGAATCTCCACCTCGACTC
>DALYDW010000106.1:0-2121 GCA_031972915.1 bacterium
TAGAGTGCAACCTTGCCAAGGTTGACGTCGCGGGTTCGAATCCCGTCTCCCGCTCTTTAAAGTAAATTTTAAAGCCTTTTAAAAACGGAGGTTGTTCTTTCAGAACTCCTCCGTTTTTATTTTATCCCTTCTCCACCGTTTATTTTTTCTCTCCCGATAAGAAGCAGCTCTAGGGCATTTTTTTCTAAATTCCCTCAAAGAACGAACATGATGCACTGGTTATTTTTTAATATCCATCCTTATAAAACATAATAAATAACTTTATTTATATTATTTAACTTATTGATATTTAAAATTTAAATTTTAAAAAAAATATTGCACAAATGTTTAGGTGAGCTGCTTCGCTTTGCATTAAAATGAATGAAGGGAAGGAGTGTGAAATCGCCATGAAGGAGTTTTCGCCAGACGCGCAAAAAATTTTAGAACAGGGTTATCTACGCCGAGACAGCTTGGGAAGGTTGGTCGAGACCCCTAAAGATCTCTTCCGCCGAGTCGCGCATCACATTGCCTCCGTTGAAGGCCTATGGAGTTCTTTGGATGAGGTGGATTACTACGAAAACGAATACTATCAGATGATGCTTCGCCTGGAGTTCCTGCCCAGCTTGCCAACTCTCATGAATTCAGGAAAAGAAAAAGGACAGCTGGCTTCATGTTTCGTGCTTCCTGTTCCCGATAGTATCGAGGGAATTACTCAGGCAGTACAACAGATGATGGTATTGCAAAAATCCGGAGGAGAAACTGGATTTAGTCTTTCTTCACTCCGCCCTCACCAAGATTCTGTCGTTTCAACCGGTGGAACGGCTAGTGGTCCTGTAGAATTTCTCAAAGTGTTCGATGCGGCAACAGATGCAGCCCAATCCGAAACAGCAGGGCAAAAACTCCATCGAGCCACCTTAAGAATCGATCATCCTGATATTTTAGAATTTATTCGTGCCAAAGAAGAAAAACACATTAAAAATTTTAAGTTGTCCGTGGGAGTTACCTCTCATTTCATGAGATGTTTGAAGAAAAACACCACCTACCCATTGGTTAACCCACGCAATGGTAAAATAGTCAGGTTTATTCCGGCTCGGGAGATTTTTGAGCTTCTCTGTAAGACAGCGCATACTACAGGAGACCCAGGTTTAATCTTTATCGATGAAATCAATCGACATAATCCCACACCACAAATGGGAAAAATCGATGCTATTACTCCATGGGGAGAACAACCGCTGCTGCCGTTCGAGGCCTGCCACTTGGGGTCTATTAATTTGGCCAATATGGTGATCGATGGAGAGTTTGACGAAGAACGTTTTGAAATTGTTATCGATCTGGCCGTAAGATTTCTCGATAACATCATTGAGGCCAACTCTTACGCCTTTACAGAGATAGAACGAGTTACCAAACTTAACCGTAAAATTGGCTTAGGCGTCATGGGCTTTGCAGAAATGCTATTAAAGCTCGATATTCCTTACGACGCCCCTAAAGGAAGAAGCTACGCGACGAGTTTAATGAAGCTTTTTCTAAAAAGAGCTCGGCAAGCTTCCATATCCTTAGCGAAGCAGCGGGGGCCATTCCCCAGCTACCGTGGTTCTAACTTAGAAAAACTCAAATTACCGCCCATAAGAAATGCAACCCTCACAACTTTAGGCCATACCGCCACTTTGGCAAGCATCGCCAATACTACACCTGGCATTGAGCCAATTTCTGAACTGGTCTCTTACGCAATGGACATTCAAGGAAAAGAAACTTCAAAAGTACAAAAAGAGTTTAAAAAAAGAATGGAAGAAGCGGGGATGGTGCAGGAAGATCTGTTTCGGCAAATCGCTAAAGTAAAAAGTCTGCAAAAAATAGAAAAAATCCCTAAAAAAATTAAGGAGCTTTTTAAAATTAGTTCCGAAATAGAACCTCTTGATCATATTCGAATGCAGGGAGTCTTTCAAAAGTACATCGACAATGCGGTGGATAAGAATATCTTTTTGTCCAATGACTCCAACTGGGAAATCGTATACAAAATCTACATGGCCGCCTACGAGGCAAAGTGCAAGAGCATCAATCTTAGATTGAGCTCAAACGCTACCCCGGGCCTGAAAACACCTCTAGAAAAACCCAAAGGCAGGTCTAAAAAAGACAGCTATAACG
>DALYDW010000106.1:2131-7775 GCA_031972915.1 bacterium
TAACGGAAAATCCAGCTGGAAAGCAGGACACAGCCTTCACGCCACCTAAAAAATCTCACCGAATGGGTCGGTTTTTTTCAATAGTGGATCAAGGAGAGGGCTTCGGAGCAGAGGGGGTGGTCTGTGGCTGAGGCTGCTTCTCGATTCGCTCTATGAGCTGCTTCCAAGCCTTTCGAAACGGCCAAGCGCGGAAGACTCGACCATTGACAAAAATAGTCGGGGTCCCTTGAACCTTGGATTTAGACCCCTGCTGAATGTCCTGGACAATCGCTTCTTGCGTAGCGGGATCACTTATGCAGGCTTTGAACTGATCCATGTCGAGCTGAAGTTTTTCAGCAATGTTTTCTAGGGACTCTTGTTGAAACTTAGGCTGTCTCTCAAAGAGCTTATCGTGATAATCCCAAAATTTGTCTTGTTTACCGGCACAATAAGACGCGTAAGCCGCTGAGCAAGCACGCTGATGTAAAGCATGTTGCATCGCTGTATTGCACTGATTGTCCAGTGGATACTGCATGAAAACCAATTTCACCTTATCGAAATAGGGTTTTAGTAGTGGCTTTAAGGTAAAGGCCGCTTTTTTACAGTAGGGACACTCAAAATCACTGAACTCAACCACAACAATAGAAGCTTGGGGATTTCCAATAAACGGGCGTCCCTCGACATCGAAAGTTTCAACAGGTTGTTTAAAAAAATTATCCAAGTATCGATTAAGATTTTCTTGGGGGATTTCTTGGGCATATTGTTCATGTTTGTTAACGAGTAGAATACCTCCCACCACAAACACTAAAAATAGATATCCCAACCCCTTTACCCAAGAGATGTTTTTTAATCCTGAAAAAAACTCCGAATACTTCATTCCAAGAACCCCCTTTAGTAAAAAGAGTAAGAGAAAATTGAACAAATAGAGGGAAGAACAAAAAATACATAGGGCCTGAATTTTCATCAGGCTGATATAGGCCAAACCAAGGCTCAAGAGCACAGCGAAGTGAATCAAAAGGAAAGGGATGCCCAGCACCTTCTGTCTAGACTCGTGATCAATGGCTACGTAGAGCAAGGCCCCCAATAGATAGACGTAAAATACGAGCCCCAGGCCAGCCAAAGGTATGGGCCCTAGTTCAGCATAAGAACTACTCAAAACCGAATCGCAATTAATGTAGCTGGAGATATTGCAAAAACTTTGTCCTCCAAACCCTGACTTGAGCAAAACAAAATGGCTTTGAGTCAAATAGAGGCTAGAGGCCAATGCCAAAAGGGTAACAAACAAGGACACAGTCCAGAGTCCCCAAGAAAAATTTTTCTTCATGTTGCTCCTTCGCGAACCGAAAATAAGACCGACAAAATCGGAATCTGATGCCGATGATTTGATACGAAATCAGCTCCATGGATAAGAGCCGTCCTTTGCAAATTCGTTTTTCTCGTCAAAGGCGAAAGAGGGATATCCCCTTTTTATATCGTCGACAACCAAAAAGCCCTAATCATGATGCCGGGTTGACAAGCCCCATGGCTTGGGGCAGGCAACACGCTATGGAAAGCGAATCTTGGAATCAATTTTTGGACAAAACAACTTCTTCCCAGGTCCAACATGTACTTTGGCTGAAGGTTCTGAGCTACCTTGAGTATGTCGGCTACCGAAAAATGGTAAAAACGGTAGGCTATGAGGGCATGGATCCCGACGTGTTTCGTCACCTTAGCGATGAGATACGCCACAGCTATATGCTTAAGGAGTTAGCCCAAAAAATCTCCGGAGAAAAATCCAACAGCCCTGAGACTTTAACAAGTGAGTTTGTGCAAATGGCCGAGGAATATTTTCAGAGCATCGATCAAGAAACCGATCATTGGGTATTGAAAAATGTCGGAGAAAAGCGTCCCTTGCTCTGTTACCTGTTGGTGAGTTATTTGGTAGAAAAACGAGCCATGCAGGTCTACCCCCAGTATCATCGCCGTTTAGACGATTCTGCTTCTAAGGCAGTCATTCAAAAAATCATCCGCGATGAAACTGAACATCTGTCCTATTTGGAAGAAAGTCTGGAAAAAATCCCCAACCATCAGGCTTTCCGCCAATCCCATTTACTCGATTTCGAAGGGCGAAGTTTTGAACGTCTTTTGAAAAGTTTTGGTGAAGCGACCTTATGATTTAACAAGTTCCTTTTTTTGAGGCGGTCTTCGCATCAATTTAAGTTTCATTGACCCAAAAAAGAGCTCTAGATAGCTTATCGTCCTATGGTGAAAAAAGAGAAAAACACAGAAAATGCTTTAGGTATCCACCGTCGGCGTATCGATAATATCGACGAACAGATTCTCAAGTTACTTTCTCAACGAGGAAAAGAGGCTCAAGCTATTGGGGCCATTAAGCGAAGCGAAGGTAAGGCCTTTCATGTTCCTGAACGTGAAGCCATTCTCCTTAAAAGATTGTGCGAAAAAAATTCAGGGCCCTATGGGGACCGAGCCGTTGAAGTCATTTTTCGAGAAATTCTTTCTGCCTCGCTCGCTCTGGAAGCGCCTCTTCACGTGGCCTTTTTAGGGCCAGAAGCTACCTTCACTCATTTGGCTGCTATTCGTAAGTTTGGAATTTCCACTCAATTTTTACCACAAACCACCTTGAGACAGGTGTTTGAAGAGGTCGTTCATTCTCGGGTTAACTACGGAATCGTACCCATCGAAAATACCACTGAAGGGGTTGTGAGCCACACTTTAGACCTTTTTACTGAGTATACCTTGCAAATTTGTGGCGAGGTGCAAATGGAGATCAGTCAAAATTTGCTCTCCCTCAATTCCGAGCTTAAAGAAATTAAAAAGGTTTATTCCCATTCCCACGCTTTGGCCCAATGCCGCACTTGGCTGGAAAAAAACCTGCCTTGGGCTAGAACACAAGAAGTCACTTCAACTTCCAAGGCCGCTGAAATTGCTTCTCACGAAAAAGGAAGTGCCGCTGTTGCCAGTGAATATGCTGCGAATATCTACGGGCTAAACGTACTCCGTAAACATATCGAGGACCATCCGAACAACTTCACTCGTTTTTTGATCATCGGCCATTATCCGCCAGCTCCCACAGGCAACGACAAAACCTCTCTCATGTTCTCCATGAAAGATAAGCCTGGAATTCTGTATAGGGTGCTTAAGCCTTTGGCTGAGAAAAAAATTAACCTAACCAAAATAGAATCGAGACCTCTCAAGAAGCATGCTTGGGAGTATGTATTTTTCATCGACTTAGACGGCCATCGACAAGACCGAAAAGTGGCAAGCGTTCTTAAGACTATGGAGCAGGTGTGCAGTTTTGTTCAAGTGTTGGGCTCCTATCCCAAAGAAGTGGGCACAGAACGAGTTAAGGGCGATTCATGAGCCGTAAGATTTCTTCTTTTCAAAAACCCTTGTTTCAAAAAACTGCCATTTTGGGACTAGGGCTAATGGGCGGCTCCCTCGGAATGGAATTGCGTACTCGCCGTTTGTCTGAAGAAGTCAGCGCTTACAATCGTTCTCTCCAAGGAAGAAAGCTGGCTTTGCAAAAAGGGGCTTGTGATCAAGTTTTTTCTACTCCTGAAGCCGCTGTCGCCGATGCGGATCTTGTGGTTTTAGCAATTCCAGTTCAATCCATGTTGTCCTTAGCCAAGAGCATAGCTCCCCATTTAAAATCGGGAGCTATTGTTACCGATTTGGGGTCCACAAAAGAAAAAATCTCTAAGGAGATTCCTAAAATTTTGGGACCTAAGGTTACTTTTATCGGGGGACACCCCATCGCTGGGACTGAAAATTCGGGAATGGAAGCGGCCCAACTCAATCTTTTTGCCAATCGTTGGTGGCTCTTTACCCCCCAGGGCAAAGCCCCTAAAAATAAAGCAGCGCTTCGTAAACTCAGTCTTTGGGCCCAAGCTTTAGATGCCAAAGTAGAGGTTTTAACACCGCGTCTTCACGACGAACTTTTAGCCGCCATCAGTCATTTACCTCATATGTTAGCCTTCTCAGTCATGGAGGCTACAGCACGATTCCGAGGAGGAAAGGCATTGCCGTTCGCGGGAAGCAGTTTTCAAGACCTCACTCGGGTAGCAAAAAGTTCTCCGCAAATGTGGGAAGAAATCTGCCAAGACAATGCAGAAAATATTCTCAAGGCACTGGAAAATTTTCAGAGTTCCCTCAACAAAATAAAGAAGCTCCTTCAGAAAAAAAATGGAGAAGGGCTGCTTCGTTTTTTTACCCAAGCCCAAGCCCTCAGGAGGCAGATGTGAAATCCGTTCGAATCTTTCCCACCGGACGCCTAAAGGGTGTTGTTCGCGTTCCCGGAGACAAATCCATCTCCCACCGAGCCGTCATGTTCTCGGCCCTTTCCGAGGGAAGTTCTGTTATCAAGGGCTTGTTGTTAGGAGAAGATGTACGAGCAACTCTTCGTTGCTTTCAGGCCATGGGAGTCAAAATTGAAATTGAAGAAGACCAGGTTGTGGTTCACGGTGTGGGACTCCAAGGTTTGAAGCCCCCCTCAGAGGTATTAGACTGTGGTAACTCAGGTACTACTCTGCGTTTATTACTAGGAATTCTTGCAGCTCAACCCTTCACCAGTCGATTGACGGGAGATGCAAGCCTCAATCGTCGTCCTATGGAGCGAGTCATCCGACCTCTCAGCCAAATGGGGGCCACTATCGAAGAATGGCGTTCTTCCCCAGAAGAACGAGTGCTTAAGGTAACGGGACGTCCATTGCGCGGCATAGACTACCGATTGCCCATGGCCAGTGCTCAAGTCAAAAGCGCCATTCTCTTGGCAGGACTCTATGCCCAAGGAAGCACTCGAATTCTCGAATCCGTCCCTTCCCGAAACCACACCGAAATTATGCTAAAACACAAGGGTGCTCTCCTCACTCAGGATGGAGAAACGCTTACTCTACAGCCCTGTGCAACATTAAAGGCCACGGACCTAACGATTCCTGGAGACATCAGTTCAGCGGCCTTTTTCTTAGTGGGGGGGTGTCTAGGCAACGAATCCAGCATTCACCTGAAAGAGGTTGGAATCAATCCCACTCGGACCGGCATTTTAGAGGTCTTGGAAAAAATGGGGGCAGACATCACTTTGCTTTCGCCCCGAGAAGAAGCGGGGGAGGCCATTGCCGATCTTCATGTAATTTCTTCAGATCTGAAAGCAGGCTCCATTCGGGGTAGCATCATTCCACGTTTGATCGATGAAATTCCGGTATTGAGTTTAGCGGCCGGGGCTGCCCATGGTCAAACTCAGGTTGCCGACGCTACCGAGCTACGAGTCAAAGAAACCGACCGTATTGCTGCCGTTGCTGAAGAGATGGGACGACTGGGCTTACCCATACAAACTCAAGCGGATGGCTTCTTGATCGAAGGTCCCCATGTGTTTCGCGGCGGCGAATTTCACAGTCATGGTGATCATCGCATGGCCATGAGTTTGGCAATAGCTCTGACCTTTGCCAATTCGCCAGGAATCATTCGAGATGTCGATTGTGTAACCACTTCCTATCCGAGTTTTTTTACCGATCTCGAATCTTTGGGAGGAGCCTGGGAATTGCTTTAAATCACCCAGAGAGAGTGGAATAACAATAACCCCTCAAAAACAAATAATTTTCTTTTGACAGCGTCAAGTAATCCCACTATAGCTCGCCGGCCTTTTTCAAGGTAAAATCCGTTGGAATTCAGG
>DALYDW010000107.1:0-3595 GCA_031972915.1 bacterium
CAAGCCGCTGCAAGGTAGAAGCGATGGTGCTGCTAACCCTTATGCCCAGAGTTCGGCTTCAAGTGCTGCAAACCTGGCGCAGGGCTCTTTACAAGGTTCTGCAGCTAGCGCCGCCTTGGGCCATATCTGTAATGGTGGTTGCCATCATGGGACTCAACAGGGTGGCCATGTTTCTAGTTCTGTTTTTTCTGAAAACGCCGCAGGAGCAAATCGTTCGACTATTCTTCAACAGGGCTCCTCAAATACTTTAGTGCGAGATTCTAGTGCGAATTTAGCACAGACATCACCGAGAACCACCCAATCCAATGCCAGTGGACAACAGGCTGGACAATCGGCATCGACGAAGTTCGTCGCTACAGGAGGAGAGGGGACTTATGCGAAGAGTGTATTTTCAGGACAAAGCTTTGTCTCGTCGTTTTCTTTCGCGCAACAATCGGGAGGTGGACTAAAAACTCAGGCCACGCATTCCGCTCAGGCTTTCGCCCAAACTTCTCAATTCAATTCCAACGGACTACAGGCGGGACAATCCATATCGGGCAGGGCCACTTCTGCAGGAGGAGAGGGCGCTTATGGGAAGAGCGCGTCTTCGGGACAAGGTGTTGTCTCGTCGTTTTCTTTGATCCAACAAACGGGAAGCGGATTAAAAGCTCAGATCGCTAACTCGCTGCAAGCTTTGGCGAGGTCTGCTCAGTTGGCTACGATGGATCAGCGTTCTGTGTTTGTTGGGCAGGGGGGGCAGGTTAAAGGATTTGCCATGCTGGCAGAGGGTTCTTCTGGAAAGTTTGGGGCGGTGCATCAAGTTTTAGCTTCAGCCATGTTTCCAACGCAAACGCTGTTTGGAGCCAAAGGACAAGTATTTAATGGGGCCCAGGGATTATTTAAATACGCACAGCTCATTACGACGACTCAACAAACTTCTCAGCTCTCTCAGGCAAAGGAGTGGGGAGCTGGTTCGCTTCGCTCTTTCGCAAAGCCGGGGGCATCGGGTCAGCTTTGGATTCCGACCTCATCTCCTTCTCAGGTGGCTCCCAGGTCGAGAACAATAAATAGCCCACCACATCCAGTGATTCTGCATTCACCACACGTTCAGATCGAGGTGGCTCAGATTGAGCGTGAAATCGCTCAAATCATGCAAGCCTGGGCTGGGCTTGGTTTTCAATCTTATCGGCAGTTGCTCGCGCATCGAGCTACAGAGCGCTCTTTCATGGACAGCGCTTTCGCCGCGATGTTTGCGGGCATGTTTGTTGTAAAACAAAAAAAACAAGATTTGAGACGTTCTTTAAGAGAACTGCTCAAGAGAAAAAGATTCTTGTTGGGGCAAATGGATGGGGCAGACGACGAAGAAGAAATGGATGAAGAGTTGCTGGGAGAAGATGCTTTTAGGCTTAGATGGTTTGGCGAAAATGAAGCTTATTTATGACCGTAGGATTCTAAAAACATCGAGGTGAGTTTTTAAGTCTCGTCGAGAATAATGATTTTTCGTTTGGAGGAGTAAAATGTTTCAGGAAGCACTGTTGCCTTTTTCATTTATGTTGGGTGTCTTGCACGCTCTTGAGCCGGGTCATGGTAAAACGGCGATGGTCGCTTATATGTTAAGTGGAAAGAAAAATATGGGACACGCCTTGGTCATGGCCCTCGGCAGTGCTTTTTCTCATACGGTTGTACTGTTTTTAATTGCTCTTCTGACTCATTTGGCAGGGCATACTTTTTCCCAAACGGGCCATGGAGAAGCCCCGATGCTTGCCCATACCCTGGAGTGGATTGGAGCCCTTTCTATCTTGGGGATTGGTGTTTATTTGAGCTATCAGGCCATTCTCTCCCAGCGTCGAGGTCATCCTTCTTCGTGCCAACACGGGCATCGGGAGGGCCAGCCTTTTCTCTGTCAAGGTGGAGCCGGCGACGATACCAAACGCCATAGTTTTTCTGTCCGTCGTCAAGGCTATAAGGTGGCGGCATTACTGGGAATTAGTGGAGGCCTAATTCCGTGTCCGACAGCGGTCGCTGCTTATCTCTCTGGGGTAGCCAAGGGGGAGACGCAATCTGTGTTTGTGATGCTGTTTGCTTTTTCCTTGGGGGTTATTCTTGCTTTTCTAACAGTGGCGGCTTTGGCGCGTCATGCTGGAAATAAAATTAAGCAATCCTCTAAATTCAAAAATATGGAAAAGAGATGGGCTTATCTGAGATCCACGATCATTTTGGTAATTGGTTTTGTGTACGTAGCTAAGTTGATCTTGAATTAAGCCGGAGATTGCCTTCGAATCACCTGGGATATCTCGAACATCAAAAAGTTGTAATGCTTTTCTGAGAGGACGCTATCGGATAATTTAGGTCAGCATGGTCCCTTCAAGGCAGGGCAGCAAAAGCAGGTTGAGGCCTTGTAAAAGTCTTTACTCCGACCCCTTCCTTCCAGTAAACGGGCCCAGCCTATTGCTTCCCTGAGGCCCGAGCTGGTCCTTTAAGCTCTGCTCAGTTTGGGAGGTGGTAGGCTATCAAGGATAAAAATAGGGTTTGATGTTTGTCTCAAGCTGGGTAAACAGTGGAGACCCTTGTGAAAAATCGGGGCGGTAGCTCAGTTGGGAGAGCGTCGCGTTCGCAATGCGAAGGTCGGGAGTTCGATCCTCCTCCGCTCCACAGTTAAACTCCGGGCCCCTCTTGAGAGGGGTCCGGTGTTTCTTTTTTATGGGGTGTAGGATCAATGATTGAGGGTTTCGCTACTTGGATCAAATTCATGATAAAATTGTGCTGCTATTTTTTTGCACTGTGTGTGGTTTTGCTGTGGGGAGGAAGGCCACAAGCAGGAGAGGGTAGGTGGTCTTTAGATTCCCAAAACGGAGAAGCGATTCTTTGGCTACAGATTCCCTGGGAGACAAAAGTTCTTTTGCAAGTCTCCGATTTGCCGCAGGGGAGCCCTGCCCATGAGGGAGTTGTTTTTGGCCGGCAAAAGTTTGCCCATTTGGCTCCAAGCCCTGATGGTGCCCAATTGGCTTTTAGCGTCGATGGCTCCCAGCACGACTGGTTAGGGGTTTTGGATTTGAAAACGCACAGAGTTTCCGAGGCTGCAGTAAGTTTTGAGGGAGAGGTGGGGGCTCCTTTTTGGTCGGCCGACAGCCGCTTTTTAGCGGCCGTGGAGGCTATTTCCCAGGGAAGAAAAATCATTGATGTGATCGATTTAAAAAGTGGAGAACGTTGTCGTTTAGAGGGAAAAAAAATTCTCAATAAGTATTGGAATGTGAAGCAGCCTTGGTGGAACGCCTCGAACGATCGTATTTTTTTTCAAGTGCATTACAACAATACCTATCGGAACTCTTTGGGGTTAAAGTCTAAAGAAATGGCGCCGCGTATCGGTGAATCCGATCCTCAGTGTCAGGAAGTCAAATTGTATTCTGTTTCCGAGTTTATGGAAAAATATCCCCAAGAGGCCTCTTGGGTAAATGTGTCGTCCTTGCAGGAAAAACCTTGAGGTTAGTATGATTCGGGCGTTTATTTTTGATTTTAATGGGGTTGTGGTCGATGACGAACCCTTGCATTTCGAACTTTTTAAGAAAGTGTTGCAAGAAGAGTCCGTGATTTTGAATCGAGACGATTACTACAACCG
>DALYDW010000107.1:3613-7749 GCA_031972915.1 bacterium
CAAGGCTCGCTATTACGAGACGGCCATGGAAACCCAGCCACCTTTTGTTCCAGGTGCCATCGCTTGGATCAAGCGTTTGTCCCCTGACTATCATTTGGCTATCGTTTCGGGGGCGTTGCGTTCTGAGATTGAAATGCTTTTAAAAATCGGCGGGATCGAACGGGATTTTAGCCTCATCGTGGCAGCTGGAGAAACTTCCCGAGGTAAGCCCCATCCCGAGCCTTATCAGGTGGCCTTAGAATTGCTCAATCGCGATTTCGTAGCTCCTAGTGAGCGACTTTTACCCGGTGAGTGCTTGGTGTTCGAAGACAGTCCTTGGGGAATCGAATCGGCTCAGCAGGCGGGAATGTTCTGTGTGGGATTGACTACCTCTTACGATCCTCAAAATTTGCCGGGAGTGGTAGAGCACTTACAGGATTTTTCAGGGCTTGAGCCTGGACCTTGGTTAAAAGATTTAGAAAAAAAAATGGCGAAAAAATAAAATTGCCGAGCGAAGAAAATGTCGTGGGCGATTTAGGTTGAAACCGAATGAGCTTGGGTTGCGATCCAAGTGGGAGGGAGTATGCGCGGCGATAAAATCGTGCTCGACCTGGAAACCCAGCGTACTTTTGAAGACGTGGGAGGAAGAAATTTTCAAGACCTGCTGATCAGTGTGGTGGGTGTTTACCGCTACGATCGAGATGTGTACGAATGTTATCTGGAGCAAGAGCTACATTTGTTGGAAAATCTCCTCATCGATGCACCCTTGATCATCGGCTTTAATCACCGTAAGTTTGATATGCCGGTTTTACAGCGTTATATGCACCTAAACACCGAGCAATTGCCCATGTTAGATCTGATGGAGGATATAGCCTCTAAAATCGGTCATCGTGTGAGTTTAGATAGCGTTGCGCAGGCGACTTTGGCGGTGGGGAAGACTGGACATGGCTTGGATGCCATCGATTATTTTCGCAAAGGCGAGTGGGATAAATTAAAACAGTATTGCTTAAACGACGTTAAGATTACTCGAGAGGTTTATGAGTACGGCGTCCAGCACGGCCATATTTACTATTTGACACGAGACGGAACGGATCGTCGTAGTGTGAAGGTCGACTGGGCCCAGTGGGAAAACACTAGTTCCCCCTCCGTTCCCGTTCAGCAATATAATTTGGGCTTTTAAGAATAGGTAAAACAGAAGGATCACAGTATGAATGATCTCATCCCCATCACTCCCGAAGGTTTAGTTAAACTCAAAGAAGAATTGAACCACTTAAAAACGGTAGAAAAGCCTAAAAACATTAAGGACATCGAAGTGGCCCGAGCCCATGGGGATCTCTCCGAAAATGCTGAGTACTCGGCGGCCAAGGAGCGGCAGTCCCATTTAGCCGGGCGCATTGCCGAGTTAGAAGACATCACGGCGCGGGCTCAGGTTATCGATCCTGCCACTTTGACCCATGAAAAAATATTCTTCGGTGCCACCGTGACCTTGCGAGATTCGGATACGGGAGAAACGGTAACTTACAAGATCGTCGGAATTCATGAATCTGACGTAAAGAACGGAAAGATTTCTGTAGAATCTCCGATGGCTAAGCGGCTTCTAGGAAAGGAAGAAGGCGACCTGGTGCCCCTTAAGAAGGCCGGAGAGGAGATCGAGCACGAAATCGTCTCCCTAGAATACAAGTAGGGTCAATCGAGCTTTTTAGATCGGAAGATGAATGCTTAAAAGGTTCGTTCTTCGATTTTCTCAAACTCTTGGCGCAGGGCATTGGGTAGGGGTACGCTTTTGTTTTTTTGATAATCGTAATAAACCTGAGTGCTTTCTCCCGTAGCCACCAGACGTTGAGTTTTTTGTTCGGTGATTTCGTAGTCAAAAATAAAACTCGAGCGCCCCAATTGTCGGGTGCGAATTTTTACCTCTAACACCTCGTCCAAATAAGCCGGTGAACGAAAATCCGCACGTATAGATGCGAGGATTACGCTATGAGCTGGAGGGGATTGATTTTGGGTAAAATCGAGGGCTAAAATTTTTTTAAAAAAGGTGACTCGAGCTTGTTCAAAGTAAGTAAAGAATTTGGCGTTGTTTGCGTGTCCTAGAGAATCTACATCGGCGAAACGGACTCGAACTTCGGTTTTTACTTTAAATTCCATCGTTTTTTCTCCTATTGCGTGGGAGAGGGCTAGCAAAAGCTTTAGGCAGTTCACAAGATTCAACTCGCACTAGAAGAAAATCCTTGAAAAGGTCGACAAAAATTTCAAGCATTTGTTCTGATTTCTGCAGTATCTCAACCTAGATATAATTTAAACTCGAAGTGGGAAATTATGCGTCAATTCAAGCTCAGGGGCGGTATTTTTTTCGTCATATTTTGCATGCTGGGAGGGGTAGGGTGTGGCAGTGAGTCGATGAGCGATTGTGCCGATTTATTTTGCCCCGAAGGGCAAGTGTGCGTTGATGCTCCTGGTGAGGGGGCGGTATGCGTTGAGGATCCCCAGTGGGTCATGCCCTCATCAGACAATTTCGTGGTCGATGCCATTTAAAAAAATAAACAACTTTTGAAAGATCCAGACGAAACACAGCCATCTCAACTGATTTTATAGATATTCTTTTCTCAGGGTTTCGGGAATCAATTAGGGCCTTTCGCTAAAAAATTTGGTGAATGGTTTTTTGTTTCCATTTTTCCTTGGGGGGATCATTTCGGGCTTGGGTCTTATGGGTTTACTTTCTTCTCTTCATCCTTGGGTTCTTCCTCAAAAACATCAACGTGCTCTAGAATCTTCCCGTTCTTCGAGTGAGTCGCACTCTGCATCTCGGGAGAAAGCGGTAAGATGCGCCGCGTTGTTGGATGCCTCGTTAGGGCAGGTCGACGGTGGACCTTTGGTGAGTGCCCTGAAAGCTGATTCCGGTTTGAGTTTGGAGCAGGCCATCGATTCGGAAACATGGCGTAACTTGGAAAGGGTGTGGGGGAACTCTGCCTTGCGCCAGCTGATGCATTGGGCCCTTCGTCCAGAGACGCCGCTTGCTTTACAGCGACTTTATCGTTTGGGGCGACGTTTAGACCAATCGGGACGTGTTGATTTGGCCCGTCAGGTGTACCAAAGTTTGGAGCGGTCTCCCTTGTTGCAATCCCAAACTTCCCTGCGAGACCTGCACAGTAAGGTGCAGAGCTCTCTGGCCCTGCTTCGGGGAGAGGGCCCGTTGGTCGATCAATTAGAACGCCAGGCTTCTGGTTTTCTCAAGCAGGTAACGGCGCCGGCTAATCTGTTCGGCATGGCTTTGGGGCAGGGAGTGTTTACCTGGACTCGCCATTTTCTCTTGCCGGGTTCCATGGGAGCGGTACGCGGTTTGCGGGCTGCTTCTTGGTTTCCTCGTTTGCGGGCGGGCGGGATTGCAGCGGTTCTAGAAACGCCCGTATCTTGGTTGGCCTCTCGAGGAATGCAGGAATACCTAAGCCCAGGAACCCAATCTTGGGATGGGTTAACCTGTGCAGAGGAATTGCGTTCCTTAGGTTTGGGCATGCTGGTATTGCGCGGCGTGGGATTTATCAGTCACCGAGCCAGTGGCGCCTTATTGGGTTCGGCGTTTTCGAGTTCTTCAGCAGGGCGAGCGATTTTGGCACCCCAGTTATCCAGAGCATTGCATCCCTTGAGTAGCGTTGGAGCCTTAACTTTTTCCCATACTTTGGAAGAATCTTTGGGATGGAGAGGTGAAACTTCCTTCCTCAAAAAAATATTCGAGTCCTCGGTCTTAGTCTCACAGTTTTCTTTGAGCGCCCGAATTTTGCACGCGACGATGGGAAATCCCGTGGCCAGTCTGCATTGGCGGGACGAACAGCTCTTGCACCAATGGCAACAAACTCATTCTCCATGGGGAGTTGGGAAGGGGGGCGTTTTTTCCCGAGGAAGGGGTGGGGTGGGTCCTGCTCTGGAGGCTGTTGGTGGTTTGAAAGTATCCCCGTGGGAGGCCAGTGCTGAAGACGGAATTTCCGTTTCGGCTTTGGAAATGTCGGCTCAAAAACCGATTTCAGGAATTGGATCCAAAGAGCTTCGTGCCGCATCGGTATCTTCAATCGCTTCCAGCGATCCCAGAAGTCGGTATTTGCCCGTGCCAGGAGAAACGGCTCAGGTCTATGCCCAGCGTTTGACCTCATTGAGTCGGATGG
>DALYDW010000108.1:0-2538 GCA_031972915.1 bacterium
CCCATACCGAATTCGGTGAATTGGTGGGAAAAAGTAAAAAAATGCGGCAAATTTTTAGCCTGCTCGAAAAAATCTCGCCTTCCCTTGCCACGGTGATCATTGAAGGCGAGACAGGAACAGGAAAGGAACTCGTCGCAAAAGCCATACATAGCGCCAGTAATCGAGCCAGTAAGCCCTTTGTCGTCTTTGACTGTTCAGCGGTGGCCCCTAACCTCATCGAGTCTGAATTGTTTGGTCATGAAAAAGGCGCCTTCACCGGAGCCATCAAACAACGCAAAGGTGCCTTCGAAGCCGCCTTTGGTGGAACGATTTTTCTCGATGAAATCGGAGAACTCACACTGGATCTCCAGCCCAAGTTATTGCGGGCCCTAGAGCAACGTGAAATTAAACGCGTTGGCGGAAACGAACGCACTTCTCTCGATGTTCGCGTTGTATGCGCCACCAATCGCGACCTTAGGGCCGAGGTCGAGGCCGGCAACTTTCGTGAAGATCTTTACTATCGGCTTTCGGTCGTAAAAGTGCATCTTCCTGCCCTACGAGAGCGCCACGAAGATATTCCTCTCATCATCAAAAAATTTCTCGAAAAAGGTCGTTTTAATCGCCTCCCCAATGGCGACCTCAAGGTGCGCCGTGTAGAAGACGACGCGCTCAAAATGCTACAACGCTATCAATGGCCAGGCAACGTTCGCGAGTTGGCCAACGTCATTGAACGGGTTGTCAGTATGGCCGATGACGATACGATTAGCGCTGCGAATCTCTCCTATGTGTTTCAAGAAATTGAACACAATGTGGAGCCTACTGATCGCATGACCATTGACACTTCCCTGCCATTCAAGGAAGCCAAACAAAAGATCGTAGAAATCTTCGAAAAGGACTACCTGGAGGAATTACTGCGGCGCAATAGCTTCAATGTGTCACGGGCTTCGCGTGAAGCCAAGATCGACCGTAAGCATCTGCGTAATCTGCTAAAAAAATACGATATTGCCGCCCCCGACGACGACGAAGAATAAAAGTTCATTCCCTCAAGAGCAAAATTCTGACACTTCGGGTTAGATCAGAGTTTTAGATGGATTTCGTTTAACAACGTAAGCTCATACGAAGCAGAGAATGTTGATAACTAACGCCTCACAGGAGGACGCATCCGGGTGCGGCCTGGAGGCAAGCGATTTGCTCCGGAGCTAGTGCCTGTAGCCTCTGCAGCGCTCGCAGGTGCCGTAGCTCTCTCTTTTTGTAATTGAAGATTGCGCTTAATGGCAATCACCAAAGAGCGGGCGCGATTGGCAAACATGTTTTTACCCATGGGATCTAAAAGAATAGCTGCTCGAAAATCTTCGGCGGCGCGCTTGTAATTTTTATGCTTGAGATAGATCTCACCTCGATTGACCAGAGAAGGCAAATCGTCTTTCTTTAATTTCAAAGCCTCGGAATATTCGAAAACTGCGTCGACAAACTTACCATTCTTTTGATGCACGCTCCCCAAACAAGCATGGTAAAAGGGATTTTTATGATCCAACTTGGCTAAGGCATCGAAAATGCGCCGCGCCTCCGCAACTCGACCATGCTTGAGCTTGACATGACCGATTTCAGAAATCCGCATTAATTCTTTTTGAGAAATTCCCGTGAGCTGAGAATAAGTAATTTGGTCGGTGAGATAACGATAAAGTAAATCGATAACATACTTTTTTCGCTGAGGAGTGGGGTCATGGAGCTTGCTTTGAGCCCGCTCCATGGGAACCATTTGCTTTAAAATGTCGTCATGATCGCTCACGATAAAGATTTACCCTAGGCATAAAAAACTGACAAGACTTAGCCTTTGATTTTTTTCGCACTCTCGTTCATCAAGTTTTGCATATTGATCAGCTTATCGGACAACTCTTTTTGAGAATTGGTGAGATCTCCCAACTCTTGTTGAAGCAGATAAATTTTTTGCTGCCCCTCGGGAGTCGTGGGATCTTGAGCTTCGATCATTGAGCGCACTTGCGCCACCCGTTCTTTGTAACCCAGCATCATTTCTTGTGCTGTTTGTAACACTCCTTGACGATAAGCATTTTCATCTCCAAACAATTCGGCAAGCCACTCCTTTGCAGGACCATTTTCGAGATTATTGAGGTAATCCATCTCAGCTCCCACATAATCCGAACCTGTGTCTCCGTATCCCCATCCACCGGAAGACGGTGGCGGTGGAGGCAAGGGAAAGCCACCCGACCCATACGGCTGACTTCCTCCCATACCTAAACCCTTCGAAACCCCAGGGCGATTAGCGGTACCCGTAACTCCCGAGGAAGTCCCTACCGTTTCATCCGAAGAAAAAAGGCCAAACTTCATCAATTTTGCCATGGCCACCCCTTGCTCGCGGGTCAAATAATCGTTTTCGACCAACCAGAGTGGATTCGCAATCTGCTCTTCGGGAAAATAATCCACATAGGGAGAACCAGAAGAGCTATCGCGATCTGGCGAATAATAATTTTGATACTGCTGCGGGTTAAGTACTTCTCCGGAAAGAGAGAGAAATTTATTATCATCAACCGGAGTTTCCGT
>DALYDW010000108.1:2548-7744 GCA_031972915.1 bacterium
AAGCCTCGTAGAGCCGTGGCAAAGTAACTTTCCACCAGTTTGTTGTCTTCAAGAACGGCGCTGATTCCTTGACTCTTCAGCCATGCGTCGATTTGTTGAAGGCGAATTCCCTGCTGCTCCAAACGAGCTGTCATTTCTTTGTGAGCATGAATCGCCGCGCCGTGATTGACACCAAGTTGTTTGGCCATAATTTCCTCGCTTTACCCTACTAGACTTTTCGACTTGCCTCGCATTGGGCAATATGAGCTTCGATATTCTTTTTCAAAAAACGGGCCCGATTAGCCCAAGGATCCTTTCCTTGAGGATCCAAACGAATTGCTTCGGTGAAATCTTTAAGCGGCACATCTTCTAAACCCATTTGGTAATAACATTCTCCCCGATTGACATAGGCTGTAATGTCGGCGGGATCCAACTCAATGGCCACCGTATACTCAGCCACCGCGTCGAAATAGTTGGCCTCTTTTTGATAAATAGCGCCAAGCCCCGTATGAAAATAAGCGACCGTATGATCTAAAAGCGTAAGCCCCTTAAAAATTTGTTTCGCCTCCTCGTTACGCCCACCCTTGAATTTTAGATAGGCCTGCTCCGCCATATCGTAAAGCATCTGCTGAGGAAGCCCTTGAACTTCGGCCCAAGTCGCCTCTCCTTCGACAAAAGCCTCCACATCTTGAAAGGCCTGTTTGGCGTCTTGAGGATCAATCCTCGAAACCAACTCATTGAGCGCCGCTAGCCAATCTGGAGGAAATTGACGAGGAGCTTCCAAATGAGGCGCAACGGACGGAGGAGTCTTAGAATCAAATATCTTGTCAGTCATATGCTTCAATCACCCCAAAAACCCATGTCAGAATCTTGGGTTATGCTAGATCGTCTAATAAACGCTGACAAGTTTTTTGACTCCTCCCGGCGGTCAAGCGCCCCAACCGTTTCATAAAAAAGGCGTCCACTCCAATTGGGGGGACGCCCAAATTTTTTATTCGTTCTGAAAATCCCTAAGACCCTCAGGATTATCGGGTAGTCATCAAACGCTCACTCACTCGGGTATCGGCGTCTCGCATTGAGGCATAAGACTGCCACATATTATCGAGGTCGCGTTTCATGGTACCTAAAGCGTCCACCAAATTTCTTTCTGTGGTTTGCAGCTCACCCATTGCCTGAGTCGCCAACTGAACATACTGGGTGTAGCGCTGGGATTGATCTTGAGCGCGAGCAGCGGCATTGGGATCGGAGCCGGCATAAGCTCGGGGGGCTTGCTCGCTAGCGAAATTCATAATGACCCGAGCTCGGGCTCGACGCACTTGGCCCAACTTATCGACGATCTGTCGAGAAAACATACGCAAGTCGCGATCCATAATGACATTGTACTCGCGAAGCGCCCCCGAGATATCGCCCATCATGATCATCAACAAAATTTTGTGAATTTTAGCGACCTCTTGCTGTTGAGATTTTTTAGCGTCGTGCACCGTCTGCTGGGTCTGCTGCATCACCTGATTTTGCCAAAGATACTGTTGCAGATAGTTGTCGCTACCGTAGCTCTTAAATACCGGAGAATTGCCATACGAACCATAGTACTTGTTGGGTCCGTATTGTCCTCCCGACTGAAAACCTTGTTCGGCCCAGGAGATATCAGTATCGGATACCACAACCCCAAACTGCTGCTCGACCAATTGTTTAATTTGAGTATTGGACTGCCCTTGAGACTTAAGCTGCTGGATATACTGGCTAACTTGATTTTCGCCCAAAGCAGCAAAATCGGCCCCCTTCGCCAAGCCCCCCAGCTTTTGAGCTCCGACCCCCAACCCATGGGCCGTGTTAGGAATCTGCCCTGCGGTCGTGGAGCGAGCCTGATAGGCGGACTTCGAAACCGAGGTCGAGGACTGGGCGTTTTTTGACGAGATCTTGTCCCCGTGATCGTAATGATGCTCCATCCAAGAATCGTCGTAACCGTCGCTATTCTCGACGTGCTGTTCTTCGGTACTTACTGGTTTATTAGGATCAACAGGGCCGGTGGACATGGTTAACTCCTTGATTTTCTGAGGCCTCAAGCCAAAAGCACGCCTCGTCTTCGAAATTGTTTATCGGAGGCCCCACACAACAAAGTTGCGTCGAAACCCCTGGTATTTTGTGAGAAAAGCCCCGAGGCGAGCTTTTCCTTAACGCGTAAAAACCTTCACAAGCTGTAAAACCGAATCCATGTATTGGTCAAACCAAACCTTCATCTGATAGATCACCAAAGGCAAACTGAGATAAACCAGCAATCCCCCCACAAAGCCCTTGATATTAAACCCCAAATCAAAGACGTTGACCATAGGGGCCACGCGGTTTGTGAGCCCTAAAATAATATCCGCAATAAAAATAACCACCAACACAGGGGCCCCCAGCTGCAAGGCAATAATGAAGGTGTCTGAGGCTAAGTGCAACAGGACCTCCAAAACTGGCTCCATACCCGACTCGATCTTAGGAAAACCCAACAAAGGCACCGTTTCAAAACTGTGCGCAATGGCTCGCAGCAAGACCCGATGTCCTCCGATGATCAAAAAAATTACGATGGACAACTGATAATAAAAGACCCCGAATAGCGAAGCCTGGGATCCGATACCCGGATTAAAAATTTGGGCATTGGCCAATTGGCGTTGGTTATCGATCATATTTCCCGCAGCCTGAATTCCGTAAAACACCATCCCTGCCGAAAAACCCAGAAGAATGGCGAACAATGCCTCTTTCATGAACAAAGTAAATAGAATCGCCGCCGATTCTGGCAAAGGCCCCGGAGTCATTGAGGAAACAGGAGGATAGAAAAACAACACCAGAATTAAACTAATCGCCAAACGCACTCGCCCAGGAATAGGTCTGGCACCCAGGTAGGGAACAAACATCATGAGAATGAACAGTCGGGTAAAAATTAATCCCCCCACCAACATATAGCGAAACAAATCGGCATGGATGCCATACTGTTCGAGAAATTTTTCTGTCCCACCAAAACCAAACATAGGCCCGATCCTTAGGGAAAGCGACTAACGAATATAGGTGGGAAATCCAGAAAGTAACGATTGGGTGAAGGAAATCATTTGGGTCATCAGCCAAGGCCCAGTTAAAGCTAAAGTAACAAACACTCCTACCAATTTTGGCACAAAGGTCAGTGACTGTTCTTGAATTTGAGTGGTCGCTTGTACCAAGCTGATCATCAGGCCGACGACCAGAGCCACCACGACAGCCGGAGCCGAAAGCACCAAAATCAGGTAGAGACTCGACTTTCCAATGGCCAACACATAATTTTCCATAATGACCTCACGATCGAAAAAACGAAAATCTCTAGTTGGAGTAACCTAAGATTAAACCCCGGGTGATCAAATACCATCCATCGACCAAGACAAAGAGTAACAGCTTGAACGGCAAAGAAACCGTAATCGGCGACAATTGAAACATCCCCAAACTGAGCAAAATATTAGCCACCACCATATCGATCACTAAGAACGGCAAAAAGATTACAAAGCCTATTTGAAAGGCTTCTGACAATTCGCTGATCACAAAGGCCGGCATCAAAATAGTAAAGTCATCTTTTCCTACAGAATCTCGATCCTCAGGAGCTCGCATCTTCCGAGCTAAATTATAAAACAAGGATTGGTCTTTAGGATTGGCGTGTCTTTTTAAAAAATTTCGCAAGGGCTCCCGTCCCTTTTTAAAAGCTTCTTCGATGAGCCCAAAGGTAGCGGTCGAAACCAAGCCCTGATTAGTCTGGGTCTGCACCACACTTTGCGTTGCACGATACGTTTCTAAACCCACGGGAATCATGATGTAGAGACTCAAAATCATGGCGAGTCCCGTAACCACTTGGTTGGGTGGAATTTGCTGAGTTCCTAAGGCCGAACGAATCAAGGCGAGTACCACCACGATCTTCACAAAGGAAGTTACCATGACAATCAAGATAGGAATCAATGCCATGGCAAACAATGCCAACAGAATGATCAGAGGCTTGCTAATCGGAGTATCGAACTTTCCCTGGGCAATAACCACGCTGGCGCACAGCACCATGGGTAAGGAAAACAAAAGCGCCAAGCCATAGGCCCGGCGAGAAAAAGAAAAAAGAGAGATGAGCTTATTCATGATTCGGTATCGGATTTAAGTTCGGTAATTAGCACCAAGGAATGCTCCGTAGATCCTAGAAGAAAGCGGCGCCCTTCGACCTGCACCACATAAAGCCCTTTTTTAGTATCCAGGGCATAGCGTCCCAGCACCTGAAAGTCAGCGCCCCCCCTGGAATTTCTCTGAAGAGAAAGCTTGGGGATAATAAATCGTAATAAAAAGATGGCAAGTCCAATGACAAATACCATCACCCCCAACGTCTTGATGAACAACCAAGTAAAATGGGTGGAGGACGGCCCCAAGTTTTGCAAGGACTCGGAAAGCTCTTCCGCTTCTATGCTTGTTTTGATTGCCTTGGGCCCAGGACTCTCCACATCAGCAGAAATAGACAACGTAGTGTCGGTCACCGCGTCTTGGCCGTAAACAAAATAAAAAGGGGGGGCGCCCAACAGACACAACATCACCCACGCCCAAAGAAGAATGCGTCTCGTCATTCGAATATTTTTATGATGCGCACTCCCAACTTACCGTCGATCTCCACCAGTTCTCCCTTGGCAAAGAGCTTGCCGTTGGCCACTAGATCAATGGCTTCATTGGGGTAGCGATTGAGTTCAACCACCTGCCCTTTTTTGAGTTCGAGCAATTCCTGCACTGTCACCGTTTTTTTGCCCAACACGGCAACCACATTTACCGGGGTATCAGACGCCATGGCTACGGCTCTTGCCTCCAAACGTCCCGGAGAAACCGGAGCCGCTGCTGCCGCCTGAGCTTTTGTTACCACGGAGGAAGAGGCTGCCTTAGGCGGGGTCGCAGGTGGAGCCTTCGGCCGAGGGGGCATAGCCTTTGGAGGCGCTTTAGAAGGCACGGGAGCTTCTGATTCCATCGCGCCAAAATCAAAGGGATCCGAGGCGCCCGCACCCTCCCGAGTTTTTTTCTCAGGATGAGGTAAATCGGCAAACGGATCGACGTCTTCCGCATTATTTTCAAAATCAAATTGATCCCCACCCTTGGGGCCCGGAGATTGACTCATGAAGATCCTCCGTAATAATCCAAAACCTTGAGTACAAGCTTACCCTCGGCATCAATGACCTCAGCCAACAAACCCTCGTGTTGATT
>DALYDW010000109.1:0-5280 GCA_031972915.1 bacterium
TGTAGGTCTTTCCATTTCATATGCGACTCTCTCTCGAAGTTTATTTCCAAGGGTGGACGACGATTTTAAGGGCTTGTTGTTGGGTGATGAGTTCGATGGCCTTTTCTAAATCGGCCAGCGGTACATGGTGAGTGACCAGGGGGAGAACTCGGACTCTTCGTTCTACAAGAAGTCGATGGGCCTCTCGTAAATCCTCGGGCGAGGGGGAGTATGAGCTGAAGACGGTGATTTCGTGATGGTAAAGGGTATCCAAACTGGTCTCTATGGGAATTTCCGAAAGTGATGCGAATAAATTTAAGGCTCCCCCATCTCGCACCCAAGGAACTGCTTGTTGAAAAACTTTGCCGCCGCCCGCCGTAAATACAACAAGATCGGCTCCACGTCCCTGACTGTGCTCTTGAATGAAGGAATGAATTTCTTCGCTTTGTCCCGATAAACAATGATCGGCGCCTAACTCTCGCGCCAAAGCCAATCGAGTTTCAAAAAGATCGAGGGCTAAAACTTCTACGTTGAGCAGTTTGAGCAATTGCAAGGTCATGAGTCCGATGGAGCCCATTCCAACGATGACGGCAAAATCTCCTGGCAAGGGAGCGGCACGGCGAATATTGCGTACGCAACAAGCTAGAGGTTCGGTAAACAGAGCTTCATCGTCGTGCAAGTCTTCGGGAACCCTGAAGGTTGTCGCCATCAGGTGTTCTGCAGGAATTCTTAAATACTCGGCAAAGCCACCTGGATCTAAATTGCTGCTTTTAAAGTAACGGCACATCGAGTGATTGCCATGTCGGCAATAGTGGCAATCGTTACAAGGTACATGGTGGGCCACGACAACCCGGTCGCCTTGTTGGAGTCGAGCTACGTTGCTTCCCACTTCGATGATTTCTCCTACCAATTCGTGCCCCAATACCACTGGCTTTTTCGGCAAGGCCCGCTGCACTTTTAATACATCGGTGCCACAAATTCCACAGGCTCTAACCTTGAGTAAGGCCTCTTCGGCTCCGATGCTGGGAACGATTTGCTCTTCGATTTTAATTCCCGTTCCGGGATGGTAGACGGCGGCTCGCATAGTTTAATTCTTTCGATAGACTACGTATTGCGCGATTTCTCTCAGTGGCTCGGCAGAAGCTCCAAAAATGTCCAAACATCGGAGCGCTCGCTGGGTCCATTGGTCGGCTAACTTTTTGGATTCTGCTAAGCCGAGCAAAGAAGGATAGGTGGCTTTTTCTTTCTCTAAATCACTGCCCAGGTCTTTTCCGATTTCTTCTCCACCTTCGATATCTAAGACATCGTCAGCAATCTGAAAGCTCAAGCCGATGCAAGCGCCAAATTCGCGAAAAGCCTCCAACTGAGTTGGGTTGGCTCCTGCCAACAAGGCGCCTCCTTCTACGGAAATCTGAATGAGTTTTCCAGTTTTGTGACGATGTAAATGTTCGAGTGTTTCGAGAGAAATTTTTTGTTTTTCGCTCATCAGATCTTGCACCTGGCCGCCCACCATACCCTGTGGTCCGGAGGCCTCCGCCAATCGCTTGATAACATGCAGGACCTGTGCTGGATTTTTTTCTGGAAGTGATTCGGAGAGGACGCGAAAGGCCTCACTGAGCAGGGCATCGCCAGCCAAGATGGCAACGGCATCGCCGTAGACTTTATGGTTGGTGGGGCGTCCTCGGCGGAGGTCGTCGTTGTCCATGGCAGGTAAGTCATCATGAATGAGAGAATAGGTATGGATCATTTCTAGGGCACAGGCGAAGGGCATGACGTCGGTTTCGCTTTGTCCCAAGGCTTCTGCGGCAGCGATGGCGAGAACGGGTCTGAGTCGTTTACCTCCCGCAAACAGACTATAGCGAATCGATTCGTTGAGCCTTTGGGGCCAGGCCTCTGCCGGGGCAAGATATTGATCTAAAGCTTGATCCACCCGGAGACGACGTTCTTCCATGTAGGATTTTAAAGAAAAGGGAGTGGAGGGGTTCATGGGATCAGAGGTTCTTTATGAAAAGTGTTATTGAGTTCGGTTAATTTTTCGATTTTTCCTTGAGCTTCCTGTAGTTTGCTTTCGCAAATTCGAGAGAGTTTAACGCCTTCTTCGAAGAGCTTTAAGGACTGTTCGAGAGGAAGGTCGGGGGTTTCGAGCTTTTCCACCAGGGCTTCTAACTTTTTAAGAGAAGCTTCAAAAGAATCTTTGTTGGACATGGGCAGGTCACTAGCAAGTCCCCGTTTCGGGCGTCAACGCTTTTGGGACTCAAGTTTCTTTCGAAGTCTTAAAAGAATCGGGAGAGTTAGGGTGTGTCTGGAGAACTTTGGCCTCCAGCTTGCCTTGGAGCAGCTGGACGTAAATTTTATCTCCCGGAGAAACTTGTTCGGAGCTTTTTAACGGTGAGCCAAGTCCTTGGGGGCTTCGACTTTGACTCACGATCGAATACCCTCGTTGAAGAATTGCCAGGGGGGAGAGGGCATTCAACCGGGCGATTTGAAGAGCTAGGGCGTGGCGAGTGGCACTTGCTTTATCTTCAGCGGCTTTGAAAATTCTCGATTGTAAATCGTCGAGGCGAAAACGAAATTCTTCCAAACGTCTTTGGGGATGTTTTAGGTGGAGACTTAAGAATTTGAGCGAATGAGATTTGTTTTGCAAAAGTCGCTCTAGATTTTTTCTCAGCAAGATTTGTTGGTTTTGCAGGCGTGCTTGTAATTCGGCGAGAACTGGAACGGCTAATTCGGCGGCGGCGCTGGGAGTGGGGGCGCGAAGGTCAGCCGCTAGGTCGCAGAGGGTGAAATCGGTTTCGTGTCCAACACAAGAAATAATGGGAATGCGTGAGTTGGCCACGGCTCGCACCACAACTTCTTCATTAAAACACCAGAGGTCTTCCCAAGAGCCTCCGCCCCGGCCCACTAAAATTAATTCACATTCGCCTTGTTGATTGAGCTTTTCTACCGCTTCGGCGATTTCTTTGGCGGCCCCTTCGCCCTGAACTTTGACAGGCCAAAAGAGAACATTGATTCCGGGATGCCTCCTTCGCAGGACGTGGATCATGTCGTGAAGCGCGGCTCCTTGGGGGCTAGTGACGATTCCCAAGGTTTTTGGGAAGAAGGGAAATGTCTTTTTTCGTTCTGGGGAGAATAGACCTTCTTTTTCAAGTTTCTTTTTTAGTTGTTCGAAGGCCAATTGAAGAGCTCCCAATCCTTGGGGTTCCATAGAATCCACCAAGAGTTGCATGCGGCCCCGTTGTTCGAAAACTCCCACTCGTCCGCGTACGAAGATCGCCATGCCGTCTTCGGGTTGGAATTTTAAAAAACGATTTTGTCCACGAAACATCACCGCGGCGATTTCTGCTTGAGAGTCTTTGAGAGTGAAATAAAAGTGTCCGGAGGGATAGGCTTTGAAGTTAGAAATTTCTCCTTCCACGTAGACTTCATCGAAGTGGAATTGGAGGACTTCTTGGATTTTTTCCACCAGTTGAGCGACGCTTAGAGGCGACGAGGAACCTGACGAAAAGAGGGAGGTTTGCATCATCCGAGGCTTAGTCTAGGAGCCCATAAAAGTAAAACCATCCTCATTTCATATTCAAGCTACGGAGATTTTTGATGGACTGACAAAGGGGGGGCGTGCTCGGTTCGTCGTATTTGGCAGTGGCAGTAGGTTGAGAGCGTGGCTGATGGGTTTTGGGAAGAGTAAGAAAGAAGTTTTTTTATCTAATTTTTTAGATTCAGTTTTAAAAACAGCTTTTTTTATTAATAATTTAATTCAATTTAATTATTTAACTTATTGTTTTTAAATAATTAATAAATTTAATTTTATGACTGGGTTTTAAGGTTATTTGATTTATGGTGATGTTTTCATCTCCGCTTAGTTCTGGAGTTTTGTTAAAGCGTTATAAACGATTTTTAGCCGATGTTCGCTTGCCCACGGGAGAAATAATTACGGCCCATACTCCTAACTCCGGTTCCATGAAGGGTTTAGTCGATCCTGGAAATAAGGTTTTTCTCAGTTTTCATGACACCCCTCAAAGAAAATTGAAATACACTTTGGAGATAATCCGCGTTGGCTCAGTGATGGTGGGAGTTAATACACAACGTCCCAACCGTCTTGTGGAGGAAGCCATTGTAAGCGGTACGATTTCAGAGCTATCGGGTTACGCTCATTTGCGCCGAGAGGTTCCTTACGGAAAGAACTCTAGAGTTGATTTGTTACTTCAACAAGATGGTCGGGCTAAATGTTTTATCGAGGTTAAAAATGTTACATTAGCCGAGGGGGATTGCGCTTATTTTCCTGACGCTGTGACAGAGCGGGGTTTGAAGCATCTCTGGGAGTTGGCCGATCAAGTACGCCAGGGCTGCCGCGCTGTTTTATGCTTCGTGGTGCAGCGTGAGGATGTGAAGAGGGTGGCTCCTGCCGATGGAATTGATCCTACCTACGGGCAAGCTCTTCGCCAAGTTTTCCAGCAAGGTGTTGAAGTTTTAGCCTACCAAGCCAGGGTGACTCCCCAATCGATTGAGTTAACCCGATCTCTTCCAATGCATTTCTAAGAGCTTGCGTCTTGTAGTTCTGAGGCGCTGGCGAGTTTTTTCTTTTGCTTCTCAAGCCTCGACAGCAAACTATAAGCACAGGGAACGACGAAGAGGGTTAAAAAAGTAGAGACGAAAACTCCTCCGAGGATGACCACGGCCATGGGAATTCGACTTTCAGCCCCCGGTCCTAGGGCAAGGGCTGGTGGAACCGCGGCTGCCATGGTGGCAAAACTGGTCATCAAAATGGGACGGAGTCTCTGAGGACAAGCGCTCAATAAGGCCTCTCGCACCTGGAGCCCTTCTTCTCTCCTTTGGTTGGTGAAATCGACGAGCATGATGGAATTTTTTTTCACGATTCCCATGAGTAGGATCAATCCTATCAAGCTATAAATATTGAGGGACTGGTCGCTCAGCTTCAAGCCGAGGAAAGCTCCAGAGACGGAAAAGGGTAGGGCTAAGAGCACGGTGATAGGGTGCACAAAGCTATTGTACTGGGTGCCTAGCACCATGTACGCAACGATGATCCCTAAATACAAGACAAACAGCAGGCCTTGAAAGCTTTCCGTAAAAGTTTGGGCTGATCCGCTGAAGACGATGCGATATCCCGAGGGCAGCAATTCTTTGGCCAGTTTTTCAGCTTCTGCCAGGGCTGCGGCTTGGGACTGTCCCGGGGCCACGTTGGCAAAGATGCCAACTGCCCGCTCCCGATCGCGACGTGTAATGCTCTTTAGTGTGGTCTTTTGTTGGACCTTCACTAAGTCAGTGAGAGAGATCAATTCGCCT
>DALYDW010000109.1:5290-7723 GCA_031972915.1 bacterium
TCGTTATTGCGGACAAAAAAGCGGCTGATGTCTTGAGCGTTTTGTCGACCGGATTCTTGTAGCCGAATTCTAATATCGTTGCGTCTACCTGCCTCCGTGAAGTCGCCCACTTTGACACCTCCCATTAAGGCCTGAATGGTGCGACCAATATCTTCTACGTTAACCCCTCGAATGGCCGCGGCATCACGAAGCGGAAACACCTGAATCTCAGGTTGACCAAATTCGTAATCCGTATCGACATCCGTAAAGAGAGAGGCTTGTTTCATTTTTTCCAAGAGTTGGTTGGAGGCGCCGACCAAGGTTTCCCATTCGGGGCCACGTACTGTAAATTCGACGGGAAAACCGCGTTGGGCGGTGAAACCTCGAGTGGAGAGATCTTGGGCTACCACTCGAAGGTCGGAAATCGTGTTCATCTTTTCGGTTAATTCCGCCATGACTTGATTTTGGCTGCGTCGTTTTCCTGTTTTTGGGTCTATGGGCCGGTCTTTTAAATCTTTTAAGGTTACGAAAATTACGCCACGATTGGCTTCTTCACCACCGAAGCCTCCTACCGCCACGAAATAGCGTAGGACCTCAGGAACTTGGCTCGCGATGGCCTCGGCCTCCTTAATTTTTTTATCAGTAAAGGTAAGAGAAGAACCCACTGGGGTTTGTGCTCGAATAAGAATGGCGCTCATATCTTGAGAGGGGACGAATTCTTTTCTAATGCCAGGTACCAGTAGGAGAGAACCTGCAAACAGCAGGATGGAGAGAAAAATCACGGTCCAACGAAATCGTAAGCAAACTTTGAGTATGCCTTCGTAGAGAATTCTAAATTTTTCAAAAACGGCATGAACTCCTCGAGCAAAGGCTCCATCGTGCTGCTGATCTTTAAGAAATCTAGAGGCTCGCATGGGGGTAAGAGTTAGGGCCTCGACAAGTGAGAGCGCGACGGCGATGGAGAGACTGATGCCGAATTGAAAGAAGTATTTTCCGATAATGCCTTCCATGAAAACAACGGGAATAAAGATGGCGATTAAGGCCAAGGTGGCTGCAACAGCTGCAGAGGTGATTTCTTTGGCACCGTCTCGTGCTGCCTGGAGAGGGGATTTCCCCATTTCTCGATGGCGCATGATGTTCTCTAAAACCATGATGGCATCGTCGACGACAATACCAACCACTAGGATGAGAGCCAACATGGTGAAGGTGTTGAGTGTGAAGCCCATAAAATGCAGAAAAATAAACGAACCCACAATAGAGGTGGGAATGGCCATGAGAATATTAAAGGTCGATCCCCATGATCCCAGAAAAAATAGGCACACCACGGCCGTGAGAATAGCTGAGAGCCATAGGGTGAACTCCATCTCTTCGACGGTTTCTTCGATGAATTTGGTGGAGTCCCAGTTGACTTGGAGTTTGTAACCCTCGGGGAGAGTTTTATTAAGCTTCTCCATTTGTTGACGAATGCCCCGTGCTACCTGAACTGCATTGGATCCTCGTTGCTTTTTGATCCCCAATCCCACAGAGCTGACTCCGTTGGTTCGACTGATGCGGCGGATGTCGGCCAATCCGGGTTCGACCTCTGCGACGTCAGAAATGTAAAAGGCCTTGTAGATGGGTTGTCCACCTCGTTCACGAATTTGAATCTTCTTAAAATCTTCGGGAGTCTTTGCTTCTCCAAAGGAACGGATGTTGAGTTCTTTTTCGGGAGTTTCCAGGCGACCGGCCGGAATTTCTACGTGCTCTTTTTGAATGGAGTTAATGACATCAATGATCGTCAACTCAAGATGATTAAGTTTTTGTCCATCGACCCAGACCCTGAGATTGGGTTCAATATAACCACTGAGCAAAACCTCTCCAACGCCGGGAACAGTTTGGAGCTGATCCTTCAAATGATCTCGAGCGTAGCTCATGACTTGGCGAACAGGAAAATCACCACTTAAAGAAACCCACATGATGGGCTGGTCTTCGGGGTTGGTCTTTAAAACCACCGGAGGATCCATGTCGTCGGGCAGGTTATTGCGAATCTGGGCAATTTTGTTTTGAACGTCTTGGAGGGCGGTATCGATATCTCGATCTAATTGAAATTCGACGGTGATATTAGCCCGTTCTTGGCTCGAAGTCGATTGTAAGGACTTTAGGCCTTCAAGGGTTAGCATGGCCTCTTCGATTTTATCGACTACATCGGTTTCCATGATTTCTGGCGAAGCCCCCTCGTAGGTGATGTTGACGTTGATGACGGGAAAATCTACATCGGGCATTTCGCTGATCCCCATTCTCGAAAGAGAAATTCCTCCGAAAAGAATAAAGGCGGCCATGAGCATCCAAGCGAATACAGGATTGCGAATTGAGATTTCGGAGAGGGTCACGGAAAAACTCCTGAAGCGATTTGCAGATTAGTCCAGTCTAACCAAGATTGAATCTCCGAGCGATTGCGTTGCTCCAAAGATTCGA
>DALYDW010000110.1:0-2270 GCA_031972915.1 bacterium
TATTTCTTTTCCATCGATGCTTAGCTTCGGCATACTAATCCCTTACATAGGCCTCGAACTCATGGCGAAACTTTTTCAAGTAGCTCCAAATCGGCATAGCCATGGCGTCGGCCAAGACGCATATGGTTTTTCCCGCCATGTTGTCGGCAATCTGTTTCAGTAAATCCAAATCTGATTTTCTACCCTGACCCGCGACAATGCGCTTGAGCACTTTATGAGCCCAGCCAGTGCCCTCGCGGCACGGACTACACTGTCCGCACGACTCGTGGCTGTAAAAATGAGCGAGATTGGTGAGAGCCTTGACCATATCCACGGTCTCATCCATCACAATCACTCCTCCCGAACCCAACATGGACCCCTTCGCCGCCAAGGATTCATAATCTAGATGAACCTCCATGGCATCCTCAGCATTGAGCACAGGCACCGAAGAACCTCCGGGAATAACCGCCTTGAGGGCACGCCCCCCGCGAATTCCGCCTGCATCTTCCATGATCAATTTTTTTAAGGGATACCCTAAAGGTAACTCATAATTTCCTGGGCGGTTGACATGACCGCTAATGCAAAACAGTTTTGTGCCCGGGCTTTTTTCGGTACCAAACTGTCGATAGGCATCGGCCCCTTGAGAGAGGATATAGGGAAGAGCTGAGATGGTCTCCACGTTGTTAATGACTGTGGGGCAGCCGAACAGTCCCACCACCGCGGGAAAGGGCGGTTTGATCCGAGGCGTTCCGCGCAGCCCTTCCAAAGAATTGAGCAAAGCAGTTTCCTCACCACAGATATAGGCACCTGCCCCGCTATGCACCGTCACATCTAAATCATAGCCGCTGCCCAAAATGTTCTTCCCAAAATAACCCCGTTCATAAGCCTCAGCAACGGCGGCTTCGAGACGTGTGCGAGGAAAAACAAATTCACCACGAACGTAAACATAAGCATGATGACAATCAATGGCATAGGAGCAGATGATAATCCCCTCCACCAAACGATGGGGATCCAACTCGAGCAGATACCGATCCTTGAAAGTGCCCGGCTCACTCTCGTCGGCATTAACGCACAAATACTTGGGGTTGGGATTATCCTTGGGCACGAAACTCCATTTCATTCCAGTAGGAAAACCCGCTCCACCTCGACCGCGCAGTCCAGACTTTTTAACCTCTTCGATGATCGCCCCGGGATCCGAGGCGAAGAGCTGTTTCAACGAAGCGTACCCGCCCGTCGACTCGTAAACCTTCAAAGTATGGGAGTCCGTCAGTCCAAAATTTTTTGTTAAGATCTTAGGTTCCATTAGTCTAAAGACTCTAATAATTGGTCTAATTTTTCTGGGCTTAAATTTTCATGATAGTCGTCGTTGAGCTGCAGCATGGGGGCCGTGCCACAGGACCCCAAACATTCCACCTCAGAGAGAGTGTAACGACCATCCGAACTGGTTTCCCCCAAACCCAAGCCTAGCTTTTCTTTTAGATAACAGGTGATCTGCTCGGCTCCCAATAACTGACAAGACAAGGTGCGACACACCTGAAAATGGTACTTCCCCACCGGCTTTTGGTTAAACATGGTGTAGAAGGTAACCACTTCGTAAACCTTCGAAGGAGAGCAATGCAACAGGCCCGCCACATACTCCATAACTTCGGTGGAAATCCAACCCTGCTGCCGTTGCGCCAACCACAGAGTGGGTAACATGGCGGCCAAGCGCTTGGGATAGCGCTGCACCACCGCTTCGAACTTTTGTTTATTTTCTTCAGTGAACTCGAATGCCATAGCTAAAACTACCCGTTAAATTCGAAACGCGCCTAACGATCTAATTCTCCCGCCACGATGTTTAACCCTCCTAAGATGGCGATGGCATCGCTAATCATCCCGCCCTCACACATGGGGCCATACGCTTGATAAATGGGAAAACAAGGTGGGCGACACTTCACCCGGTAAGGAGTCCCCGAACCATCACTAACGATATAAAAACCTAATTCACCGTTCGCCGCTTCTGTGGCGCTATAAATTTCGCCCGCTGGAGGCCTCACGCCCTCATAGATAATTTTAAAATGATTCATCAAGGCTTCGATGTTGGTATAAACCTCAGACTTGGGAGGCAAAGCAGCGCGCTTATCGCTAGTCATAACCGGGCCCGGCTTCAAACGCCCGAGGGCCTGGCGAATGATCTTCGTACTCTGTCGCATTTCTTCAAATCGAACAAAGATTCGATCATAAGTATCGCCATGTTCACCCACGGCAACTTCCCAATCGTAAGTTTCATAACCGTAGTAGGGTTGGTCCTT
>DALYDW010000110.1:2280-7664 GCA_031972915.1 bacterium
CAAATCGACGGGAATTCCACAGGCCCGCAAGCAGGGGCCCGTAAAGCCATAAGCCAAGGCCCGCTCCGCAGAAATGGCACCGACGTCTACAGTACGATTGAGAAAAATTTTGTTTTTCTGCAAAAGACCCGTCACATCCTCGATGGCCAACTCGAGTTCTTTCAAACAAATTTCCATCTCACTTTCAAAACCCACATAGAGATCGCGCATCACCCCACCGATTCGGGTATAAGCCGTGGTCAAACGCGCCCCGCACAATTTTTCGATGATGTCGTAAAACTTTTCTCGAACATTGAAGTAATACCAAAAGTTGGTCAGTGCGCCCATATCGACCACATTGGTTCCCGTACACACCAAATGATCGATGATTCGATTCATTTCACAAACGATCACACGAATGATCTGAGCGCGCTCCGGCAAGGTGATCTCCATGAGATCTTCAACGGCCTTGCAATATCCTACGTTATTCATCATGGCGCTGACGTAGTTGAGCCGATCGGTATAAGGAATCACCTGGGTATAGGTGCTATTTTCGGCATGCTTTTCAAAACCACGATGCAAATAGCCAAACTCCGGAACCGCACGCACGATGACTTCACCATCCAACTCACAATACAAACGCAAGGTGCCATGCATGGCGGGATGGGATGGGCCCAAATTCAAGGCGATGGGTTTAGCTTTAAGATGATCTTGATGATCCATGACTACAACACATCTTCAATCTGAGGAATCGGTTGCCGCCGATCCACGGGATAGTCTTTACGAAGGGGATGCCCTTCAAAACCTTCAAATAATAAAATACGTTTGAGGTTGGGATGCCCCTGGAAGGAAATTCCAAACATATCCCAAACCTCCCTTTCGGCCCAATCGGCGCTTGTATAAAGTTGGATGGCACTGGGTAGAGACTGCCCCAACTTTACCGCGACCTTCAAACGCAGGCGATGCTTCAGTGTCGTAGAATACAACACGTAAACCACCTCGAAGCGGGGATCTTGCTCCATAAAGTCAACGCCGATCACATCTAACAACAAATCCATGGCCCACGCGGGATCGCTCTTACAAAAGCTCAAGACTTCGAGCAACTTTTGCGCACTGACACGCGCTACGGCTTGCCCTTTGTCGAGACGGGTCTCAAGCACTCCCTCGGGAAATTTTTCTTTTAATGCAGTTAAATCCATCACTCACTCCGGAACCGCCTGGGTACCGCTCATTGAAAATCTTCGGGGACCTTGCTTGAATATAGGGTCTCGGGACTAGCCCGGCGCTGGTCTTGAGCCACTTCTCCACGAGCCTGTTTCTCAAGCTTTTCTTGAAGCTTCACAATCCCCATGAGAATTTGCTCCGGTCGTGGCGGACATCCCGGAACATACACATCGACGGGAATCACCTCGTCAATCCCTTGTAACACAGCGTAGTTGTCGTAAAAACCGCCGCAAGTGGCACAAGCCCCCACCGCAATGACGTACTTAGGATCGGCCATTTGCTGATAAACCTTTTTAAGAATCGCCGCCTGTTTGTAGTTGATGGTTCCTAACACCAACAATAAGTCGGATTGCCGTGGAGAAAAGCGCACCAACTCTGCACCAAATCGGGACACATCAAAGACATTGGAGATCGTCCCCATAAACTCGATGGCGCAGCAAGCCGTACCAAATGGCATGGGCCATAGGCTGTATTTTCGGCCCCACGCCACCACCTCCTGCAGCTTCGTTGTTAAAAATCCTTCGCCACTCATGAATGCAACTCCACGACAAACTCAAACAGGCCGCAATCTAAGAGCGACCCATCACGATTATTTTTCCCAATCCAAGGCGCCACGACGCCACTCGTAAAAAAAACCGGCGCCCAACATAGCCACAAACACTAGCATGGGAGCAAAGATCTCCCAGCCCAGTCCGGCCTCCTTAAACTTCTTTAACAAGACCGCCCAAGGAAATAAAAACACCGCCTCAACATCAAAAAGAAGAAAGATCATGGCCACGAGAAAAAACTTCACTGAAAAACGACTACGGGCATCGCTGGTCAGTGGAACACCACACTCGTAAGGATCTAGCTTGTCGGCCCTGGGCTGCCGAGGTCCAAAAAAGTAAGCAAGAAAAATAAAGGTCCCCGAAAGCAGGACTCCCACACCAAATAGGATAACTAAAGGAAGGTAATGATCCATGATCAAATCCAAGGCTTTTCTTGAAAAAAAAGGCTTTTCCGAAGAAAAATATCGGGGCCGGGACTAACTTTCCACTTGGGAATAGTCAAGCTAAACCCCGGGTCGTTTTTTCGATCCTGGCGCTATTTCTAAACCAAGGACTATCGAACAAAGCCCAGGCAAGAGAATAGAAAAACTAAAGCAAGATCTGAGCCGAGTCTTGAGTAAATACGGCCAAGGCATTCCAAAAAATGCCCAAGAACAACACGGCCCCAGCCAATCCCACTAAAAGGCCCGAGTAACTTAAACCCGCCACCGCAAAAGGCTTATCGTCAGCGGGATCCTCGAAGTACATGTATTTTATGATACGAGCGTAGTAATAAAGGCTCACCACACTATTGAGTACCCCCACCACCGCCAACACATAAAGCTTCGCCTGAATCACCGAAGAAAAAAGCGCAAACTTACCTACAAACCCCACGGTAGGAGGAAGGCCCGTCAGAGAAACCAAAAACAGAGTCATCGCCAAAGCCACTAAAGCCCCGTAGCGTCCCCGCTTCGCCAACCCCTTAAATGCCACAAGTTCTTCCGAACCCGAAAAGTTGATCATAGCAATGGCGACCGCAAAGGCGCCAAAATTCATAATGAGATAGGAAATGAGGTAAAAGAGCACGCCCCGCAAGGCCTCCACGTTCAGCGCCGCCGCCGCCATCAACATATAGCCGGCGTGGGCAACGGAAGAGTAAGCCAAAAAGCGTTTTATGTTGGTCTGCTGCAAGGCAACAAAATTTCCCAGGGTCATGGTTGCCACGGCAAACACCGCCATCAAACCTGAAATATCCAAAAATTTTAGCGGGACGTAATCGTTGCCCTGCTGTTGTGTAAGGGCCGTATAAACGAAGCGTAATAAAATGGCGAAACCCGCCGCCTTGGGTCCCACCGAAAGAAAGGCCGTCACAGGAGTGGGTGCTCCTTGATAAACATCGGGAGCCCACATATGAAACGGCACCATAGAAACCTTATAACCAAACCCGGCCAAGGTCATGAGCAAGCCCACGAACAAAGCCAAACGCTCCGCAGGATTCACCAATAAAAACTCACGAATCTGCATGGCATCAAGAGTGCCCGAAACCCCAAAAATCAAAGACAAACCGTAGATCATAATGCCACTGGCCGTGGCTCCGTAGAGCACGTACTTCAGGGCCGCCTCAGAAGAGGCGCGAGAACCATGAATGTATCCGACTAAAATATAGGAAAGAATACTCACCAGCTCCATGGAGAGGTAGATCATCAAAAGATTATTAGACGCGGCCAGCATGGGCATACCCACGCAGATTCCCAGCAAAAGTGCCCAATACTCAGCGCGCACGTGATGAATCTCTTTGGATTTTAGACTGAGATAGATGGCCAATAAGGTAGCCACTCCAGAAAAAATTCGGAAGAAATCGGTAAAGGCATCCCCCACGATCATGCCATGAAACAGCACCGCCTGAGGAAATTGATGAACATAAGCAGCCAAACCCAAATAGGCCAGCAACCCCAAAACAGCCACTGTAGGCGCGACGCTTTTCTCTTGGAGTCCCTTGAAGAGGTCCAAGATGAAGATCAATAAGAAAGCGCCAATTAAGGCCCCTTCGGGGAGGAAATACCAAAGACTATCTTGGTTATTGAGCACTACCATGGAAATCTCCGTCCCTTCACTACCAGCCTAATAAGGTCGCCACCCGGGCACCGTAGGGCACCAAGGTTTGATTGATGCCATTCAAACTAACTTGCATCAAATCCAAGATAGGTTTGGGATAAACACCCAAGATCAGCACAATGACGGCCAAGGGAGCTAAACACAAG
This sequence comes from bacterium, assembly GCA_031972915.1. GTDB lineage: Bacteria > UBA10199 > UBA10199 > DSSB01 > DSSB01 > DALYDW01. The sequence continues at coordinate 6,272 of DALYDW010000110.1, forward strand.
GCCTCGCGAGATGTAATGTCGGGAAAGTCTTTGTACTTCTCGTTGGCCTTACCTAGATAAACCCGCTGCAAGGTCCAAAGCATATAGGCGGCGGTTAAAACCACACTGGAAACAGCCAAGGCAGTTAAACCGGGCCAGGTCTTAAAAGCTCCCAAGAAAATCAAAGCCTCGCTGATAAAACCCGAAAGCCCGGGCAATCCCAAAGCAGCGAAGAATGCAATCGTTGTCCAAACTGCATAGCGAGGCATGATGGTGGCCATTCCCCCAAAACCGTTGATTTCACGATGATGGGCTCGGTCGTAGATAACACCAACAATCAAAAAGAGCTGGGCGGTAATGGTGCCGTGATTAAACATCTGCAACACCGCACCGTTGATGCCTTCGCTGGTAAAGGCAGACATCCCCAATAAGACGAAGCCCATATGCGAAACTGAGGAATAGGCGATCAGCTTTTTAAAATCACGTTGTGCCATGGCGCACAAGGCACCGTAGACGATGTTGATAACGCCTAACAAAGCAATCCAGTAGGCAGCCTGCACCGTGATATCCGGAAAGATTTGATAATTAAATCTTAGAAGCCCGTAGGTTCCCATCTTCAACAAAACCCCGGCTAAGATCACGGAAATAGCAGTAGGGGCTTCAACGTGGGCATCGGGTAACCACGTATGAAAAGGAAATACAGGAACCTTAATCGCAAAACCGATGAATAAAGCGATCCAACAAGCCATGCGAAATCCGTGAGAGCTCAAAGGTCCCAAGTGAATGGCCTGATTTTGTAAGGCGATCATGTTGAAGGTATGGCCGTCGGAGTAAAAGTAACAGGCCAACATGACCAACATCATCAACACCGAGCCAGCCATGGTGTAGAGGAAAAACTTAATGGCCGCATACTCCCGTCGGGGACCTCCCCAAATACCGATCAAGAAATACATGGGCAACAGCATGATTTCCCAGAAGACAAAGAAGAGGAAGAAATCTAAGGCCATGAAGGTGCCCATCATGCCCGTTTCTAATAAGAGGAATAATACGAAATAACCTTTGATCTGTTTTTCGATATTCCAACTGGCCACAATACAAATGGTGCTGATCAAAGCAGTTAAGATAACCATCGTCACAGAAAGGCCATCGAGTCCCATGTAGTAAGTGATGTTGAAGGTCTTGATCCATGGAATGGGACCTTCCACAAACTGCATTGCTTTGGTGGTGCGATCAAAATCTAAAAATATTTTAATAGCTCCAGCTAAAGAAGGAAGGGTCGCCAACAAGGCTGCCCAACGGATTCCGTTGAGTTTTTCCTTAGGAAGTAAGGCAATAACCAAAACCCCCAGCAATGGGGCGAAGGTAATGAATGTTAATAAAGGAAAGGATTCCATCCGTCTTACTCCTCCGGAGC
>DALYDW010000111.1:0-7627 GCA_031972915.1 bacterium
AAGTTACAAAAAATTAACCCAAATGAGACACCCGGAATCCCTCTCACTCTGCCATAAAGGCAGCGGTCCCAAAAGCCCCCTTCCCCCGCTCAAGTCAAGAGCTTTGAAAACAACACCGAAGTTACCCCGTAAAATAAAAAGGCCGCGCTCGATTCCAGGCTATCGAGGGGCACTCCATTCACCTCGACCTCCTCGGTTTCAAACGCGACCTCAGGAAAGTTTACTGCTCAAACACAAAGATCAACTCTTCGTCAGAGGCCACCCAACAGGCACCCTCCGGGCTTCCCGCCTCACGCGCCCTGCATTGACGCGCTAAACTGATAGAATGCAAGGTCAATGCCAAACGATAAACCAAACCTTACAACAAAATTATTCAACTCAACTATTTGATATTAATAAGTATTCTATTGGGTTTTTATCTACGACTCTGAGGACAAGAAAAATCATACAAAAATAAAATATCTTTATATTATAAATGAATATATTTTTAATAATAAACAATTAGATTATTATTGTTTTTATTTTTTGAACTATTATTCTAAAACCTCATGAGAGAGCAAGACCTCCCACCTCTGCCCAAGATCGACCACCGCTATCAGGCGCTCCGACTTTTAGGATCGGGCCTTAGCGGCGAGATCTATCAGGTTCAAGGTCCCGAAAGAATCTGTGCCCTAAAACTCTTACGCGCCGAGGTTCCCGGCCTTAATCAAGCAGAACTCATCACCGGCTTTAAATTTGAATTTTCCCTACTCCGAGGACTCCAACATCCCAACATCATCGAAATTTACGACTTTGGATTCGACGAAACCCTAAAGCGCTTCTACTTCACCCAAGAATGGGTACAAGGCTTGGGAATTCAAGAGCTCCAAAAAGAACTCTCATTACAAGAAATACGACTCCTCTTTGTACAAGCCCTACAAGGGTTAGCCTACCTACACTCCCACCAAGTGATACACGGAGACCTTAAAGCTGATAATCTCCTCGTCACACGATCCAATGAAGGAACGCCACTACTTAAGATCATCGACTTCGGCATCTCTCACCCCGCCTTCGTGCAAAAAGCTGGGACCCCCATCACCATGGCACCCGAAAAAATTCTTAAAGAACCCATCGACGGGCGCAGCGATTTATATTCACTCGCCGTGGTGTTTTACGCCTTGATCACCGGACGTAATCCGTTTCTTCGCAACAGCGTGCAAGAAACCCTACGGGCTCACCTTAACTTCTCGCCGTCGGCCGTCATGGAACAACGTCCCGAATGCGACCCCGCTTGGAGTCAGTTGCTCGGAAAGATGTTGGTCAAGAATCCACGCGACCGCATTGTCTCCGCCGAAGCCTGCCTGAAATTTTTAGAAATTGAAGGCGAGGATCCCCACTGGCATCCACCCTCTCTCCATAGAATTCCTGAAATCTGGATGGGACGCCCAGAAATCCTGCTTGAAGCCAATCGTTTTTTGGAAAAAATTCAAAAAGACGGCCGATCTCGCGTTCTTTTAGTGAGCGGCGCCACCGGACTCGGTAAAAACAACTTACTCAGCGAACTCAAGTACAACGCAGAACTTAAATCCATCGAAGTCCAAAGCCCGGAAGAAAAAAAAATCCGCAATCCCGCTCTGTTTTTTTTCAAGTCCAAGGAGCTTCCAGCTTTACTAAAAAAAGATCTCAACTCACTTTTAGAACGGGGCTCGGTCGTCTGTGCCATGACGCCGCAACAAGCCGATTCCTTCATTAAGTCGCACCACCCATCAGACATCACGCGCTTAGACTTAAGACCCTTAACCGAAAAAGAAACCCTGCATATTTTGCAAGGCATCACGAGGCATCAGGAAATCCCCCACCCTTTTCTAAAAGCTTTGCATCGTTTAAGCGGAGGTTATCCAGCCCGTCTCACAGAATTTCTAAACAAACTTCTCAAAGATCCTCAAATACTCGACAGCTCAGGCAAATGGCACCTAGCACCATTTCAAGAGCAAGAACCCACCTTAGAGCAATTGGGACTTTCAGAAAACGCCTTGGCGCAAGCCTTAGAAAGTGAGTTGATCACCGACCCCAAAGAACATTGGCAATTGAGCTTAAAACAAATCCAAGCACTGATAAGAAAAAAACAATGGGATTTGGCTTTAAAACTACTCAACAATCGAGAAAAACAATTATCGGAAATCTTTCTAGGAGATGAGCAGCTACTGCAGCGAGCCAAAATCTTAGAAAAACGCGGCTGGATCTACACCAAACAAGACCGTCACCAAGAAGCAAGAGACTGCTTTAGCACAGCCCTGTCTTTGCTGGCTGAAAGTAATCTTACCGATTTTATTTTAGAAATACGTTTAGAAAACTTTTTGGCCTTTCTCGATCTACAATCGGGAAATACTGAATCCGCGCTGGCACGCTACTCTGCAACGGCCAAGCGAGCCCAAGCGCTCAGCCTCGCCGAACAAAAACAAATCACTAACAACGAACTTGGATCTTCGTACTTAGCTTTGGGCCAAGCTCAACAAGCCGTCGAACAACTCAAGAAGGATTTAAAGATTTTCAAAAGCTTGAGTGATCCAGCCTTGGAAATGAAGACCTATTACAATTTAGCTGAAAGCTATAGTCGGCTAAAAAAGCGTAAGAAATCCCGCCAAGCCTACCTCAAGGTTGAAAACATTGCTCGCCAAGAGCGACATTGGGATTATCTGATTCGTGCATACAACGGATTGGGAAATCTCTCTCTGTTAGAGAAAAAAAACGAAGCGAGTCTCGACTACTACCGTCGAAGTCGAGACTTGGCTGAATATCTTCGCGACTATCTGAGCGCGGCCACCATCGCCCAAAATCGCGGCGTTTTATTAGCCGAACTTAATCGACTTCCAGAGGCCCTAGAAGATCTTGAGTTATCAAAAAATCTACTCTCCAAAGTAAATTCCTCCTCTCACTCTCGATATCTCATGGCTCGTGCCATCCTTGAATTAGGCGAGGTTTATCTAAAACAAAAAGATCATAGCCGAGCGCGAAGCGCCCTCACAGAAGCCTGGAATCGAGCCAAGGAAGATCAAAACCTCAAAAGCTTCCGATTTTATCCACTGATGGCGTTGGCAAAACTGGAATTAGAGGAAAAAAACTTTACAGCCTTTCATGAAATCTACCCACAATTACTCCACCTTGCACCTTCCCTTACGGAAAAAATCGAGGCGGAAAACCTTCTCAAAAACCTTCCTCAAAAAATTTCTAAAAACGAGAAAGAAGCAGATTCATCAGCCGATCATGAACAATTTCATCAACACGAAAAGCTTAATCCTAATTTTTCATCGACTGCCTTATGGTCCATTCTTAAAATCAATCGGGCTTTAATTGCCGAGCACAATCCAACAAAGCTTTTTGAAAAAATATTACAATACGCAAGCGAACTCAGTGGCGCGGAGAGCGCCTTGCTCTTAGAAGTTTCCGAAAACAACGAGCTACAAATTAGAAGCGTCTTCAATACCTCTCTCAAAGAAGGCCATGAGGAAATCAGCCAACAAGTAGCCCGAAGGGTCCTAGAAACAAGTCAATCCCTGGCCACTCAAGATGCCCTAGATGACCAAAACTTCAACCAGTTTCAATCAGTGGTGGCCCTACACTTGCGGTCCATTGCCTGTGTGCCCATTCGCCTTTACCAAAAAGTGATAGGCTTGCTCTACCTTACCCATCGCAATAAAACTCGACTCTTCGACCAAGACATCTTGAGAATATTGGAAGCCTTTGCCGACCAAGCGGGCATTGCCCTACAAAACTCTGCTCAGATCGAAGCCCTCAACCGCAACAACCTTCAATTACAAGAAAAACTTCAAGGCGCCGAAGCGGTTATAGACCAATTAAAATCAGACCTACGCTCTCGAATCAAAAATCCTTATCCAAATATTCTCGGGAAAAGTCCAAAACTGTTAGAGGTGCTTAGTTTACTCGATCGTATCGCCGACACCTCGTTAAGTGTTTTAGTTTTGGGAGAAACAGGATCCGGAAAAGAACTCATCGCTAGGGCGATTCACGAAAATTCTAGAAGAAAAAATCATCGGTTTATTGCGGTCAATTGCGGAGCCATTCCCGAAAACCTTATGGAAAGCGAACTTTTTGGCTACGTCAGCGGAGCCTTTACGGGAGCAACACGCAATAAAAAAGGCTTGATCGAAGAATCTTCGGGAGGCACCTTGTTTTTAGACGAAGTGGGAGAACTCGCTCCGGCCTTACAAGTTAAACTCTTGCGAGTCCTTCAAGAAAAAGAAGTCCGACCCTTGGGAAGCAATCAAAGCATCTCTGTCGATCTTCGACTAGTCAGCGCAACTCACCAAAATCTTGAAGAAAAAATTCAAAATCAAAAATTTCGCGAAGACTTCTATTACCGATTGACCGAAATGGTTCTCACCGTACCCAGCTTAAGAGAAAGACTCGAAGATCTCCCCTTATTAGCCGAGAGTTTTTTACAAGAATCTTCAAAAGAATTGGGTCTTAAAAAAACACCTCGATTAAGTAAGGAATTATTACAATCGATGATGCAATACTCATGGCCAGGAAACATTCGCGAATTACAAAACTTGCTTCGCGCTGCCAGCGCATTTGCAGAACGAGGCATCATTCCCCTGGAAAACCTTCCGGAGTTTCTTCGTAAAAAATTACAAAAAAATATTGAATTTTCGCCCATCGAAACATCCCAGCATCATGACGAATTCCAAAAGTTGGCACCCCTTCAAAAACAACAGCCCATTCCAGCAATGGCCCCAATTCAGTTTTCGTCAGAATTAGACAAGTCTTTCCCCTACGATCCCAACTGGAATTGGCTCCAATACGAAGAGGCCTTTTTTGCAAAAAACCTATTGCGATACCAAATGAACTGCGAAGAAGTCGCAAAGGCTCTCCAGGTCGGCGTGGCCACCGTTTACCTCAAGATTCGAAAATATCATCTCAAACAGCATTGGCAACAATGGGAACAACACCCAATATCTTTTCCGGAAGGATTAAGTCTCCAAAAATTAAAATGCCAAATCATTCAAACAAGCCATGAATACTGGAAAAGCCCTTACCTCGTGGCAAAACAATTGGACCTCAATGTTGGCACCGTGTATCGCTTCCTAAAAGGAGAATAGGCCCAGTTGGGTTTTTAAAAACCTCATGCTTTCCGAATCGCTCAACCCTATCGAAATTCATTTCCGAAAACTCAGCGCCGCTGGACGACCTCCCCAAATTCTTTTTTCCGGAAATCCCATAACCCAAGGCTTCCATTTTCCAGCGAAGATTCTGCAAAAGAGTTACGAAGATTTTTTTCTTCATCCTCATTACGAGCCCCATCCCAAAGGGTACTTAGAGGCAAGACAATCCATCGCTGCTTATTATCTTAACCATGGTTGGAAGATCGATCCCGAAAATATTCTGCTCACCTCCGGCACTAGTGAATCCTTTTTTTATCTCTTTCACTTTTTGGCAAAACCCGGTGAAAACCTGTTGGCTCCCGTACCCAGCTATCCTCTGTTTGAGCACGTCGCTCAACATGCCAACGTTAAACTCAAACCCTACTTCCTTTCTGAAGACAATCATTGGTCTATCGACTTTGACTCGCTCGAATCCTCCATCGATGAAAAAACTCGAGGCATTCTCTTAGTCTCCCCCCACAACCCCACAGGAGGAGTCTTAAACCACGAGGAGATTCAGCGGCTCGCTGAGCTTTGTCAGAAAAAAAACATCAGCGTCATTTGCGATGAAGTCTTTAGCGATTTTTTTTATAAACAAGACTCCTTACCTCGACCAGGGGCCACCGAAGCATTTCCACTTTGCTTTACCCTCAACGGCATTTCTAAAATGTTCGCTCTTCCTTCGCTAAAACTAGGTTGGATCGTAGTTTCCGGAGAAAAGCGCCGCGTCGACCAGGCTGTGGACGCTCTCGAAACTAGTGCAGACACTTTTCTAAGTTGTCATACAGCTATTCAGCAAAGCTTGCCCCAACTCTTTTCTCAAGGCAGTGAATTTTGTAAAAACTATGTAACTGAAGTGACAGCGCGCAAGAACTTAGCGGTTTCTGAGCTTAGGAAACTTCCTTTACTTCGATTCATCGAACCCCAAGGAGGATTTTATCTATTCGCCGAAGTGCTTAATCCATGCAACCTTGACGAAGAAGCTTGGGTAATCCAACTCATGGAGAAGAAAGGCATCTTCGTCCATCCCGGCTATTTCTTTGATTATGAACAGGGTGTTCATTTTGCCCTTTCCTTTTTGACAGATCCCCAAATTTTAAGAGAAGGCATCGCACGCATTGGAGAATTTCTCATAGAGCGAAATCCATAAACTCTAGAAAGTGCCACCCGTGCTTGTCGAGGAGAGATTGCTTTAGCCCCTGGCAGAGCTTCGCGACGACGGAGTGAAAGCGTTCTGTCAGCGAATTAGCTAACAGCTACAGCAACGGCAGGGATCAGATACAAATGATGATTCTTGCCACATCAGCATACCACCCCACATTATTCCTCATAATGGAGAAACCTTTGGCTTAAGCCCTAAGAAGCATGTAAAAATTCCCTATCCACTTTTTCAGGAGGCTTCCATGGCACCTTCCCCAAGTTTTTTAAGAAAATCTCTCTTTGCCTGCGCACTCACGACTTTCCTTCCTCTACTCAGCCATGCACTACCTCCACCTCCCCCGCTCGAAGAACTTTGCAAAGAATCCGACGTGATCGTGCGGGGCCACTTTGTAGGTGGAGATGTAGGCCCAACGACAGGCTGCGAATTTTCCGTCACCTTTCAGGTCAAGCCCGATGAGTTTTACAAAAAGCCCGACAATCTGATGGAAAAAGAAGTCATTCAGTACACGCGCCGTTATTTCGTCGATACGGATCAATGCAGAAATCTACCCGGCCCCAACGCCATGCCCGGACAAATGATCGTCGATCTGCAAAAACCAACCTCCGAACAAAAAGTTTTTTTTCTCAAAAACACCCAAGGCCAATTAAAAAATCTCACCGACGCCTTTTGGTCCATCACCCAATGGAATCAAGCCCCCAAAGAGTGGCACCAACAATTTAAAGAAACCCCGGCCTGTCACGGCTCCTGAAACTTTTCATGCTCTGATAAAAACTTAATTTAAAACTCAGCATATCTTTCCCTATTTCTTAATAGGTAAAGATTCGCCGCAATGATAAATGCGCCGTCCATTGGACAAACCAAAACCTTGCCTTCCAGTTCTCAATTCTAAGAAAGAGCCCCCTATGTTTATCGCCATGAATAAATTTAAAGTGATTCCTGAAAAAGAATCCGACTTCGAAGCCGTATGGAAAAACCGCCAAAGTTATTTGGAAGAAGTCCCCGGCTTTAAGGAATTTCATCTACTGAAGGGCGAAGGCAGCGTTTATATTTCCCACTCCATTTGGGAGAGTCGCGAGGCCTTCACCCAATGGACCCAGTCGGAATCCTTCCAAAAGGCCCACGCCCAAGGCAGCGCCAAGGGAATGATGCAGGGTCCGCCGGAGTTTTCGGGCTATGAGGTGGTGCTGTAGCCAATTTCCATTTGACTTAGCCCGTCTCCAATAATATATGAAAAGTATATTATTGGAGACGGCATGAATCCTTTTAAATACGGCGACCCGGTGGAAGGGGAATACTATTTAGAAAGAAATTCCCTTAAAAAATC
>DALYDW010000112.1:0-7039 GCA_031972915.1 bacterium
ACGTACCTATTGGCATGAGATTTTGGGGATCCTCCTGCTCACCTTGGGCACCTTTATTTTTTTGAGTCTTTTTTCCTATTCTCCGCAGGATCCTTCCTTTAATTCTGCTGCCTCGCAGCGTGGGGTGGTCAATTTTGGGGGCGTGGTGGGTTCTCATCTAGCCGATGGACTCATTGCTCTTCTGGGGATGGCGAGTTATTTGGTGGGTTTTTTGTTGTTGCTCGCTACTTACTTTTGTTTCACCAAAGAGCGGCCACGGCTTCGATGGGTGGAGGGGGTTTTATTACTCACCTTTTTAGTGATGGCCGCTGTTTTATTTCATCTCAAGTTTCAAACGGTGCGCATCTTTGGTCATTCCACCTTGGCAGGGGGCTGGATTGGGGCCTTGTTGGGGAGTCAACTAAGTCGCTATCTGAGTTTGGGAGGAAGCTATCTTTTAGTGGGTAGTCTGGCGCTGCTGGCCTTGGTGTGGGCGACTAAAATTTCTGTGGTAGAGTTGTTGCGTTCCCTCAAGTTGAGTTTAGGTAGGGGGCTATCTTCCTTAAAAACGCATTTAGTAGTTTATTACGCCCGTTTTGAAAAGTGGTTAGAGCGTCGTCACGAAGAGTCCTTGCGTCGTGAACGTGAAGCCGCCCAGCAGGCTGTGGCCGTTCGTGCTCCAGCTGCCGCGCCGAAAATCAATGGACCTCGCAAGGAGCCTGGAAACAAGGCGCCCTCTCCAGGACCCGTTTCCGCTCCTGTCCGTCCCGAAGTGAGAGTGACTTCCGCGGCTCGTGAAGAAGACGGGCCCAAAATCTACGCAAGAACCCCTGTCAAAACCGAGCCTAAAAAAGAAGACCAACTTAGTTTGGGAAAGCTTTCGGGTGATTATCAGTTGCCTTCTCCTGCTTTGCTCGACCCCGTTCCTCCCAGTGCTCATCCACAAATCGACGAAGAAAATCTCAAGGTCAGCTCCGTGCTGTTAGAAAATAAATTGCGGGACTATGGGGTAGAAGGTCGGGTTACCGAGATTCATCCGGGTCCTGTGGTGACGATGTATGAGTTTGAGCCTGCTGCCGGGGTCAAGGTGAACAAGATCACTAATTTATCCGACGATCTTTCCCTCTCCATGGGGGGGCGCCCCGTGCGCATTGTGGCGCCACTTCCCGGAAAGCCCGCCGTGGGGATCGAAATCCCCAATACGGAGCGTGAGACCGTTTATTTCAAAGAAATCGTGGTGGACCCTCGTTTTCAGAAGGCCGAAAGCAAACTTAGCCTAGCCCTGGGAAAAAACATTGAAGGGGTGCCGGTGGTGGCCGATTTGGGAAAAATGCCCCATCTTTTGGTGGCCGGAGCGACGGGGGCGGGAAAATCCGTTGGACTCAACTCCATGATCTTGAGTTTGTTGCTCCGCAATAGTCCCGAGGATGTTCGGTTTATTTTTGTCGATCCTAAGATGCTCGAACTTTCGATTTACGCCGATATTCCCCATTTGCTTTTGCCCGTGGTGACCCATCCTAAAAAAGCGGCCTTGGCTTTAGCCTGGGCCGTGAAAGAAATGGAGCGCCGTTACCGTTTGTTGTCCGATGCCCAGGTGCGCAATATCGCTTCCTACAATCGCAAGTTCGATTCGGGTGGATTTGCGGATCATAAATCTAAACCGGTCTTGCCCGATTCCGACGAGATTCCCCTTCGGCATGAGGCGCGTTTGCCTTATATCGTTATCATCATCGATGAGTTAGCCGATTTGATGATGGTGTCGGGCCGTGAAGTCGAAGAATACATCACTCGTTTGGCGCAAATGGCGCGGGCTGCTGGCATTCATATGATTTTAGCGACGCAGCGCCCTTCGGTGGATGTTATTACGGGCATCATCAAGGCGAATTTTCCCAGTCGCATTTCCTTTAAAGTCAGTAGCAAGCACGATTCTCGAACTATTTTAGATGGTATTGGCGCGGAACATCTCTTGGGATCGGGCGATATGCTGTTTATCCCTCCGGGCTTATCCAAGCAGACAAGAGTTCATGGCGCTTATGTGAGCGATCAAGAAATCCATCGCATTGTTTCCCATCTCAAGGATCAGGCTCGTCCCGTTTACAACGAAGAAATTATGAACATGAAGGTTTCTGCTCCCACTTTGGAAGAAAACGAAGAAGAAAGCGACGAGCTTTACGATCAGGCCGTAGCCATCGTCACCGAAACCCGCCAGGCCTCCATCAGCATGGTGCAGCGCCGTTTGCGTATTGGTTATAACCGGGCGGCTCGTTTGATCGAACAAATGGAAGCTGAGGGTATTGTCAGTGCACCCATGGGTTCCAAAGGCCGAGAGGTCTTGGCTCCGGGTTACGGAGTCGACGAATGAAACCGGTCGTTGTGTTATTTCGCCCGCAATTTTCGGGTAATCTAGGGTCAGTCGCTCGTGCGATGAAAAATATGGGGCTGAAAGAATTGCTCTTGGTAGAACCTGAGGTCACGCCTCGGGACGCCGAGGCTAAGCGCATGGCGGCCCATGCTCAAGACGTTTTGGATCAGGCCCGTAGTTTCACCAGTTTAGAGCAGGCCTTACAGGGATTTCATGAGGTGGTGGGAACATCGCGCCGTATGGGTGGGGATCGTCCACCTTCTTTAGATCCACGGGCCTTTGCTGCATCCTTGAGCACCTTTCCCGAAGATTATCGTTTGGCTCTGTTGTTCGGTCCTGAGGATACAGGGCTAACGCAACGTGAATTGCGCCATTGTCACCGCTTGATTCATATTCCTTCCCACGACGATTTTCCGTCTCTTAATTTGGCCCAAGCAGTTTTGGTGGTGGCTTACGAGTTAAGAATGCTTTCCGAATTGGCTTGGGCGGCTCCACCCCCCCCTGTCCCGACGGCCTTGCCCGCTCCGTGGGAAGATTTGGAACACTTTTATCGAGATTTAGAAGAGCTTTTGGCAGAAGGGGGTTTTTTAGATCCCAAGAATCATTCCGGCCCCATGGGACAGTTGCGCAGGCTATTTCACCGCGCCATTCCTACCGTAAAAGAAGTAAAACTATTGAGGGGGGTTTGCCGACAACTCCGCTGGTGGGGGCGGCGACCAACTTGCGAGGAGAAGATTCCCGAGTTGGAAGAAGCTTCCGGTGTTTTCCTTCCCGGAGAAGGGGAGAAAAACTAGGCTCCGAGTCTTTTGAATCGTTCGGGGCGATGCAAAAGAATCTGTAAGTAGCCTGGCAACCAACTTTCTTGGGCTTCTTGCTGCAAGACCTGGCGCAGCCATTCGGGCCATTGCAAACGGCGTTCGGCCGGCTTTTGCACAGATTGTCGGGGTCTGCTTTGAATTTTGAAGACCGGCCCGTGGGCCGGAAGAGGGCTCAGCCCCCTTAGGGTGAGTAGCTTTCTTTCCATTGGATTTATTCCTTTTGTTTTTTTTCTCTCATTCTTGAGAGCAGCCTAAAGCAGATAACGCAACGTGTCAACAAGGGATCTGTTCTTAAGAATTCAGGGGGATAGAATTTGAGGATGAAAAGAGACGAAAAAAAACCGTGAAAAACTCCTGTTTTTCACGGTTTTTAGAACTTTTTGGATGCGGAGTTCCTTTTTGAGGGAGCCCCGACGTATTTTAGAACATTTCTAAGAGTTCTTTGGCGTGGGGAGCGGGATTGACGCCGCGCAGGATGCGTTCGACGATGCCCTCTTTGTCGATCACGATGGTATCGCGATTAGGATACTTTTCTCCGCCTACACCGTAGGCCTTGGCAATGGCTCGGTCTTGATCCACCAGCAAGGGAAAGGGCAGGGAGAATTTTTGTTTAAAAGCTTCGTGGCTGTTTGCGTTATCGAAACTAACACCGAGAATCTGAGTGTCTTTTTGTTGGAATTGAGCATAGCTATCCCGAAAATTGCAGGCCTCAATAGTGCATCCGGGAGTATCGTCCTTGGGATAAAAGTAAAGCACCACTCGTTTTTTTCCTTTAAAATCAGAAAGACGCAGGGTGTTGCCTTGTTCGTCTTGAGCAGTGAATTCGGGGGCGGGTTTGCCTTCAAGTAAAGTCGACATGAAACCTCCTTGGAACTAAGTTTTAGGGCTTGGATTTTCGTTTCGCCTCGGGCTATTACCAGAAAGATCCGGGTTGGCAAACGGACTTCCGTTAAGGTTCTCCCGATTTTTAGAAGCATTTTTAGAAGTGAATTGCGGTTTTGCTCCGTAAGACCGATCCAAAAGAGAGCTTTTCTATGAGTTCCGAATTAATTGTAAAAATTGCGCAAGGGGCCCACCGAGCGGTGTCCGAGGCTGCAAAACTGAGTGCTCCTCAAAAAAACCGTCTTTTGGAAAAAATGGCTCAGGCCCTGATTGACTCTGAGAACAAGATCATCTCCGAAAACGAGAGAGATTTAAGTTATGCCCGCGAGAAGGGTTTATCAGCTGCCATGGTGGATCGTTTAGTGCTCAACGGCCCCCGTATTCAAGATATGGCCAGAGGGCTTCGCGAAGTTGCACAGTTAGAAGACCCGGTCGGGCAGGTTGTGCGTGGTTGGACTCGGCCCAATGGTTTGCGAGTCGAAAAGGTTCGTATTCCCTTGGGAGTGATTGGAATCATCTACGAGTCTCGCCCTAATGTGACGGTAGATGCCGCTGCCCTATGCTTGAAGTCAGGCAATGTGGTGGTCCTTCGGGGAGGTTCTGAGGCCTTGCATAGCAATAAGGTGTTGGGGGAAATTTTGAGAGAAGTCTTGCAGCAAGAAGGTATTAATCCCGATTTGGTGCAGGTGGTGCCCACAGCCGATCGCGAGGCTGTGGTGACCTTGCTAGAACAAGATGCCTACATCGATTTGATTATTCCTCGAGGGGGTGAGGGCTTGATGAAGATGTTGCGACAGTACAGCAAAATCCCGGTCGTTAAGCACGATAAGGGAGTCTGTCACATCTTTGTCGATTACAACGCCGACTTAGAAAAGGCCGAACGCATTGTGCTCAATGCAAAGGTGCAGCGTCCTGGAGTGTGTAACGCCTTGGAAACTTTATTGGTCGACGCTCAGGCGGCTCACCGATTTTTGCCTCGTATGGTTGCAGAACTCAAAAATCAAGGGGTCGAGGTGCGGGGTTGTGCGCGAAGTCGAGAGATTGTCGAGGGCATGGTCGCCGCCACCGAAGCCGATTGGTCGACAGAATATTTAGATAAAATTCTCGCCGTTAAGGTGGTGGAAAATTTTGACGCCGCCTTGGCCCATATTCGGGAATATGGTTCCCTCCATACCGAATCTATTTTGACCAACGACGAAGTGCACGCCGAACGCTTTTTGCGAGAGGTCAACGCCTCCGCTGTGATGGTCAATGCATCCACCCGTTTTAACGACGGGGGTCAATTGGGTCTCGGCGCGGAGATCGGCATTTCCACCACCAAGTTACACGCCTTCGGCCCCATGGGCTTGGAGGAACTCACCACCCAGAAATACGTGATTCGGGGAGAAGGGCAGATTCGAGACTAGTGGATAGCTTAAAACTGATCGAACTTATTACCGACGAACTTGAAAATACCAAGGGACAAAACCTCGTCGTCTTGGACCTTCGAGCTTTCGTTAGTTACACCGACTATTTCGTTTTAGTGACGGGAACAAGTGATCGCCATGTTCAGGCCATGGCAGAACGTGTGCGCTTGCGCTTAAAAAACGAACATCATCTTTTACCCTTTGCCTTCGAAGGATTAGAGACCGGTCAATGGATCTTGCTCGATTACGGCGATGTGGTGTTGCATCTCTTTCAAGAAGAGCAGCGGGGCTATTACGATTTGGACCATTTTTGGGCCGATGCTCCCGTGGTGATTCCGGGGGCTCCAAGCAAGGGCAAGGGGCGTGTAGCAAAACCTCGTGCAGCTCGCCCCAAGAAAAAATCCGGACGCGTTTCCCGTGAAGCTTAGGCTTTTTGCGATGGGGCGATTGAAGAATCCTGCCCTGCGTGATTTGGCATCGGACTACGCGGCTCGCATTGAGCGCCTTAATCCATTTGAGGTCGAAGAAATTCCAGACGAAAACCTCAATACCAAAATGTCTCTTGCCGAAATTTTAGAGCGAGAGGCTCAGAAGATCGAACGGCGCCTCAAGCCGGGGTCTTGTTTAGTGGTCTTAGATGAGCGCGGACAGCAGTTGAGCAGCATGGATTTGGCGCAATGTTTGGGCGATAAAATGGCGCTTTCCGTTCATCGTGAAATTGTCTTTATTGTGGGCGGAGCCCAGGGATTGAGTGCTCGTCTGAAGCAGCGGGCCGATCTTTTGTTGGGTTTGTCAAAATTGACTTTGCCTCATCAGTTGGCTAGGGTGTTGCTTTTGGAGCAAGTCTATCGCGCCCTGACGATTCTGAAAAATTTTCCCTACCATCATGAGGGTTAGCTGAAAAAATCCGATTCCAGGGCTTTTCTAAAAAGGAAAGTAAAGATCATGATTCCCAAGCCAGTGATGTTAGTGATTTTAGACGGATGGGGGATTCGTGAAAGCTCGGAGCATAACGCGATTGCTCAGGCCCGCACTCCCCATTACGACCGGCTTTTGGCTGAATATCCCCACTCGCGTTTGGATGCTTCGGGGCGCGCTGTGGGACTGCCCGTGGGGGTAATGGGCAATTCGGAGGTGGGTCATCTCAATATGGGGGCCGGTCGCATTGCTCAAGTGGGGCTGACACGCATTTACCAATCTATCGAAGCGGGTGTTTTTTTTCAAAACCCCGCTTTATTAGCAGCCATGGAAGCCGCTCGTGCTCGGCAAAGTTGTCTGCATCTTTTGGGCTTGGTTTCTGATGGGGCGGTTCATTCGCATCAGGATCATCTTTACGCCCTGTTAGAAATGGCGAAGCGTCAGGGTTTAACTCGGGTTGCGATCCATGCGTTTACCGATGGCCGTGATACAGATCCCCATAGTGGTTTGGCTTATTTGCAAGAGCTTGAGAAAAAAATTCAACAGATTGGCGTGGGATTTTTGGCCTCTGTTACAGGACGTTATTACGCCATGGATCGAGACCAGCGTTGGGAGCGCACTCAACGCGCCTACGATGCCTTGGTAAAGGGAGAAGGCGAATGCGTGGGTAGTTT
>DALYDW010000112.1:7063-7603 GCA_031972915.1 bacterium
GGCCGCCGTACAGGCTTCTTATGAGCGCGGGATAAGCGATGAATTTTTAGAGCCCATGGTGCTACGAGACGAGCAGGGGAGTCCGAAGGCCCTCATTCAAGACGGCGATAGCGCGATCTTTTTTAATTTTCGCGCTGATCGAGCTCGCCAATTAACTCGCGCTTTGACTGATCCTAAGTTCTCCGGTTTTGACCGCGAAGTTTTTCCTCAGCTAGATCCTTTTGTGTGTATGGCAGAATACGATGGATCCTTGGCCTTGCCGGTGGCCTTTCCTCCTGTGGAGATTCATCAAACTTTAGGTGAAGTGATTGCTACCCATGGCCTAAGTCAGTTGAGAATTGCCGAAACCGAGAAGTACGCCCATGTGACTTTTTTCTTTAATGGTGGAAGAGAGGCGATTTTTTCTGGGGAAGAACGCATTTTGGTTCCTTCTCCACGGGAGGTGCCCACCTATGATCGCAAACCAGAAATGAGTGCGCCGCAAATTACCGAGCGTGTTTTAGAGGCCATTCGCGCACAAAAATTCGATGTGATCATTCT
>DALYDW010000113.1:0-7588 GCA_031972915.1 bacterium
GTAACGGCGGGTAATGCTAGCTCCATCAACGATGGCGCCGCGGCTCTTCTGCTCATGAGTCAGGACAAGGCCGAGTCTTTAGGACTTAAACCTTTGGCGCGTGTCGTAGCCCACGAGCAAGCCTCCATCGCTCCCGAATGGTTTACCATGGCTCCGGCAGAGGCCATTCAAAAAGCCCTCCAAAAAGCTGGTTTAAAACCCCAAGACATCGACCTTTGGGAGTTAAATGAGGCCTTTGCGGTAGTGGCTTTGGCGAACAATCAAAAAGTCGGAATTCCAGCCGATAAAGTTAATGTGTACGGCGGAGCCGTGGCCCTCGGCCATCCTATTGGGGCGAGCGGGGCCCGTATTTTGACCACCTTGCTCTACGCGATGCAAGAGCGTGGCGTAAAACGAGGCTTGGCGAGTCTTTGCATCGGTGGCGGAGAAGGCGTGGCTCTGATTGTAGAGCGTCTTTAGTTTTTTTGGATAAAGCGTTTCGAACTTTAGCTGAAAAAACAGTGCTGAAACTAAAAAACTTTAAAAACTAAATTTCAAGATGCCAATAGCGTTTTGAGAGAGTTTGCAGATTTAACAAATTAAGAAACGTATCGATACAAGGAGTTATTATGAGCGTGCAAAAGATCGGTGTCATCGGTGTGGGACAAATGGGACTGGGCATTGTGCAAATCGCGGCTTTGGCGGGCTTCGATGTGTTGGCCTGTGATCAAAGCGCCCAACAAAATGAAAAAATTCAAGGAAAGCTCGCCCAGGCGCTGCAAAAGCTGGTGGAAAAGGGTAAACTTAGCGCCGAAGACCAAAGTAAGGCCCTGAGCCGAGTGCAATGGACTTGCACTCATGCCGATTTTGCCGACCGCGATCTAATTATCGAGGCCATCACCGAGAATGTCGGCGCTAAAGAAGAATTGTTCCGCAACTTGGATAAATTGGTTTCAGAAAAAACCATTCTGGCCACCAATACCAGTTCTATTTCGGTCACGGGTTTGGCTGCCGTTACTCAACGTCCCCACAAGGTTATCGGGATGCATTTTTTCAATCCCGTTCCTGTTATGAAGCTCTTGGAGGTGATTCGCGCCGTGCAGACCGACGACGCTACCTATCAAATCGCCTGCCAGGTTGGGGAAAAATTGGGTAAGCAGGTTGTTACGGCAAAGGATTCTGCGGCATTCATTGTTAATCGTACCTTGTTGCCTTTTCTTAACGAGGCCGTCTTTACTCTTTACGAAGGTGTGGGCACAGCCGAAGACATCGACAAGGCTGTTAAGTTGGGACTCAACCATCCCATGGGACCTCTCGAACTTTGTGACTTCGTTGGATTGGATACGCTCCTGGCTGTTCTCGATGTTATGTATAAAGAATTTGGCGACCCTAAATACCGCGCTTGCCCCTTGTTGAGAAAATATGTCGAAGCGGGTTGGTACGGTCGTAAAGTGGGGCGCGGTTTTTACAAGTATTCTTAGTCCGCGGCTACAGCGTCGACACGCTATCTTTAACAGAGGAATATGCCATGTCTTACGAAACCCTATTGGTTGAAACTCAGGAGCGCATTTGCACCGTCAAGGTTAATCGCCCCAAGGCCCTTAATGCCCTTAATCCTCAGGTTTTAGAGGATCTCGTACAGGTCTTTGCGAAGATCAACGACGATGAACAGGTCGGGGCGGTGTTATTGACTGGTGAAGGCGAAAAGGCTTTTGTTGCCGGTGCCGATATTGCGGCGATGAAAGAAATGAATGCCTTGGATGCTCGCCGTTTTTGCGAGTTGGGGCATCGAGCTATGAGTGCGGTAGAAAATTGTAGAAAACCCGTTGTCGCTGCCGTCCACGGGTTTTGCCTGGGTGGGGGCATGGAGCTGGCCTTGTCTTGCGATTTTATCTACGCCAGTGAAAACGCCAAGCTAGGCCTTCCCGAAGTGAACTTGGGTTTGTTTCCCGGCTTTGGGGGAACCCAGCGCTTGGCTCGTCTCGTGGGACGGGCTCGAGCGAAGGAGTTGGTCTTTACCGCTCGGATGATTTCTGCGGATGAGGCTTGGCAGATGGGAATCGTTAACCGAGTTTTGACTCCCGATGTCTTGATGGAAGAAGTAAGTAAAACCTTGAGGGAGATTCTCTCCAAGGGCCCTGTGGCGGTGGAGTTGGCCAAGCGCGTAATCAATCAAGGAACCGATCTGGATTTAAACAGCGGTCTCACTTTAGAGGCTAGCGCCTTTCCTTTGATTTTCGCTACGGAAGATCGAATCGAAGGAGTTACGGCCTTTTTAGAGAAGCGCAAGGCTCAGTTTAGTGGGCGCTAGTGATCGAATTCGTCGTCTCAAAAAATCTTATCGTGTGTTTTTTTGGAGTGAGGAACAAATATGGAATTCCGTCTGAGTGAAGAACAAAAAATGATTCAGGAAATGGCTCGCAATTTTGCCCAGCGTGAGGTGGCTCCCGTGGCCGCTGAGCTGGATGCTAAGGGGGAGTTTCCTTCCCGTTTTTTACCCAAAATGGCGGAATTAGGACTTATGGGCATGATGGTGCCCACCCAATGGGGTGGCAGCGGTCTCGATACTTTGAGTTATGTATTGGCTTTGGAGGAAATCTCGGTGGCCTGTGCCTCGACGGCAGTGACCATGTCGGTCAACAACTCCTTGTATTGTGCACCCATCAGTAAGTTTGCCAATGATGCTCAAAAAGAAAAGTATCTTACTCCCTTCGCCATGGGACAGAAACTCGGTGCTTATGCTCTTTCTGAGCCGGGAACAGGCTCGGATGCGGCCAACCAGCAAACCACGGCAGTGAGAAAAGGCGATAAATACATTCTCAATGGGCGAAAGAATTTCATCACCAATGGTCCCGATGCTGATGCCATGGTGGTCTATGCCATGACTGATCGCGAAAAGCGCCATAAGGGCATCTCCTGTTTTATCGTCGAAAAAAACTTTCCTGGTTTTTCGATTGGAAAGGTAGAAAAAAAACTGGGGATCTGTGCTTCCTCCACTTCTGAGATTGTGTTGGAGGAGTGCGAGGTCCCCGTCGCCAATCTGCTGGGAGTTGAAGGCCAGGGCTTCACCGTGGCTATGACAACTTTAGATGGTGGGCGAATCGGCATTGGCACCCAGGCGGTGGGAATCGCGCGCGCAGCTTTTGAAGCGGCCGCTAAGTATTCTACTGATCGGGAGGCCTTCGGTAAGAAAATTTACGAATTTGGCGCTATTCAAGATTATATCGCGGAGATGGCGACTCGTTTGGATGCAGCCCGCTTGTTGGTGCATCGCGCAGCTTGGATGAAAGACCAAACTCAGTCTTTCACCAAAGAGGCCGCCATGGCCAAGTTGTTTGCCTCGGAGGCAGCCATGTGGATTACGAACAAGGCTATTCAGGTTCACGGAGGTTATGGCTACGTGAAAGAGTATCCCGTGGAGCGTCATTTTCGTGATGCCAAGATTACAGAAATTTACGAGGGTACTAGTGAGATTCAGCGCTTGGTTATCACCCGAAATGTTATCCGTGAAATCTTAGGATAAGAGGGCGTTCTTCGCTGGTCATGAGTTTTCTTGGGTTGAGGTGCGTCTGGATCAGGCGCGATTTCAGGACCTCAGAAATAAACACCTATGCTGAAGCCACCTAAAAAAAACTTTGCTACACAGTCAGGAATTCCCCTCCAAGAGGTTTATGGAAGTGAAGACTTGGGCACGTTTTCAGAACAAGAAAAGTTGGGAAGGCCCGGTGAGTTTCCCTTTACCCGTGGGGTTTACTCCAACATGTACCGCGGGCGGCTTTGGACCATGCGTCAGTTCGCGGGTTTTGGCAGCCCTGAGCAAACCAATCGGCGCTTTCATTACCTCATCGATCATGGACAAACCGGGCTGTCCGTCGCTTTTCATTTTCCTACGTTGATGGGCTACGACTCTGATTCTCCTAGAGCGCGTGGAGAAGTCGGAGTTTGCGGGGTTGCGGTGGACACCTTGCGCGACATGGAAGTTATTTTTAAAGGGATACCGCTCGATCGGGTTACCACTTCGATGACGATTAATCCTCCGGCCTCGGTTTTATTGTGCATGTATATGGCCGTTGCAGAGCAACAAGGGGTCCCTTTGGAAAAAATTTCTGGGACCCTTCAAAATGATATTTTGAAGGAGTATATCGCCCAGCATTCTTATATCTTTCCCCCGCAGCCTTCCATGAGGTTGATCGTTGATACCATCGAGTATTGTGCTCAGAATTTACCTAAATTTAATCCGATTTCTATCAGCGGTTATCATATCCGCGAGGCGGGGGCGACGGCTGTCCAAGAATTGGCCTTCACCTTGGCTGATGGCATTGCCTACGTTCAAGCTTGTGTCGATCGCGGATTAAAAATCGATGACTTCGCTCCGCGTTTGAGTTTCTTTTGGGATATCCATAACGATTTTTTTGAAGAAATCGCAAAACTCAGAGCGGCTCGCCGTATGTGGGCCCATCTAATGCGCGATCGTTTTGGTGCTAAAAAGCCAGAATCAATGAGAATGCGTTTTCATTGCCAGACTGCCGGGGTGAGTCTGACAGCCCAACAGCCTTATAACAACGTTGTTCGCGTTGCCCTACAAGCCTTGGCTGCCGTTTTAGGCGGAACCCAAAGCTTGCATACCAACTCTTTGGATGAAACTCTGGCTTTGCCCACCGATGAATCGGTTCGCATTGCCCTGCGTACTCAGCAAATTCTCGCCCACGAATCTAATGTCGCCCAAGTGATTGATCCACTCGGGGGTTCCTACTTTGTCGAGTCTTTGACTGATACCTTGGAGGCTAAAGCCTACGAGTATATCCGCAAGATCGATGACTTGGGGGGAATGGTTAAGGCTGTGGAGTCAGGTTACCCGATGATGGAAGTCGCCGAGGCTTCGGCCAATTACCAGCGTCGTGTCGAGTCGGGAGAAGAAAAAATCGTAGGCGTCAATGATTTCGTGGTTGAAGAAGAAAAAGCCTTAGAAGTTTTAAAGATTGATCCTCATGTCGAAACTCGACAAAGAGAAAAACTCCAACGGGTTAAGGCCGAACGTGATGCAAACCGGGTGGGGGCTGCCTTGCAAGCCTTGAAGGCAGCGGCACCGACTTCGCAAAATTTGCTTCCGTTTATTTTTGAGGCAGTGAAATCCTACGCCAGTGTTGGAGAAATTATGGGCGCCCTTCGCGAAGTTTGGGGCGAGTACCATGATCCTTGTATCGTTTGATTTCTTCTTTTGCGATTCTTGCTCAGCATTTTGAATCGTCTTTAATTTCAATTTTGTTTGCAGTTTATCAAAAGGACACCCGGCTTGTCCCGCTTTAGAAATGAAGACAGCTAGTGTGTCTTCTTTGAAGGTGTCCTGCTTCACAGAATAAAAAAATCCCCCACCTTAAGATTTTTAAGATGGGGGACCAAATTTTATAAAAATAAATGCCTGATGCGACAGGTTTAAGGGGTGCCACTGCCTGTCGGATTCAGACAATCCGAGGTACAATTGTCGGTCTCAATGTTATTGCCATCGTCGCACTCTTCGATACCAGCCTGGACGACACCATCACCACAAGTTGCCTCGAGACAATTGTTTAAACAATCGTCTTCATTGTTGCTGTTTCCATCATCGCATTGCTCACCCCATCCATCGACAACACCATTGCCACATACGGGATCACAAGGTTGACAGTTTTCTCCGCCACAATCGATATCTGTTTCACCTTGATTTTGAATCCCATCAGCGCAGGTTTCAAAGAGGCAGTTGCTGCTACAACCATCACCGCTTGAGGTGTTGCTATCATCGCATTCTTCATTGACTTCATGAAATCCATTGCCGCATACGGGGCTGCAAGGCTGACAGTTTTGGCCACCGCAATCGATATTTGTTTCCCCTTGGTTTTGGATGCCATCTGCACAGGTTTCGAATAAGCAAGTGCTGCTACAGCCATCGCCGTCTAGGGTGTTGCCGTCGTCACATTGTTCATAGAAATCTTCGAGATCATTTTCATATTTAACACCATCACCGCAGGCACCGTGATTAAGGGCTGGATTGGGCACTACACAACCAAGCATCCCTAAACTAAAAAGAACGAGGAGCATGGGAGCTAGAATAGGCGTTCTTAAATTCTCTGATTGAAAAAAATTACTGAATGTCGAGATTACAAATTTCACTGAGACCTCCAAAATCGATCGTTAGCATTAAATCAGAACCATTCGTCGATTTTAGGACAAAGGCGGGCCATGCTGGCTTTTGACCGCAATTTAGATTTTTTCCTTACCCTAAAACAATACTCCGCCGGTTCAAAACAAGCGGCGGATCGGCTTATCGCGAAGGTTGGAGCGATAGTTGTGCTCTTTTATGGGAGAGGTTTTGAGGGGATTTATATCCTGGCGTTATCATTAAATTTATTAATTTTTTTACCATCGATAAAATTGAGGTGCTGTCAATCGTCCAAGAGATAGGAAGAAAAATTTAGAACGAATAGGGAGAAGGTTTTCCCTTATGGAGAAAGCCTTTTGAGCTTCGATCTCCATAAGGGCTTCCCTAAATGAGTTGCAGAACAGGCGTGGTACCGGGTTCAGACATGCCGATCGATGAGAGTGGCGACCGCCATTCCATGGCCAATGCAGAGAGTGACCAGTCCATAACGTTTTTCACGACGTTCTAGCTCGTCTAAGACTGTTCCCAACAACATGGCTCCCGTTGCGCCTAGCGGATGCCCCAGGGCAATGGCACCCCCGTTGACGTTGACTTTTTCTGGGTCCAGACCGCAATCCCGAATGGTCGCTAGGGGTACGGGGGCGAAGGCCTCGTTGATTTCGAAGAGATCAATGTCACTGATCTTTAAACCCGCTTTGGCGGTGACTTTGTGAATTGCAGGAATGGGTCCTAGTAACATGAGAATAGGGTCGGCACCTACTTCTACTGTGGCGATGATTCGCGCTCGTGGCGTAAGTTTGTGTTGTTTGCAAGCTTGTTCACTGGCGATCAATACGGCAGCAGCTCCATCCACGATGCCGCTAGAATTTCCTGCATGGATTACCCCATCGGATTTGAAGACAGGCTTGAGTCCAGCTAATTTTTCCACGGTCGTGCCGGGACGAAAATGTTCGTCTCGCTCTAAGACTATCTTCTCTCCTGCGGCGTTTTTCGTTTCTACGGGAATAATGGACCTTTGGAAGCGATTTTCTTGCCAGGCCAAAGTAG
Organism: bacterium; assembly: GCA_031972915.1. Lineage (GTDB taxonomy): Bacteria > UBA10199 > UBA10199 > DSSB01 > DSSB01 > DALYDW01. The sequence goes on from DALYDW010000113.1 coordinate 7,163, forward strand.
CCCGTTCTTGGGATTGGGCAGCAAAGGTATCCAAATCTCGCCTAGTGAAACCGTATTTTTCTGCAATCAATTCTGCCGAGAGACCTTGAGGAATGAGGTCAAAACGCGCTGCCAGTTGAGAGCCGGGCATCTCGAAGTTGATGTTCATGGGAACGCGACTCATGTGCTCGACACCGCCACCGATCATGACTTCAGACATGCCGGACATCACGGTATGAGCCGCTAGGTTAACGGCGCTCAATCCAGAGCCGCAAAAACGATTGAGGGTCGCTCCGGGAACCTCCACGGGCCATCCTGCGGCCAATACTGCTTCTCGAGCGATGACGTTGTCCTGCTCGTCTCGTTGGGAAACACAGCCGTAAAGTACGTCTTCCACAAGGAGGGGGTTTAAGGAGTTTCTACTGGCCAGGGCATTCAAGGGCAGGG
>DALYDW010000114.1:0-1104 GCA_031972915.1 bacterium
CAGTAAAGCTTTGCACCTGTCACATTGGTGGGGGTGAGAAAATTATAAATGTTGGAATACGAAATCGTGGGGTTGAAGGCCCGGTCTACAACATAATAACCCACCGGGGTATTAAAACGTCCCACCGAAAGTTCTCCACCAAACAAACCCAAGGCGACGTAGGCTTGTTCTACGATGAAGTTGGAACCTTCGGTCGAACGAACGCTACCAGAGAGGGCGCGACCAAAATCGAGGTCGGCGCGGAGACGAACCTTTTCACCGAAAGATTTTTCAAGATCCACTTCGAATTGGTCGAGGTAGAAATTAAAAGTGGTGCGGTTAGGGGCGCGTAAGCCACGCTCTAAAGCAAATTCTCCACCGGGTCCAGGCAAGGCTGAGCCGTCGTCTTGTTGCCATCCGCTCAAAACGCTGGTGTTACCGCTAAATTCCAGCCCTCCTGCCGCAGAATCGGCAGCATAGGCAGGAACACTCAAGGACATGGCCAAAAGCCCTGCCGCTAAGATTCTTCGCATACTCATTTTTTTATTCTCCTTCTTTTCCGTAGACTAAAAATTACCCGTTGGCCCTTGTTCCTTCGGGGGTCAGGCTCTCTAGGGAGAGCACTGCGGTGTGTCAAGGGTTTATGGGACGCTAAGGGGGGAACAATTTACTGTTTCCCATTGAGCTGTTGGGCGTAAATGCAAGGCTCGTGCCTGAACCTGACGCGCAAAATAGGCTGATTTTGCAAGCCTTCTGGAGTTTGAGAAAAAAAGAGAGGGTGTTGGCTTGCCTGGATTTTGGGCGTGAGGCGTTATTTTAGGCAGTGTTTCCGCGATATCTCGGGATCCTGAATAAAAAAAGGGACGCCATAAGGCGTCCCGAGAAAACGATCGCAAAGATAAATGTAGGCAGTCTGACAAGCCTAGAACTGGTAAGCGAACTCAGCGGCGATGGAGTTTGAGGTCGAGTTGGTGTCTCCATCAGCTCCGACGAGAGGTGCGTAGGTCGCTGCTCCGGTCGCAGCATAATGACGCCAATCAAGCCGGTACTCGATTTTAAACTTGGCGTCTTCGATGATTTCGTATCCAGCGCCCACCGTAAAGCCATTGACCTGCTCGTTCATGC
>DALYDW010000114.1:1114-7577 GCA_031972915.1 bacterium
TAGGGGCGTAGTCCATGAGCAGGTTGCCTCCCCAGACTTTTTGGTTGTTGATTCCCAACAGAGAGGGTGCCCCAGTGTAGGGGATGTATCCTGTGTTGTCTTGGCGGTAGGCAATTTCACCGGCCAGCAAAAACTTTTCGGTGACGCGCAGCATGAAGTCCAAATCGAAGATATGGGTTAGATGGGCATTGTTACCAAAGGCCTCGGGCCCACCGGCGTAACTCAAGCCTAGGGTGCTCTCTTGACCTTCTTCACCGAAGGTAAAGCCGAAGCGGGTTCCCCAAGAAGGAATCGCGCTATCGGTACCGGCAGCGAAGCTGAAGGTATCGGCGAGGTTGTTAACCAAGTAGACATTCCAATCAAACTTGTCACTGAAGGCATAGTACAGCTTGGCACCCGTCAAATTATGAGGGCGAATGTAGCGATAAATATTGGAGAAGCTGATGGCGACGTTGTTGATGCGGTCCACGGCCTCGTAACCGATGGGAGCGTTAAAGCGCCCGATCAGGAACTCGGCGCCGTTCCCTACGGGAATATTCGCGGTGACGTAGGCTTGCTCGATGATGGAATTGGCTCCGCCGATATTGGGGGTTCCGCTTAAGAAACGTCCAAAATCTAAGTCGGCACGGATGCGAATGTTTTCGCCGAAGCTTTTTTGTAGGTCGAGTTCTACCTCATCGACGTAAAAATTGAAGGTATCGCGATTGGGCAAGCCGAGGCCGCGGAAGTCGCCAAGGCCGCCGGTTCCGGAGAGAGCCGAGTCGGCGTCATTACAACCGATAACACCGACGCCCAGTGAACAGCTTCCAAAGTCGATGGTCGCGCCGTCGTCGTGTTGCCAACCGGTAACGATGGTAACGTTACCACTAAATTCTAGGCCGCCAGCCGCGGACTCGGCAGCTTGGACGGATCCAGCGCTCAGCAAGGCTGTCAGGGCAGCGCCGAGGGCCAGGGGTTTGAGATACTTCATGGGATACTCTCCTTAGTTATATCTTTAATAATTCAGGTCAGAGCTGATTTTTGGCTGAATTGATTTTTTTGTTGAAACGTGAATGAAACGAGTTATTCGCAAGAGGCATCACGTTAAATCAGTTGTGGCCTAATGGAGCCCCAGGGTGAGGTCAAGAAATTTTGCGATGCTAAAGTTGTAGAATTTCTTGTCGGAAACGAGGAAAGAAATTGCATGGATGAAAAACAAAAAATTCTCATCATCGACGATGATCCTCAAATTCGAAAGATTTTAGAGCGCATGTTGAGCGCGCCCCGCTTTGCGGTTTTGAGTTTGGAGGGAGGGGATCAAGTTCTGGAAGCGGTGGAAAATTTTTCTCCTGACTTAGTGATTTTAGACGTAATGATGCCCAGGATCAGTGGTATCGAAATTTGTCGAAAAATTCGGGAACACTTTCCGGCTCGATCGTTGCAAATACTCATGCTTTCGGCCAAAGATAATCAGTCTGATCGTCGTCAGGCCCTCGAATACGGGGCAGACGATTATGTCACGAAACCCTTTCATTTGGCTTCTTTGGCTCGCAAGATCGATTACATTTTTGAAAAAAAACTCACGGCGTCTTTTTAGATCTTCTATTTCATTTCAAAAATGTATTCGATTTCTACGCAGGCTCCTAAGGGTAGGTCGGTAACCCCTATCGCAGAACGCGCGTGCTTGCCCGATTCTTCATAGAGTTCTACCAAAAAATCGCTAGCTCCATTGAGCACTTGTGCTTGTTGGGAAAAACCGGGCATTCCCGCGACGAAACCCGTAAGTTTCACGACTCTTTTCACCTTATCTAGACTGCCCAATTCTCGTTTGAGGTGGGCCAAGGCGTTGAGTGTGCATTGTTTGGCGGCCTTTTGACCGGCTTCCACGGAGATTTCTCGGCCTAAACGACCTTGAAAGGCACCCAAGGAACCGTCTTTCATAGGAAGTTGTCCGCTAAGATAAAGCAGTTTTCCCACAGTGACGACTGGCACGTAGTTGCCCACCGGATTCGCCAGAACTGGAAGCTTGAAGAGCATCTCCAACAATCGCATTTCGATTTTGTCGGTTGTAGTTTTTGTATGAACTCGTTCTCGAGAACCCGGGGGTGGAGTGAAGGCTTCTTTCATGGGCCTAAGCCTTTTTCTTTTTGATGAGGATACCGCGCATGAGAAGAACCACTGGCATTCCCTGAAATTTGCGCAACTCTTGGTTTAAGTTGTTAGGCAGTGAGGTGGTGCGCATGGCCTCTTCCAACGTGGCTTCTTTAAGTTCATCGACGAAAAGGCCATTTTGTTTGAAGAGTGTAAAAAGCGAACTCATATTTTTGCGAAAGCCGCCTCGCGGATTCATAAGATATTCGAAGTAGGGATGTACCGTGGAGAGCACGCAACGGCCGTTATCTTTAAGGCACCGAGTCATTTCTGGGATCAGGTTGGGAAGGTCGGAGCGCCAGGCCAGGGCCGAGGGATAGAGGATAAAGTCGAAGCTTTGATCTTTGAAAGGAAGTTTCTCCACGCTGCCGCGGGCAAAGGGATATTGCCGAACTTGGGGCCCCTCGTTATGGACAGAGGAACGAGCCACGTCTAACTCAAAGCAATCCTCGCCCCCTCGTTTGAGAATTAGAGGAATGTAATCTACTCCGGCGGGGTTGAGGTGCAAGGAGCGCTTCTGCACCAGGTTGGGGATGAGAGAAAAAACTTGAGCCCGCTCGGCTCCAGAAAGCAGAGACTGAATATGACGTTCGTCCCACGAGATGGAGGCAAAGTCTTGACCTTCTTCGTCGGTCACCCCGGTACGTCGACTTGAGGTAAGAGGTTTTTTTTTGGTCGAAGATTTACTGAAGGTCTCGGCTACCTTTTCGACGACTCCGCCGGCGGTGTGCATGGTCTTGGTTAAAATGTCGTGTACTTTTCCCATGGGAGTCGTTCGCGCTATTTTTGTGATATTTGGATCTAACTTACCCAGCTAAGCACTTGTTTTGAAGAAGATCTATTGTTTTTTAGCCGGAGAACTTTTTCTACGTGGACGCTTTGGAGAGGAAGCGCAAAAAGCCTCCGTCTGCCAAAAACGAATCGGGTCTTCTTGAGCCTGGGTTTGCCAAACCTCGAGGGTATAGCGTTTTTTCTTAAGCCAATATTGAAGCTTTTGGGCCATCCAAGCCACCATGGCGATTTCTCCAGAGAAATGTCCTAAATCCACCAGAGCGATGCCTTCGGCGGTGGCATCGAGGGCGTGATGATATTTAACGTCTCCCGTGATCAAAACATCGGCTTGCGAGCGATGGGCCTCTTGAAAATAGGCTCCACCACTTCCGGTGACTACGGCTACCTTGCGAATGGGGCGATGCAAGTCTCCCGCGTAAGGAATGCAAGTTTTACCAAAGAGTTCTCCTATTTTTTTCAACAATTGGAAGAGATTCGTTGGCCTTGGGGTTTGTCCCAGGCGTCCCATGCCGGCACCAGGATATTGTGGATGGGCAATAAGCGGGTGGATATTTTTAAGTCCCAAGCGTTTTGCTAGATTTTGGTTGAGGCCTTCGGCGGCGGAATCCAGATTGGTATGAAAGCAAGCAATATGGACAGCCATTTGTGCCCCGAGTCGGATCAATCGTTGTGCTACGCTCGAGTCATTGAGTGCGGAGATGGGACGAAAGAACAAGGGGTGGTGAGTGAGTATCAGATTGGCCTTGTGTTGCACGGCTTCCCAAAGCACGGCCTCGGTGACATCGAGGGCGACGAGAATTCCGGAAACTTCTTCATCGGGGTGGCCCAGTTGAAGGCCGACGTTATCCCAAGGTTCGGCGAGTGGAGGTGGGGCCAGGGTATTCAGAAAATCTAACACTTGAGCGACACTGGGGAGATGGGCCATAGGGGTTCCTTTTTGAGGAAGGTATTTAAAATAAAATCTTAAAATAAAATCCCAAAAAACATCGAATCGCTTGAGGGCAGGACTTGCCTTTTTCCCAGGCCTTATGTCACAAGGGCCCATGGCCTTACTGAAACCCACCTTAAGCCTCTGGCTTTACGCTATAGCGAAGATTCCTCTCATCGCCTTTGTGCGTCCCAGTGTTTTAAAAATCGACGGAGACGAATGCGAGATAAAAATTCCCCTCAATCGTTGGACTCGAAATCACCTGGGATCCATGTATTTTGGAACCCTGGCGGTGGGCGCCGATTGTGCCGGAGGTCTTATCGCCCTTGAGGCGATTCGACGCAGTAAGAAAAAAGTGGTTTTGGTTTTTAAAGACTTTCACGCGGATTTTTTAAAGCGTCCCGAAGGGGATGTCCATTTCCGTTGTCACGATGGTAAAAAAATTCAAGATCAGGTGGCCGAAACCTTGCGCACGGGCAAACGGGTTACTCGTCCCCTTCACATTACCGCTTATTGTCCCAAACAATTTGGTGACGAACCTGTGGCCCAATTTGTTTTAGGACTATCGCTTAAGGCAGCGGGCTCTTCCCAAGGTTAGCTGCATTTCTTCCACAAAAACCGATTTTATTTTTTTAACTCTAGGGCTGCCGTTTCCTGTGTAAGGAAGACTTGCGGTTTTATCTAAGCTACTTGGGTGAGATGGTCCCTGTTTTTAGTAGGGGCTGGGATCGGAAGCTTCTTGAAAGCGTTCCCAGTGGCTTTCGATAAAGGGCAAAAGGTGTGTTAAGGCTCCAGGGGGAAGAACCTGATTTTGAGAGAGTGCATAGGCTGCGTGGAAGGCCTCTTCGAGGAGCAAGCGTTTTTCGGCCTGGGGTAGGGCGAGATAGTCTTGCAAGGTCGTATCGGTCATGGTGAGAAAACTCTGCTTTTTTTCTTCGGTCCAAGAGTCGGGAAGTCGGTTGGCAATGTTGGGTTTTGCGAGATGTTGGTAGGACCAAGTCACAACTTTATCGGAGAAAGGTCCTGCGTTTTTTAGGGTATGCCAGAATCCCGCCAAGCCCCCTACGGTGAGAAGAGAGAGCCCCAGCAGTGTGGAAAAACATCCCACTGCCCAACGAGAACGACCGTTTTTTTTGCTCGGAGGAGTTGAGAACCCTGACTCTGTGATGGAGTAGGGAGAGTCCGTCATTGAGGAACCTGTTTCCAATCTTTAAGAAAACGTTCGAGCCCGGTATCGGTGAGAGGATGTTTGACTAATTGCTGAATGACCGAAAAGGGAAGGGTGGCCACATGAGCTCCAGCTAAGGCGGCTTCTTGGAGGTGAATGGGATTGCGAATGGAAGCCACTAGAATCTGGGTAGAGAAATTATAATTTGAGTAAATGGTCTTGATTTGGCGAATGAGGTCCATGCCGTTTATGGAAATGTCGTCTAGGCGTCCCACGAAGGGGCTGACGTAGGTGGCACCAATCTTTCCCACTAGAAGAGCTTGGTTGGACTGAAACACCAGGGTGACGTTAGTGGGAATATTTTTTTCGGTGCACACCTTGAGGGCCTTGAGTCCCTCTAGGGTCATGGGTAATTTGATGACGATATTTTTATGAATTTTGGCGTACTCGGTCGCTTCTTTGAGCATGCCCGGGGCATCGGTACTCACGACTTCGGCGCTGATAGGTCCATCGACCAAGCCGACGATTTCCTCGAGGACATCACGAAATTTTTTCCCGGTCTTTGCGACCAATGAAGGGTTGGTCGTCACCCCATCTAAAATGCCCATAGCATGGGCTTCGCGGATTTCTCCGATGTCGGCGGTGTCGATAAAAAATTTCATGAATTCATCCCTTTTTCGTAAGCCTCTACGCATTGCCTTCCGCAAAAGTAAAGCCCCTTCTTTTCTAGGCTTGTGCTTCTTGGATGATAGGTTTGACAGCTAGGGCATTGCTTCATTTCGTCGATTTGCTTTGGGGAATGTTGAAAGCCCTCGAAGCCTTTTGAAGCGTAGGTGTGGGGGTGAATTCGACGCATCCAACGTCGAACGCGGTAAAGGCCATAGAGAGCGAGGAAAAAAAATAATAACAAACGGCCCATGATGTTCAGAGAAGCTCTTTGGCTGGAGTTTTAAAGATGCCGTCGGGCAGGTGACTCATTTGAAACTTGTAGAGGGGATGAATTTTTTTATTGTCTTTAAGCTCCTTGAGCAAGGCTCGAATGGAGACTCCTTTGACTGGGTGAATCCAATTGGGGGCGATTTCGGCCAAAGGTTCTAACACGAAGCGCCGTTGATGCAATTGGGCGTGAGGCACGGTTAAGTGCTGGGTGCGGATGATTTCGTCATCGAAGAAGAGAAGATCGAGGTCAATGGTGCGGGGCCCCCATTTTTGGAAACGGACTCGCCCCAAGAGGGTTTCAATATCTTCAAGGACACGGAACAGCTGAATCGCGTTGAGGGTTGTCTTTAATTTAAGAGCACAGTTGAGATACCAGTTTTGCCGCTCGCCGTTGAGGGTGAGGGGCTCCGTTTCGTAAAAATGGGAGAGAGAAATGACTCGAATGCGCGGATGATCTTCGAGAAGACGAACTGCATCGCAGAGATAGCGTTCCCGATCTCCCACGT
>DALYDW010000115.1:0-972 GCA_031972915.1 bacterium
ATTAATCATGATCTTAAAGAATCTTGCGAAGAGTTGATCCGAAAAGCCAATAGTCGGGGCGGAGATGACAATATTACGGTCGTCTTAGTGCAAGTAGATGAAATTGCTTAGTTTTTTTCCTCCCTCCTAAGTCTTGACACACCCGCCCCCCTCTGCTACCTTCCGCCCCTCTGGACACACTTGCAATTTAGGAGAAGACTTTTCGGCATCTCTGCCGATAACCCAGAACAGCCCGAGCTTCTCTCGATAGAAGCCACAATAGATTTAGCGAACGCCGATTTCTCGATTTAAATTGGCGGTGGCTCGGGTTCACTGAATACCGCATGAAAACAAAACTACAGAATTCAATTACCGGATCCTCTGCAACTCCCAAGGTGCGGGAGATTACCCTTAGCCCCACCGTCCTCCGAATTTTGGGGGCTTTTTTTGCTGTGTTTCTTGTTTTTTCCACCGTCATGACTTGGGGTTTTCTCTACTATCGATCCAAATCCGAAAAAGGGGACGCCACCGTATTGGCCTCCTTACAGCATGAGCGAGCTCGTTTGGTTTCTAAGATTAGCGCTCTCGAGGGGACCATTGAGCGCATCGAAAAATTTACTGAAAAGCTCGAGTCTTCCATTGGAGTAGAGAGCGGCAAGCTCAATATGGGGGTAGGGCCGGTGACCGAACAAGAAGACCTCGGTGAGTTTTTGTCTCGAGTACATAAAATGCCTAAAATGGCTTCGCGTTCTTTGGCCCGGGATTGGCGCGAGGGTAAATTTGACGAGCAATTCGACGACAAGTTGTCTCTTAAGCTCGACGAACTTTACGAGTTTGCGGCTAACTTAGAGTTGCGGGTTAACGAGGTTTACGAGGTTAAAGAAAACAGCTTGGCCTTTTGGGCATCAAGTCCAAGTTTGTGGCCGGTACGGGGCTGGTTGACCTCGGGTTTTGGCTATCGCTATTCCCCGTGGGGGGGTGGAGTTCGCATGC
>DALYDW010000115.1:982-7380 GCA_031972915.1 bacterium
CAGGTTCGAAAGGTGGCTATGGCAATGCCGTTGTTTTAGATCACGGATACGGGGTCACTACGCTCTACGGGCACAATTCTAGCCTGTTTGTTTCGGAGGGTGATGTCGTTAAGCGAGGTCAAAAAATCGCTGCCGTGGGTTCTACAGGCTCTTCTACAGGCCCCCATCTCCATTACGAAGTTCACGTTGACGGAATTCCCACCGATCCCATGAACTACATTCTCGAGTAGTTTTGTCTGGTCCATCACCGTTATTTCCTAAAGTTCTCCGGAGCTAGGTCGCTCCTTCGTTTGACATTGTGGAGAGACTTACGTAGCAGGAGACTTCTCGCAATAACACCAAATCGTCTTTGGGAGTTGAAGCCATCATGCTGGGAAATATCGCAAAAAAAATCTTTGGCAGTAAAAACGATCGGGATCTTAAAAAGCTTACACCCTGGGTGGCTCAGATCAATTCGCTGGGGGCTAAGATGGAGGCTATGGACGATGCGACCCTGGCTGCCCAGACTCAGCGGTTTAAGGAGCGACTCTCCTAAGGAGAATCCTTAGACAGCTTGTTGCCCGAGGCCTTCGCGGTGGTGCGAGAAGCATCGCGGCGCATTTTGAAAATGCGACATTTCGATGTGCAGTTGATCGGTGGCATGGTGTTGCACCAAGGTAAAATTGCTGAAATGAAAACGGGGGAAGGAAAAACCCTCATGGCCACCTTGCCGGTTTATCTCAATGCCTTACAGGGTAAGGGAGTGCATGTGGTCACCGTCAATGACTACTTGGCTCGTCGCGATTCCCAATGGATGGGGCAGGTTTATGGATTTTTGGGGATGGACGTTGGAGTGATCGTTCCCGGCCTCGACGATAAACAGCGCCAGCAGGCCTACCGGGCCGATATCACCTACGGTACCAATAATGAGTTTGGATTTGATTATCTACGGGACAACATGAAGTTTAGTGTCGAAGCCATGGTGCAGCGGCCATTGCATTTCGCCATCGTCGACGAGGTCGATTCCATTTTGATCGACGAGGCGAGAACCCCTCTCATTATTTCCGGTCCCTCGGAGGAGAGCACCGACAAGTATTACCGCATCAATACGATTCTTCCCCACTTGAAAAAAGAGCAAGATTATACCGTCGACGAAAAGGCCCGAACGGTCATCCTTACAGAAGAGGGGGTGGCCCATGTCGAGCGGCTTCTTCAGGTTGATAATCTCTTTGATCCTAAAAACATCGAGATTCTTCACCATGTCAATCAGGCCCTTAAGGCCCATGTTTTGTTTAAGCGCGATGTCGATTATGTGGTGGCCAATGGAGAGGTTGTCATCGTCGATGAGTTTACCGGACGTCTCATGCAGGGACGCCGATGGAGCGATGGTTTGCATCAGGCGGTGGAAGCCAAAGAGGGGGTCAAGGTAGAAAACGAAAACCAAACGTTGGCAACCATCACCTTTCAAAATTATTTTCGGATGTATGAAAAGTTGGGTGGCATGACGGGTACGGCTGACACAGAGGCTCCTGAATTTGCCAAAATCTACAACCTAGAAGTGATGGTGGTACCTACCAATCAGCCCATGCGTCGTACTGACCAACACGACATGATTTATAAAAATGAGGGTATCAAATTTAAGGCTGTCGTCGACAAGATCGAAGAATTACATAAGGCGGGACAGCCCGTTTTGGTGGGTACCATCTCCATCGAAAAGTCTGAGGTGCTTTCCGGAATGCTGCAGCGACGGGGTATTAAGCATCATGTGCTCAATGCTAAGCAGCATGAGCGTGAAGCCGAAATCGTCGCTCAAGCGGGCCGCTATGGTGCGGTGACTATTTCCACCAATATGGCCGGGCGAGGTACAGATATTCTTTTAGGTGGAAATCCGGAGTTTCTCGCCAAGGCTAAGGTGGGGCATGAGGCTAGCGAGGAAGAATTTCAAAGGGCCCTCGAAGAATTCACGCGTGTTTGTCAGGAAGAAAAAATCAAGGTTCGCGAGGCGGGTGGTCTGTTTATTTTGGGTACCGAGCGCCATGAGAGTCGTCGCATTGATAACCAGTTGCGAGGACGTGCCGGGCGTCAGGGAGATTCGGGAGCCAGCCAGTTTTTTATCAGCCTCGAGGACGACTTGATGAGGATCTTTGGCTCAGATCGCATCTCGCGCATGATGGATCGGCTCAAAATGGATGAGAACGAACCCATCTATCATCCCTGGATCACTCGGGCCATTGAGAATGCTCAGAAAAAAGTCGAAGACCATAACTTTAGCATCCGCAAAAATGTTCTCGAGTTTGACGATGTAATGAATCAGCAGCGTAAAACCGTTTACGCTCTACGTAAGGAAATTTTGGAAGGCAAAGACCTCAAAGACAAGGTGCTCGACTTGGTCGACCGAGTGGTGGATCAGGTGTCTCAAGAGTACCGTCCAGAGAGCAGCGACGGCGATTATGATCTAGCTCCTTTGGTGGAGCGTGCCTTTCAGATTTTTGACCTCCACCTTGCTTCCGATGATTTAAAAAACAAAGATCTAACTCCCGACCTTGTGGGTGAGTGGTTGTATAACCATGCAATCGATGCTTACGAAGCTAGGGAAAATCGTTTTGGTGAGGCTTTGACCCGCTATATCGAGCGGGTCTTGATGCTGCAGACCTTAGATGCGCTTTGGAAAGATCACCTGTTGAGCATGGATCACCTAAGAGAAGGTGTGGGGCTTCGGGGTTATGCCCAAGAAGATCCTGTTGTAGCCTATAAGCGCGAAGGTTACACGATGTTCGAAGAAATGATGCAGAGTTTCGCCTTAGATACCTTACAGAAACTCTTTCGAGTAGAAGTCGAAGAGCAAAAGGCGGCCCCCATCGCGCCCCCTTTGCCCCCGGTGCTTTCCGAAACTCATCAAGAGGTTTCGGCCTTCCCAGAAGCCTTGAGTCCGCAAGCGGCACCACAGGCTTCTGCTCCGGCCCCCCGTCGGGTGGCCTCGGGAGTCCAGGCTTCGGTGACGGGTGCGGTTCAACATGTTCAGCCCAAGGTGGGGCGCAATGACCTCTGCCCCTGTGGCAGTGGTAAAAAATATAAGAAGTGCCATGGTAGCTAAAAAAAAATCAAAATCCTCTTCTGCTATTTCCTCGGAGGCCACCGCGCCTTCGCTTCGCGGTGGTGACGTGCCTGGTTTCCTTTTTTCGGGTGTGTCGGCTGGAATCAAAGGTAAAAGAAAAAAAGACTTGGCCATGATCGTGAGCGAAGTTCCCGCCAAGGCGGTGGCTTGTTTTACGACCAATCGTCTCAAGGCAGCCCCTGTTCTCTACGGGCAGAGCGTGATCCGCAAGGGGGTCTTGCAGGCCGTGGTGGTCAACTCAGGAAACGCCAATGCGGTTACGGGACCCCAAGGCTTGAAACACGTGAAGCAAACCGCACAGGCGGCGGCGCGGCTCTTGAAGATAAACTCCGATCAGGTTTTAGTGAGTTCTACAGGAAAGATCGGCGTGCCTTTGCCCGTCGAAAAAATTCTCGAGGCCTTGCCGAAGGCCTGTGCCGCTCTGGGGCCGCAAAATTTGCTGGAGGCCCTGCGCGCCATTCAGACCACTGACCGCACTTTAAAGCTCCATCAGGTTCGGGGAGAATACCAAGGTAAGCCCTTTCACGTCACGGGTCTGGCCAAGGGTGCCGGCATGATCGAGCCCAATATGGCTACTATGTTGGCTTATGTCTTGACCGATGTTGATTTGCCCCTGGGTGCCATGAAAAAGCTATTTCGTCGCATTGTGGGTGAGACCTTCAATTCCATTACTGTCGATGGCGACCAATCCACTAACGATACAGCCTTACTTTTGGCCAATGGAAGTTCGGGTTTGCGTCTGACGACCCGATCTCCGGCGTGGAAGCCTTGGGAGACCGCCTTGTTTGAAGTGTGTGATTCTCTGGCCACCCAAATGATTTTAGATGGAGAAGGCGCGACGAAGGCAGTCACCATTGAGGTACAGGGTGCCCGTAACGACGCCTCGGCAAGGCGGGTGGCCTATGCCATTGGGCGTTCTCAATTGGTGAAGACGGCATTTTTTGGTGAGGACCCCAACTGGGGGCGGGTCTTTTGTGCCTTGGGATATTCGGGAGAAACTTTCGACCCCAGTTGCGTCGATATCTTTTACGGCCCTGTGGCGCTGGTGCGTCGCGGGTTGCCCGTGGGTTCTGGGCAAGAACTAAAAGCCCACAAGGTCATGAAAAATCAGCGCTTCACGGTGCTCGTTCACCTCAATCAAGGAAAAGGCAGCGCTCGGATTTTAACTAGTGATCTCACCTACGAATATGTGAAAATCAACGCCGAATATCGAACCTAGCAACTGCGCTTCATTAGGTGCCTTTCATGAAAAGCTTGGGCAGTCTCAACGAGATCATCAACAAATATAGCGACTTGGTCTTGGCGCTTTTAGTGATCGCCGTCTTGGGAATGATTATCATTCCTCTTCCGACTTGGTTGCTCGATATTCTGCTCACTATCAACATTACCATCGGTATTTTGATCTTATTGGTGGCCCTCTATATTTCCGATGCGCTGAAGATAGCCTCCTTTCCCACGATTCTCCTCATCACAACCCTGTTTCGACTTGCCTTAAATATTTCTTCAACTCGTTTGGTCTTGGCCACCGGTGACGCTGGAGAGGTGATCCACGCCTTCGGAAGTTTTGTCGTGGGCGGTAACTACGTTGTGGGGGGCATTATCTTCATCATCATCACCTTGGTGAACTTTATCGTCATCGCCAAGGGTGCTGAGCGCGTTTCCGAAGTGGGGGCTCGTTTTACCCTCGACGCCATGCCCGGAAAACAAATGAGCATCGACGCTGACTTGCGAGCGGGCATCATCAATATGGAACAGGCCATGGAGCGTCGCGAGGTATTGCAGCGCGAATCCCAAATGTACGGTGCCATGGACGGAGCCATGAAGTTCGTCAAAGGGGACGCGATTGCCGGGATCATCATTACCCTGATTAATATCGTCGGAGGCCTCATTATCGGTATTTTGCTTCGCGATATGGAGCTCCAGAAGGCCATTCAAACTTATAGCATTCTTTCCATCGGAGATGGTTTGGTTTCCCAAATCCCAGCACTGATTATCTCGGTGGCGGCCGGTGTGGTGGTGACCCGCGTGGCCTCGGAGAGTAAAGAGTCCAATTTAGGTCGAGATATTGTGGGACAGGTGACTGCCTATCCTAAGGCTATTGTCATTGCAGGGGGCATCCTCTTACTTTTGGCCTTGATTCCTGGCCTCCCCAAGGTGCCCTTCTTCGTGCTGGCAGGGGTCATGGGCGCGCTCGCCTTTTATCTCAAAAAGGGCAAAAAAGTAGAAGAACAAGAAATTGCCGAGGTTCCCAAAGAAGAAGTGATCAAGCGAGCCGTAGAAAAGCATGGCGATGTATTGCCCTTTTTAATGCCTTCTCCCATTTCTCTAGAAGTAGGTGAGGTGATTATTCCCTTTGTCGACGACTCTCAAGACGGGGGGCGTTTTATCAACGAGCTAATTCCCCTGTTGCGGCACGGGCTTTATTACGAGCTAGGGGTCAATTTTCCCGGTATTCAGGTGCGTGGCCAAAATGTCGACATGGAGCCCGAATCCTACGTCATTAATATCAACGAAGTCCCCGTTGCCAAGGGGCGGGTGTATCGCGGTTGCATCTTGGTGGGCGAACCCCTAGAACAGCTTTCCCTCTTTAACATCGAAGGAACCGAAACGATTCATCCCATCGACGGTTCCATCGTGACTTGGATTTCTGAGCAATATCGAGACGTGGCAGTCCAGGCTGGATTTCGTATGTGGGACACCGCGGAATACCTTATTCTTCATATGTCTTATATTTTGCGAAAGCACGCCCACGAGTTCTTAGGTCTTCAAGAAATTCAAAATATCCTCAGTGAGTTGGAAAAAAGTCATCCAGCCTTGGTAAAGGAATTGGTGCCTAAGGTTATTACCGTGCTGCAATTGAGTGAGATCTTTCAGCGCTTGATCCAGGAAGAAATTGCCATTCGAGACCTCAAAACGATTTTTTCTACTTTGGCTCAATGGGCCGAGGTGGAGCGCAATACCCTGATGCTCACCGAGCATATTCGGGCTGGTTTGCGGCGCTATATCACCCATAAGTATGCGGGGCATTCCAATACCTTGGCGGTCTATCTGCTAGATCCTGAGATCGAAGATTTGGTCCGCAACGCCATTCGTTCTACAGAAAAAGGCAATTATTTGGCTTTGGAGCCCGAGACCACACAGGAGATCGTGGAGGCCGTGGGTAAGGAAATCGCCTCCCACCCCTTCCCCCCGGGGGCTCGGCCACCAGTGATTTTGACTACGGCCGAGATTCGGCGTTACTTTCGCAAAATTATCGAAATGGAATTCCCTCAGTTGTCCGTGCTTTCTTACCAGGAGCTCTCCG
>DALYDW010000116.1:0-1152 GCA_031972915.1 bacterium
TCCTCATCGAAGAACAAATCCAAGCGGGAACCCAAGTTCTCGTCCCTTGCGGAACCACCGGAGAATCGGCCACTCTGTCTCACGAAGAACACGACCGCGTCGTCGACCTCACCTTGGAAGTCGCCAAGGGCCGCGCCAAGGTTTTGGCCGGCGCCGGCTCTAACTCCACCGAAGAAGCGATTCGCCTCACCCGCCACGCAAAAAAATCCGGCGCCGATGGAACTCTGCAAATCAACCCCTACTACAACAAACCCACTCAAGAGGGACTTTACCGTCATTTCGAGGCCATCGCCCGAGCCGTAGATCTTCCCATTGTGCTCTACAATATTCCCGGTCGCACCGGCATCAACATGAATCCCACCACCATGGCTCGCTTGGCCAAACTAGATTTAATCCTCGGCGTAAAAGAAGCCAGCGGCTCGCTGGAACAAGTCTCCCGTATTTTAGAAGAATGCCCCGAAAACTTCGCCGTCCTTTCAGGAGAAGACGCTCTTACCTTCCCCATGTTGGCCCTCGGTGCTTGTGGTGCCATTTCGGTAACGGCCAATTTACTGCCCCGACTTTGCGCGGACATGATGGAATGTGCCCAACAAAGCCGATGGGATGAGGCCCGAAAGATTCACTTTCATCTGGCAGAAATCAACCGAGCCTTATTCTGGGAAACCAACCCTATCCCGGTAAAAACAGCCTTCGCTATGATGGGAAAAATTCAAGACGAATTTCGCCTTCCCTTGACTTCCATGGACTCTAGCCATCGGGAAAACTTTCGTCGGGTGATCCAAAGTTACGGCCTACTGCCATGAAACGCCTCGGGGTCTTGAGTCTTCTGATATCGATACTAATGACGTTTACGGGATTTCCTCAACGCATGAGTCCACGGCTCGCTTTGACTCAAGTCTTGGAACAAACCTTCAGCGAATCTCTAGCCGATTTCAAAATTTCCAGCCCCAACCCAAAATGGAGCTTCGCACCCCGCTCCATCACACCAGGCCCCATTCGAGCCACCTTACGCTTTTTTAGCGCGGTCGACCGATTCGTGCCTAACGTCACCGTACAGGTTATGGCCCTGCCCGAACCCGCCCCCAGCTTGCAGGAAAAAATCAAACAAGAAATCACCCATCTACCCCCGGGTTTTTCTATCCTTGAACAACG